>NZ_AMXE01000220.1 GCF_000310205.1 Thauera linaloolentis 47Lol = DSM 12138 | reverse complement strand
CATGCAGAAGAAACTGATCGCGCTGGCCATCGCCGGCCTGGTTTCGGCTCCGGCCTTCGCTCAGTCCAACGTCACCATCTACGGTGTGGCTGACGCATATGTCGGTTTCGGCAAGCACGGTGAAAACGACCTGCGCGGCGTGAATAGCGGTGCCCTGTCGGGCAGCCGTCTGGGCTTCCGCGGCACCGAAGACCTGGGCAA
>NZ_AMXE01000219.1 GCF_000310205.1 Thauera linaloolentis 47Lol = DSM 12138 | reverse complement strand
CAGTCGAACCACGTACTCCCCGCCTATGCCGTGATCCACGGCGATGTCCACGCACTCGCGGCTAAAGTCATCCATCACCGTGAGGCACTTGATCCGTCGGCCGCTGGACAGGGCATCCATCACGAAGTCCGTGCTCCAGGTGTCGTTGACGTGATGGCTGGCCGCCAAAGGCTGGCGCTCGCCGGTGGGGCGCTTGACCTTGCGGCGCTTGCGCAC
>NZ_AMXE01000218.1 GCF_000310205.1 Thauera linaloolentis 47Lol = DSM 12138 | reverse complement strand
CAGTCGAACCACGTACTCCCCGCCTATGCCGTGATCCACGGCGATGTCCACGCACTCGCGGCTAAAGTCATCCACCACCGTGAGGCACTTGATCCGTCGGCCGCTGGACAGGGCATCCATCACGAAGTCCGTGCTCCAGGTATCGTTGACGTGATGGCTGGCCGCCAAAGGCTGGCGCTCGCCGGTGGGGCGCTTGACCTTGCGGCGCTTGCGCAC
>NZ_AMXE01000217.1 GCF_000310205.1 Thauera linaloolentis 47Lol = DSM 12138 | reverse complement strand
CTGTACTGGCCGGGCACCAGGCCGAGCCAGGCGGCGAACTGCCGACCGCAGTCGAAGTCATGACCGTTGCCGATCATGGCGACCAGGCAGGTAGCGGTGGTTTCCCCCACACCGTTCAGGCGGGTCAGGCGTTGAGCGCGACTGTCCTGGCGGGCAATGTGTCGGATATGTTGGTCATAGTGCGCAATCCGTTCATCGAGTCGGCCGATCTCGCTG
>NZ_AMXE01000216.1 GCF_000310205.1 Thauera linaloolentis 47Lol = DSM 12138 | reverse complement strand
TCGTCGCTGTGCGCCGGAAAGCCGTAGTTGACCGAGCTGCCGCCCAGGCCGTCGCCGTGGGTGACTTCGATCAGTGGCACACCCGCGTCGTCCAGCCCCTGGGCGATGCTCTTCATCTGTTCGAGCGTCATCAGGTGGCGCTTGGGGTGCATGCCGTCACGCAGGGTCATGTCGTGGACGGTGATCTTCTTGCCGCGCAGTTCCATGCTGATCTCCTTCAGGCCGCCATCACG
>NZ_AMXE01000215.1 GCF_000310205.1 Thauera linaloolentis 47Lol = DSM 12138 | reverse complement strand
TCGTCGCTGTGCGCCGGAAAGCCGTAGTTGACCGAGCTGCCGCCCAGGCCGTCGCCGTGGGTGACTTCGATCAGCGGGATGCCCGCGTCGTCCAGCCCCCGGGCGATGCTCTTCATCTGTTCGAGCGTCATCAGGTGGCGCTTGGGGTGCATGCCGTCCCGCAGGGTCATGTCGTGGACGGTGATCTTCTTGCCGCGCAGTTCCATGCTGATCTCCTTCAGGCCGCCATCACG
>NZ_AMXE01000214.1 GCF_000310205.1 Thauera linaloolentis 47Lol = DSM 12138 | reverse complement strand
CTGGCCGTGACCTGCAGGAAGCGAAAGCACATCAGGTAGGAGCCCAGCGGGATCGCCGAGTACACGATCCAGGTCGGCCACTCGAGGTCGGGCGTGACCGGGCCTTCGAAGAAATGGCCCGTGTCCGCGCCCAGCGTGCTCAGCACCGCGTAGGCCAGGCCGTTCTCCCACACGAAATGCGCGCCCAGCGTGCCGATGGTGCCGGTAAACAGCGCCCCGGCCAGCAGCCCGAAGATGATGAACTTCTGGCG
>NZ_AMXE01000213.1 GCF_000310205.1 Thauera linaloolentis 47Lol = DSM 12138 | reverse complement strand
CGCCAGAAGTTCATCATCTTCGGGCTGCTGGCCGGGGCGCTGTTTACCGGCACCATCGGCACGCTGGGCGCGCACTTCGTGTGGGAGAACGGCCTGGCCTACGCGGTGCTGAGCACGCTGGGCGCGGACACGGGCCATTTCTTCGAAGGCCCGGTCACGCCCGACCTCGAGTGGCCCACCTGGATCGTGTACTCGGCGATCCCGCTGGGCTCCTACCTGATGTGCTTTCGCTTCCTGCAGGTCACGGCCAG
>NZ_AMXE01000212.1 GCF_000310205.1 Thauera linaloolentis 47Lol = DSM 12138 | reverse complement strand
ATCGATCATCGGAGTCGGCTGGAAATGGCTGGATTGGGTGCGGTTGCTCAGAACATCAATTGATCAGGGGTTCCCTAATGGGAATCTGCTGAATTGACAAAACTGACTCTGGATCCGGGCGCTTCTCTTTCTCTCTTTCTTGATTCTGTATTTGTAGATTTATTCTTTTATTGAACTCTTCTTGTGACCTGCCCCCACTGGGCCGTACCACGTGAAGCTGTAAAGTCCGTCAACCTACGAGGACGGACATGCGCAA
>NZ_AMXE01000211.1 GCF_000310205.1 Thauera linaloolentis 47Lol = DSM 12138 | reverse complement strand
GATCAGACCGCCGCAGTCAGTTGGGGCACCACCTCGAACAGATCCCCCACCAGCCCGTAGTCGGCCACCTGGAAGATCGGCGCTTCCGGATCCTTGTTGATCGCCACGATCACCTTCGAGTCCTTCATCCCCGCAAGGTGCTGGATCGCCCCCGAGATGCCGATCGCGATGTAGAGCTGCGGCGCGACGATCTTGCCCGTCTGGCCCACCTGGTAGTCGTTGGGCACGTAGCCCGCATCGACCGCGGCGCGCGAGGC
>NZ_AMXE01000210.1 GCF_000310205.1 Thauera linaloolentis 47Lol = DSM 12138 | reverse complement strand
CGCAATCACAGCGAGCAGGCCCTTCCTGCCTGACTCAAACAAAACAGCCTCCGCAAAACCCGGGGCAATTCAGTTCGCCGCCTGGCTCGGCCTGGTGCCTGGCCAGTACAGCTCGGGCGGCAAGGCCCGACTGGGCCGCATCACCAAGGCTGGCGATTCCTACTTGCGCAGTTTGCTGGTCATGGGGGCTCGTGCCGTGTTGGCGGCAGCGAAGAACAAGACCGACACATTGAGTCGCTGGGCGATGGCTTTGCAGCAACGGCG
>NZ_AMXE01000209.1 GCF_000310205.1 Thauera linaloolentis 47Lol = DSM 12138 | reverse complement strand
ACGTCCGTCAGAGCCCCGGTCAAGTGGCTTCTATATGCCGATCATCGCTGGCTCTATTGTGGCGGTCAGTGACAGCGAGATCGGCCGACTCGATGAACGGATTGCGCACTATGACCAACATATCCGACACATTGCCCGCCAGGACAGTCGCGCTCAACGCCTGACCCGCCTGAACGGTGTGGGGGAAACCACCGCTACTTGCCTGGTCGCCATGATCGGCAACGGTCATGACTTCGACTGCGGTCGGCAGTTTGAATTGCCCCGGGTTTTGCGGAGGCTCCAACTCTTGAGAAGATGGAGCCATGAAGAAGACGACGAAGTTCT
>NZ_AMXE01000208.1 GCF_000310205.1 Thauera linaloolentis 47Lol = DSM 12138 | reverse complement strand
GTTTCTGGTGACACGAATCCGGTTCATCTTGACGAGGAATTTGCGGCGAGCACGATGTTTGGGGGGCGGATTGCGCACGGGATGCTTTCGGCGGGTCTGATTTCGGCGGTTTTCGGCATGCGGCTGCCTGGCCCGGGGTGCATCTATCTGTCGCAGAGCCTGAAGTTCAAGGCGCCGGTGAAGATTGGCCAGACGGTGGTGGCGCGGGTGACGGTGAAGGAGCTCAAGGTGGAGAAGCGCCGGGTGGTGTTTTCGACAGTGTGCAGCTGCGGCGACACGGTGGTGATCGACGGCGAGGCGGAGCTGCTGATCCCTGCGCGCGGGTAAGCATGTTTTTCTGGT
>NZ_AMXE01000207.1 GCF_000310205.1 Thauera linaloolentis 47Lol = DSM 12138 | reverse complement strand
CGTGCCGTGTTGGCGGCAGCGAAGAACAAGACCGACACATTGAGTCGCTGGGCGATGGCTTTGCAGCAACGGCGAGGCTACTGGAAGGCGGTGGTGGCGATTGCCGCAAAGAATGCGCGCATGGCTTGGGCGGTCCTGCGACGAGGTGAAGCCTTTGTCCTGCCGACCTGATCCAGCCCGAACCTGCAACCGATCAGAGAAACCCGATTTGACCGCCGCGTGACGGCAAACGTTGATGACAACAGGTCTGGACCTGCGCGGGGCGTGACCGATTAACTCAAGGGCGGCAGCACGAGCGCCGGCTAACGAATGGGTTCCCCGCGTGCGTCCTTCATCAGGGTCCGCAGCCATCAAAGTGCTGCAAGAGTGACCGTTTGTAGTCTGGCCAGT
>NZ_AMXE01000206.1 GCF_000310205.1 Thauera linaloolentis 47Lol = DSM 12138 | reverse complement strand
GGGAGAGCAGCACCTTCCGCTGGCTCTTCGATGAAGTGGTGCGCGCCTGCATGGCGGCCGGCCTGGTCAAGGGAGAAGGGTTTGCCGTGGATGCCAGCATTGTGGCGGCCAAGGCGAGCACCAAACTGGCCATGCCGGGGGACGAGCCCTACGTCTGGCAGAACCCGGCTCATTGCAGCCGGGCTGTGCGCGAGTATTTGGAGAGTCTGGATGATGAAATGCTTGCCGAGACCGTTCCCAAACGGATTTCCCTGAGCGACCCGCAATCCCGCTGGACAGCCGTCCTGGGCGGGCCAGCCTTTTTCGCCTACTCCACCAATTACCTCATCGATGTCGCCCATGGTGTGATCCTCGATGTGGAGCCCACGCCGGCCCACCGGACGGCGGAGGTGGAATCCA
>NZ_AMXE01000205.1 GCF_000310205.1 Thauera linaloolentis 47Lol = DSM 12138 | reverse complement strand
CTGATCGAAGTCACCCACGGCGACGGCCTGGGCGGCAGCTCGGTCAACTACGGCTTTCCGGCGCACAGCGACGAGGACTACCTCGGCGCGGTGATCCCGCTGATGAAGCGGGCCAAGGTCTCGGCGCTGCTGCTGCCGGGCATCGGCACCGTCGACCACCTGAAGATGGCGCACGAGCTCGGCGTCGCCACCATCCGCGTCGCCACCCACTGCACCGAGGCCGATGTCTCCGAGCAGCACATCGGCATGGCCCGCAAGCTCGGCATGGACACCGTGGGCTTCCTGATGATGGCGCACATGAACAGCTCCGAAGGGCTGGTGCAGCAAGCGAAGCTGATGGAAGGCTACGGCGCCAACTGCATCTACGTCACCGACTCGGCCGGGCACCTGCTGCCCGACACGGTCAAGGCGCGC
>NZ_AMXE01000204.1 GCF_000310205.1 Thauera linaloolentis 47Lol = DSM 12138 | reverse complement strand
CGATGACCGTATTGGCCCAGCCGGGCAACTCTTCCAGGCATTCGCCCGCGCGTCGGCGCACGGTAGCTGCCTTGAGCGGCAAGACAATGCCGAACTCGGCCAACAAGCCTCGGATGCGATTGAGTGTAGCGGTGCGCTGTTCGACAAAGCCTTGGCGCGCACGATGCACCATCAGGTGCGATTGCTGATCGAGCGTCTTGATCGGCACGAAACGCATGTGGGGCCGCTGCACTGCCTGGCAGATCGCAGCGGCGTCGGCCGCATCGTTCTTGCTGCGTCGCCCGCTCATGCGGTAGGGCGTGACGAACTTTGGTGCGATCAGGCGAACGGTATGACCCGAAGCCTGAAACAGCCGTGCCCAGTGATGCGCACCCGAGCACGCTTCCATGCCGATCACGCACGGCGGCAGGCTTGCGATCAGTTCATGCAGCTTCTCGCGCGGCAC
>NZ_AMXE01000203.1 GCF_000310205.1 Thauera linaloolentis 47Lol = DSM 12138 | reverse complement strand
AGATCCAGTAATCTCCAAACCCTTGGACTCGCTAACTCAACATTGGCACGGCTGAAGGGGGCAGGTCATCATGAGCGAGCTCGAAGCGGAGGCCGACCATGACTGAACAGACGCTTCACGGACTAGACTTCGGGCTCGATCACATCGGGTGGATGCGAGAGATCCTCGCCCTGCTACCCCCACCGGCGGCCCGAACGCTTGGCCGTATCATCGTTTTTGCGAGAAACTCAGTATCATTTCACCGTATGCGAAAATCAAGTGGTGAAGGGTTCTCATTGAAGGGTGAAATTTCCGGCGCCGCTGCTGGGGAACCATTTCACCGTATTTGAGAACCTGCAGGTTCACAGAAAAATTGAGAAAACTAACAAATAGTTGCGCCAACTCGAGTTCGCCTTGGAGCTAGAGATGTAGGTTCTCACTCGTTTTGAAATTTTTCTCACATCGGTGAAATAAATTTCTCAAGAACGGTGAAATGGACCT
>NZ_AMXE01000202.1 GCF_000310205.1 Thauera linaloolentis 47Lol = DSM 12138 | reverse complement strand
TGACCTGCCCCCTTCAGCCGTGCCAATGTTGAGTTAGCGAGTCCAAGGGTTTGGAGATTACTGGATCTCCGGTTGTTGCACAGCATCGCCAGCGCGCTGGCGATGCTGTGCGGCGAAACTGGCCGGCGATATGCGCCCCAGTGAGCTGTGCGGGCGGACTTCGTTGTAGTCCCGTCGCCATCGGGCAATCTCCTGCCTGGCCTGTGGCAGCGACTCGAACCACTGCTCATTGAGGCATTCATCCCTGAACTTGCCGTTGAAGCTCTCAATGTAGGCGTTCTGCGTCGGGCAGCCTGCGTCGTTGAGCAAGTGCCGAACGCCCCGGGCCGCCGCCCAGGCCATGAACGCCCGGCTGGTGAACTCCGGCCCCTGGTCTGTGCGGATCGCCCGCGGGTAGCCCCTGAACTGGGCGGCCTGATCCAGCAGTCGAACCACGTACTCCCCGCCTATGCCGTGATCCACGGCGATGTCCACGCACTCGCGGCTAAAGTCATCCA
>NZ_AMXE01000201.1 GCF_000310205.1 Thauera linaloolentis 47Lol = DSM 12138 | reverse complement strand
CCGGTGCACAAGAAGATGGAATCGCGCGTGGGTGCGACGACGATCAAGTCGATCTACGAAGCCACCGGCTTCGATCCGAGCAAGTTCTAAGAAGCGGGTCCGCCCCTGGCGTGCCCGGAGCAGGCGCGCCAGGGCGGGACTCATGGGGGAATCGCCATGCCGCTAAAACTACTTGATCGCCTGGAAGAAGTGCTGGTCGCCTTCTTCATCGGGGCGGCGACCGTCATCATCTTCGTGGCGGTGGTGCACCGCTACCTGTCCGGGTTCGACATCCCCGGGCTGCAGGACGTGCTGCTGGACATCAACCTGAGCTGGGCGCAGGAACTGTGCATCATCATGTTCGTGTGGATGGCCAAGTTCGGCGCGGCCTACGGGGTGCGCACGGGCATCCACGTCGGCGTCGACGTGCTGATCAACCACCTGTCGGACGCGCTGCGCCAGAAGTTCATCATCTTCGGGCTGCTGGCCGGGGCGCTGTTTACCGGCACCATCGGCACGCTGGGCGCGCA
>NZ_AMXE01000200.1 GCF_000310205.1 Thauera linaloolentis 47Lol = DSM 12138 | reverse complement strand
CGCCCAGGCCGCCCGCGTGGTGGCGGCGGGCGGGCAGGCCGTGTTCGACGGCGCCGGGGTCGCGCCCGCCGCGGCCCTGAGCCGGCACATGGTGGACTGGACCGGCGGCATCCTGCATGCCGAATCCATGCCGCTGGGCGAGGTGGTGGCCGAACTGGCGCGCTACCGCGGCGGCGTCGTGCGCTGCGACCCGGCCGTGGCCGCCCTGCCGGTTTCCGGCGTGTTCCAGCTCGCCGACACCGACAAGGCGCTGCGCCTGCTGCAAGACACCTTCCCGGTCCGGGTCCATTACCGCAGCCGCTACTGGGTCACCGTGGCGGCGCGCTGATCTTTTTTTCGCTGGTCTGTCCCCTTTCGCCGCGTCGCCGGGCATAGGAAGTGAAAACCCCGCTTCCACCCATTCCGAAAGGGACTCCGATGAAAAACCCCCGTCCACCGCGCGCCGCGCCGCTCGCCCTGGCCTGCCTGCTGGCCCTGGCGCCGGCCGCGCCGCTGCTGGCCGCCGAGCCGGCCGGCGCGCAGACCGTC
>NZ_AMXE01000199.1 GCF_000310205.1 Thauera linaloolentis 47Lol = DSM 12138 | reverse complement strand
ACCGGAGATCCAGTAATCTCCAAACCCTTGGACTCGCTAACTCAACATTGGCACGGCTGAAGGGGGCAGGTCAAATATGCCCAATTGATTGATGCGCTGGGGTGGCCAGGATGATGGGGCAGCAGAAGGGCAATCAGGACAGGCTGTTCTACAGCTTCAACCTGGAGGATCACATTCCCGCCAACCACTTGCTGCGGGCCATTGACCGCTGCCTGGACCTGAAGGGGCTACGCCCACACCTGGAAGATCACTACAGCACCACCGGGCGCCCCTCGGTCGATCCGGAATTGATGATCCGCATGCTCATCATCGGCTACTGCTATGGCATCCGTTCTGAGCGCCGGCTGTGCGAGGAGGTCCATTTCAATCTGGCTTACCGCTGGTTCTGCCGCCTGGGGCTGGAGGATGCGCTCCCCAACCACTCCACCTTCTCCAAGAACCGGCACGGGCGTTTCCGGGAGAGCAGCACCTTCCGCTGGCTCTTCGATGAAGTGGTGCGCGCCTGCATGGCGGCCGGCCTGGTCAAGGGA
>NZ_AMXE01000198.1 GCF_000310205.1 Thauera linaloolentis 47Lol = DSM 12138 | reverse complement strand
TGTAGGTTCTCAAATACGGTGAAATGGTTCCCCAGCAGCGGCGCCGGAAATTTCACCCTTCAATGAAAACCCTTCACCACTTGATTGTCGCATACAGTGAAATGATACTGAGTTTTTCGCGAAAACGATGATACGGCCAAGCTTTCGGGCCGCCGGTGGGGGTAGCAGGGCGAGAAGCCGCAGGCTTGGCTTGTTCTTTGTTCTTTGATGTGTCGCGCCCGTCGATGGTGCCACACGTTTTCGACCACTCGTAGCTCGCCGTCCTGCTCCTATTTCTCGGTCGACTGCCGCGCATCCAGTTCCTGGATGAGCTGATTACGCGCAGTGGGGTCACGTGGCACCAGTCCGTACCAGAGATCGAACACAAGCAAGGGGTCGCCTATTCCCAAGAAACAACTGCACTGCATCCTACAAAAGCACAGAGGGCACCTGGGTTCAGCAGGCGCCCTTTGATTTGGGTGGCGGTAGGTCCATTTCACCGTTCTTGAGAAATTTATTTCACCGATGTGAGAAAAATTTCAAAACGAGTGAGAACCTACA
>NZ_AMXE01000197.1 GCF_000310205.1 Thauera linaloolentis 47Lol = DSM 12138 | reverse complement strand
CCGGTCGCCTACGGCGAGATCGTCGCCACCGTGTCGAGCAAGTCCGCCGGCCCGGGCACACGCAAGAACATCGACGAATTCACCCGCACCACCGCCGGCGCGGTCGAGAAAGTCGGCGGCGCCAAAAAGGGCAAGGCCATCATCATCCTCAACCCGGCCGAACCGCCGCTGATCATGCGCGACACCGTGCACTGCCTGACCGAGACCGAACCGGACCAGGGCGCGATCACCGAATCCATCCACGCCATGATCGCCGAAGTGCAGAAGTACGTCCCCGGCTACCGCCTGGTCAATGGCCCGGTGTTCGATGGCAAGCGCGTCTCGGTCTTCCTCGAAGTCGAAGGCCTGGGCGACTACCTGCCCCGGTACGCCGGCAACCTCGACATCATGACCGCGGCCGGCGCGCGCACCGCCGAGATGTTCGCCGAAGAAATCCTCGCCGGCCGCCTCACCCTCGAACCCAACCGCGCCGTGATGGCGGCCTGAAGGAGATCAGCATGGAACTGCGCGGCAAGAAGATCACCGTCCACGACATGACCCTGCG
>NZ_AMXE01000196.1 GCF_000310205.1 Thauera linaloolentis 47Lol = DSM 12138 | reverse complement strand
TCGTTGACGTGATGGCTGGCCGCCAAAGGCTGGCGCTCGCCGGTGGGGCGCTTGACCTTGCGGCGCTTGCGCACCGACAGGTTGGCCTGCTTGTACAGCCGCCAGACGCGTTTGTGATTCACCCGATTCCCCTCCAAGGCCAACAGATCATGGATACGCCGGTAGCCGAAACGCCGGCGCTCATGGGCCAACTCGACGATGCGCGCGCTCAGCTCGGCTGTGGCGGCATTCATCCTGGGCGGCTCCCGGTAGCTGGTGCGTGACAACCCCGCATAGCGACAGGCGCGGCGCTCGCTGATGGTCAAATGCTCGACCATCCTCTCAACCGCCTCGCGCCTGGCCTGCGGGGTCAGCGCTTTACCCCGAAGCCCACCTTCAACGCTTCGATGTGCAGGTGGGCCTCAGCCAGCAGCTTCTTGAGCTTGGCGTTCTCGCCCTCAATCTCGCGCAGCCGCGTGGCCTCGCTGGCTTGCATGCCGCCGAACTTGGCGCGCCACTTGTAGAAGGTCGCGTCGCTGAAGCCGCCCAGGCGGCACAGCTCCTTGACTGGCATGCCGGCCTCCGCTTGCTTGAGGAAACCGATGATCTGTTCCTCGGTGAATCTGCTCTTCTTCATGTCCGTTCTTCCTGCTGAAAACGGACTCTACTAACCTTCAACCGGTACGTCCTATGGGGGGCAGGTCA
>NZ_AMXE01000195.1 GCF_000310205.1 Thauera linaloolentis 47Lol = DSM 12138 | reverse complement strand
CGCCGGCTGGGCGCCAGCGCGCTGGCCGCGCTCGCCGCGCCGTCCGAGCGGCTCGAAGCGGTCGCCGCCCGCGTCAGCCGCGAAGCGGCGATCAACCACAATTACCAGCGCGAGCACCGCTACAACCTGTGGTTCGTCGTCACCGCCGCGTCGGAGCACGATCTGCGCGGCGTGGTCGCGGGCATCGAGCGCGACACCGGCTGCGCCGTCATCGTGCTGCCGCTGGAAGAGGAGTACCACATCGACCTCGGCTTCGATCTCGGCGCCGAGCGGCGGCGGCCTGCCTGCCATTCCGCCGGCCCGGCGCCGCTGCCGGGCGGGGCCTGTACGCTGCCGGAGATCGAACGCCGGCTGGCCACCGTGCTGCAGGCCGGGCTGCCGCTGGTGGCACGGCCCTATGCCGCGCTGGGCGAACAGGCCGGGCTCGCCGAGGGCATGGCGATCGAACTGATCGAGCGCTGGCTGGCCGACGGCCTGGTCCGCCGCCTAGGCGTGGTGGTGCGCCACCACGAGCTTGGCCTGGGCGCCAACGCGATGTGCGTATGGGACATCCCCGACGAGCAGGTGGCCGACCTGGGCCGCAGGTTAGCGCGCGAGCCGGCCGTCACGCTGTGCTACCGCCGCCGCCGGGTGCTGCTCGGCTGGCCCTACAACCTGTTCTGCATGATCCATGGCCATGCGCGGGACGAAGTGCTCGCCGCCCGCGACGACATCGCCGCCCGCCTGGGCCTGGACGCGGCGCCGCACGAGGTGCTGTTCAGCTGCCGCCGCTTC
>NZ_AMXE01000194.1 GCF_000310205.1 Thauera linaloolentis 47Lol = DSM 12138 | reverse complement strand
GCAAGGCACCGGCTCGCGAGCCAGCCGCGGCCGGCGCCTGAACCGGACGAATGCCCGGGCCGGCAGCCGCTCAATCAGCGGCGCCGGCAGCCAGGGCGAGGTAGGGGTTGGCGGCCGGGCGCCGGTAGCCGGCCTCGCCGAGGGCGAGATCGAGTTCCAGGCTGGCGAGGTCGTCCGCCACCGGGTCGGCTGCCCTCGCCTTGCTGCGGTCGAACACCTTCAGGTAGGTACGGCAGTCGTCGCAGGTTTCGGCGCGCCATGCGCCGTCGGCCCCGGCATCCGGCGCGCCGCGCGCCAGCGACTGGTAGGCCAGGTCACGCGACGAATGGCAGTGCGTGCATTGCGCGCGCACATGGTGCCAGGCGGTGTTGCACCAGCCGCAATGCAGGTGGCGCAGCTTGCCCGAAGCGCTTTCCGCCAGCGTGGAAGCCACCGCGTGGCTGCCACACACCGGACAGGCCTCGTCGATGCTCGACACGCCGGCCGGCGCGGCGCCGGCCGCGGCAACCGTGGCCACCAGTTCCAGCGCGGCCGCCACCAGCGGCGCGCAAGCCAGGTCCCCGGGCAGCGTTTCCCCGCTGAGCAGGCGCAGCGCGACGGCTTCGCGCGCCACCGCATCCAGGGCCCGCATGCTCCGCAGTGCCTGCGCAACGGCGGGAGCGTCCGGCACGCCGGCACCATCCGCCAGCCCCCCCAGCGCGCGATGCCACACCGCCAGGCGCGGCAGGCCGGCGAGATCGAGGCGGCCATCCTCATCGACGCAGTCCGCCGCGGCAATGTCATCGGCAAGCGCGCTCAGGGCCTGCGCCTGGGTCTCGGCCAGGCCGGCGACGAAACGCAGCCAGTCGGCGGCCAGGGC
>NZ_AMXE01000193.1 GCF_000310205.1 Thauera linaloolentis 47Lol = DSM 12138 | reverse complement strand
CCGGATTCGGGCTACATGGTGCGCGAAGGCAAGCCGGTGGGTTTCTTCTACCTCGATCACCGCACGGTCGATGGGGTGCATGCACTGATCGTCGATACCCACGTCACGCCCGGCAATGTCCACGACAGTCAGCCCTACCTGGGCCGACTGGATCGGGTACGTGAGCGTTTCCTGTTACCGACCGGGGCGGTCGGCCTCGATGCGGGCTACTTCACTCCCTACGTATGCAAGGGCCTGATCGAGCGTGGTCTATACGCGGTCATGGGCTACCGCCGACCAAACCATCGGCAGGGCTATTTCTACAAGCGCGATTACCGCTACGACCCAGCCGCCGACACGTATCAATGTCCGGGCGGGCAGACACTGCCCTACCGGGGGACCAACCGCAATGGCTACCGGGAATATGTCTCTGATCCGAAACACTGCGGATCATGTCCCCTGCGCGCGCAATGCACCCAGAGCCGCCACCACCAGAAGCTGCTCACCCGCCATGTGTGGGAGCGCTACAAGGAACAGATCGATGCCCACCGTCTGACCGACCTGGGCAAGCGCCTGTACGCCCCGCGCAAGGAAACGGTCGAGCGCAGCTTTGCCGATGCCAAAGAGCTGCATGGGCATCGCTACGCCCGCTTCCGGGGGCTGGCCAAGGTGCGGGCGCAGTGCCTGCTCTCGGCCGCCTGCCAGAACATGAAGAAGATGGCTTTGCTGCTCGCGCGCAAGGCGCGTGGAGCGGCAAAACGCCTATGTTTGCGCCTGCTCGGGCTCATTGAGTCCCCCCTGCAGCCGGCCTGATGCCTCAAGGCTCGCATCGGGCCCATTTACGGCCGAAAGCCTCTCGCAGACCAGCAACAACCTCTGAAAAAACAAAACCCCCGAAAAA
>NZ_AMXE01000192.1 GCF_000310205.1 Thauera linaloolentis 47Lol = DSM 12138 | reverse complement strand
GCCGGCCCCAGCCAGCGCGCCAGCAGCAGGCCGGGCAGCAGCGTCGCCGCGCCCTCGCCGGCCTCGCTCGCGATGCCGCGCCAGGCTTCGAGCAGCGCCGCATCGCAGCGCGGCGAGGCAACGACGAAGCTGCCGCTCACCGGACAGCCCCGCATGCCCACCGCAGCGTCCAGCAGCGCGTTCCCGCCCGCCAGCACGCCGCGCTCCAGCCACAGCGGACGGCCGTCGCGCGCGATGCGGGTGCGCATCGCCAGTTCGCCGTGGCGGAAACACTCGCCCGATGCCGTCCGCCCGAAACACAGCATCTCGGTGCCGACGAAGCAGGCATCCCCCTGCAGGCGCACTTCGGTGCTCAGCTCGCCCAGGGCGCCGTCATAGACGATGCTCTCCTGCGGCAGCCACTCGCACACGCCGCCGGCACCGACCTCGATGCGCTGCGCCAGCGCGCCCGGCCGCCCGGCGCTGCGATACCACTTGCCCGCGCCCGGCGTGGTCACCAGCACCTGCGCGCCCTCGCCGAGCCGCAGGTCTACGCTCAGGCTGTCGCCGCCAGCGATGCCGGCGGGCGGATGCACCAGGATGGTGTGGCACACCTCGCCCCCTTCCGGATACAGCGGCCGCTGCACCACCAGCGGCCCGACGTGCTCGCGCCGCGCCAGCACCGTCCGCCCACCGCGCCGTTCGTAGGCGAGCGACAGCGCGGCGCGCCAGCCCCCGCGCGGCGCGGACGCGGCGGCGGAAGCACGGGCGTGGAGGTGATCGGCGGGGCCATTCATCAGCCTCAGTAGAGCAAGTACCGGGCCATGCGGCCGGGCGCGGCGCGAACCCGGCGGACGGGCGGAGCGGCGGGCGGATGCGGGCAGCCCGGTGGCGGACGAAGCGGCCGC
>NZ_AMXE01000191.1 GCF_000310205.1 Thauera linaloolentis 47Lol = DSM 12138 | reverse complement strand
AGCAATCTTCATACCAGGCGGCTCGGCCGGGACAGCGCCGGGACGATCGACGATAATCGGGCATGCCCCGTGCCCCCGTACCGCCGTCCCCCGCTCCTTTGCCGGATGCCGTTTCCGCCGCGCCGCGCCGCCTGTCCGCGCTGAGCGGCCTGCTGCCCTTCCTGCGCCCGTACCGCGCGCGCATCGCGCTGGCCTTCGCGCTGCTGTGCCTCGGCTCGGCCACGCTGCTGCTGGTGCCGCTGGCCTTCCGCGACCTGGTCGATTTCGGCTTCGGCGCCGGCGGCGGCACGGCCGCGGCCGGCGCGCTCGACGGCCATTTCCTGCAACTGTTCGCGCTCGCCGCATTCTGGGGCGTGGTGGTAGCGGCGCGCTACTACACCGTGTCCTGGGTCGGTGAGCGGGTCACGGCCGATTTGCGCAGCGCGGTGTATGCGCGCGTGCTCGGGCAGTCGCCCGAGTTCTTCGAGACCCTGCAGACCGGCGAGGTGCTGTCGCGGCTGACGGGCGATGCCACGCTGATCCAGACCGTGGTTGGCAGCTCGGTGTCGATGGGGCTGCGCAGCCTGTTCCAGTTCGTCGGCGGCATGGTGATGCTGGCGGTGACCAGCTTCGGCCTGTTCGCACTCAATCTCGGGCTGATGGTGGGGCTCGCCGTGCCGATCATGCTGGTCGGGCGCAGGCTCAAGCGGCTGTCGCGCGAATCGCAGGACCGCATCGCCGACGCCTCGGCGCTGGCCGGCGAGATCCTCAATGCGATGCCCACCGTGCAGGCCTTCACCCAGGAGGCCGAAGAAGCCCGCCGCTTCGCCGCGCGCAGCGAGGCCGGCTTCGTCTCGGCGATCCGCCGCACCCGGGTGCGGGCGGGACTGACCGCGCTGATCATCGCCGCGGTGATGGGGTCGATCATCTTCGTGCTGTGGATCGGCGCCCAGCAGGTGCGGACCGGCAGCCTGAGCACCGGTGACCTCGCCGCCTTCGTGCTGTACGCGGCACTGGTCGCGGGCGGGGCGGGCACGCTGGCCGAAGTGTGGGGCGACGTCATGCGCGCGGCCGGCGCCGCCGGGCGCCTGCTCGAACTGCTGCACGCCGAACCGGCGATCCGCGAGCCTG
>NZ_AMXE01000190.1 GCF_000310205.1 Thauera linaloolentis 47Lol = DSM 12138 | reverse complement strand
GGCGGCCCTGGCGCAACTGGCTTTCGCCTTCGGCGCCCAGGCCGGGGGGCTGCCGCGGCCGGAGGAATACAAGCCTTTTCTCGCCATGCTGGTCAATCTGATGCCCAACGGCGGCGAGCTGGATGCCCTGCGCCGGGCCTTCGACCAGTGGGACGTGGACGGCTATGTGCTGGCCCGCCTGCTGCTGGCGCCGCTGGTGGTGCTGGGCGGCGTCGGCGGCTGGTATTTCTTCCGCCGGTTGTCGAAGCGCGCGGGCTGGGTGTCGCTGGCGCTGGCGGCAGCCCTCGCCGGGCTGGGCACCGGATTCGGCGGCGCGCTGACGCGCAGCTATGCCGGCGCCGGCATCCTGTCGCAGAACATCGTCGCGTTGTTGCCGCTGCTCGATGCGAGCCTGGTCGCGGGGGCCTACCTGGCGGCGGGCTGCGTGGCCTGGGCGGCGGCGTCGGGGTATCGCCTGGGCTGGAAGGGCGTGTCGGCGTCGGCGCCGCTGGCGGCGATCCATGCCGGCGTGGCGCTGATGCTGTGGGGCGGCCTGATGGCGACCGCGCTCAACACCTATTCGCAGCATGAGCTGGTGCCGGAGGCGGCGGGCTCCACCGGCTGGGTGAAGGACCGGCATGGCTACACCTTCCGCCTCGCCGACGTCCGCTTCGGCGAGGCGGACGACGGCGGCCGGCGCGGCGAGGGCGGCGTCCGCGCGTTGACCACGGTCGAGGTGCGCGGCGCCCGCGGCGAGATCATGGACGGGCAGACGCTCTACCGCGACAGCCGCAGCCCGCCCGAGCGCTACGACGGGCCGATGCGGCAGGTCTGCGAGTTGCTGGACTACCGCTATGCCCGCCACGTCACCACGCCGGGCTACCTGCTGGACCCCCTGATCGACCATGGCTGGGGCCGCAGCGTGCAATTCTGGATTTCGCCCGCGGCGCTGGCCGAGGCGGCGGAGTCGGCCAGCGCCGCAGGCGGGCCGCCGGTAGTGGTCGCGGTGGTGAAGGTCTTTCCGTTCGTGTCGCTGCTGTGGAGCGGGCTGGTGCTGGCGGGGCTGGGCGGCGCCTGGCTGGCGCTGCTGCCGCGCCGCGCGGCGGCGGGAGGTGCGGCGCGGCCTTGATGCCGC
>NZ_AMXE01000189.1 GCF_000310205.1 Thauera linaloolentis 47Lol = DSM 12138 | reverse complement strand
GTCGCCGTCGCCCGCCAGCGCCCGCCACACCTGGCGCGCATCCAGCGGCACGGCGCCGAGCAGCAGCGAGCACAGCAGCAGCGCGGCCAGCGCCGCGAGCAGGCCGAGGGCCAGTAGCGCGAAGCGCGGCGGCGTGGCGCAGGGCGGGCCGGACGCGCGCATGTCAGTCCTCCTGCCGGCGGATCAGGTACACCAGCAGCGGGCCGCCCAGCAGCACGCACAGGATGCCGACCGGCACCTCGCGCCATTTCGCGATCAGGTCGGCGCCGCACACCAGGCTGGCGCCCACCAGCGCCGCCAGCGGCAGCAGGCGCCGATGGCCGAGCGCGCCGCCGCGCGGGCGCAGACCGAGGCGCACCAGGTGGGGCGCGAGCAGGCCGATGAAGGCGATGGGGCCGGTGGCGGCGACGCTGGCGGCGGTGAGCAGTGCCGCGCACAGGCCGAACAGCAGCCGCCAGGCGCCCACGCGCAGGCCGAGGGCGTGCAGCACCTGTTCGTCCAGCAACAGCAGGTCGAGGATGCGCCCGCTCGCCGCCGCCAGCGCCAGGCCCGGCAGCACCCATGGCCACAGCAGGTGCACATGGGGCCAGCCACGGTTGGCGAGGCTGCCGGTGAGCCAGTAGTAGATGCCGTTGGCCTCGATGTCGGCGGACACCAGCAGCAGCGTGATCGCGGCGGCGAAGAACAGGTTGATGCTCATGCCGGTCAGCGTCAGGTACAGCGGCTGCAGGCGCGTGCGCGCGGCGATGGCGAAGGTGAGCAGGCCGGCGAGCACGCCGCCGGCGGTGCCGCAGGCCAGCATGACGCTCTGCGGCCAGTCGAACCACACCATGCCGGCCACCATGGCGAAGGCGGCGCCGGCGCTTACCCCCATCAGGCTGGGTTCGCCGAGCGGGTTGCGGGTGATGGACTGGATGATGGCGCCGGCCATGCCCAGCGCCGCGCCCGCGAGCAGCCCGACCAGCAGGCGCGGCAGGCGCAGTTCGCGCACGACGAAGGCCTCGGTGCCGTCTCCGCCCTGCGCCAGCGCATGCCACAGCGCCTCCGGCGCCAGCGCGAATTCGCCCAGCAGCAGGCCGCCGGCCGCGCCCAGGCCCAGCAGCAGCGCGCAGCCGGCCAGCAGCGCGGCGAGGCCGC
>NZ_AMXE01000188.1 GCF_000310205.1 Thauera linaloolentis 47Lol = DSM 12138 | reverse complement strand
GGCGCGGCGTGCGCGTCTGGCTGGCGGGCGCCGCCCTCGCCATCGGTGTGCCGCTGGCCGCGCTCGCCTGGCTGCTCGGCACGGAGTCCGGGCTGGGTGCGGCGGTCGCCCTCGGCCAGCGTGCGACGGACGGGGCGCTGCAGATCGAAGGAGGGCGCGGCACGCTGCTCGGGCCGCTGAAGATCGACGCCCTGCGCTACCACGGCGCCGGCCTGCGCCTCGACCTGCAGGCGCTGGAAGTGGCCTGGCAGCCTGCGGCCCTGTTCCGGCGCACGCTGGTCGTCGACCGCCTCGCCGTCGGCCGCATCGATTTCGCCCAGCGCGCCGACGAGACGGAGGATGCGGAGCGTCCCGCCCCCGTCCCGCCCGATGATCTGCGGATTCCGCTCGCGGTCGAACTGAGGCATGTCGAAGTGGGGCGCTTCGCGCTGCGCGAGTGGCCGCAGGCGGGGCAGGGTGATCCGCCGCCGGCCGAAGCCGATGGAGGGGCACCGGCGTCCGGCAGCGAAGGCGCCGCCACGGCAGCCGCCGAAACCTTCTGGTTCGCCGACCTGCGGGCCGCACTGGAAAGCGACGGCCGCCACCATCGCCTGCGCGAACTCGCCCTGAGCCTGGAGCAGGGCCGTGCAGAGATCGAGGCCGGCATCGACGGCCTGAAGCCGTTCGCCCTGGCGGCCAGCGGCCGTTTCGACGGCGCGCTGGAAGGGCGGCCGGTCGATCTGCGCCTTGCCGCATCCGAAACCCTGCTCGCGCCGCGGATCGAAGTCCAGGCCTCTTCCGAGGGCCTGAATGCGCATGCCACGCTCGACGCCGCGCCTTTCGAGGCGATGCCGCTGCGTGCGCTGAAGATCGAGGCGGGTGAGGTCGATCCTTCGGCCTTCGTTGCGGGCATGCCCCGTGCCGCGTTGACGCTCGCCGTCGAACTGGCGGCCACGGCCGACGGCGGCAGCCTGCTTGCGGGGCCGTTCCGCCTGTCGAACCGCACGCCCGCCGCGGTGGACGCGGGGGGTATTCCCGTTGCCGCATTGTCCGGCCGGCTGGACTGGAAGAGCGCTTCGATCGGCGTCGAGGACCTCGACATCCGTCTGCCGGGCGACGGGCGCATCGGCGGCCGGTTCGCCTGGCAGCCGCCGGCAGCCGC
>NZ_AMXE01000187.1 GCF_000310205.1 Thauera linaloolentis 47Lol = DSM 12138 | reverse complement strand
CGCAATCACAGCGAGCAGGCCCTTCCTGCCTGACTCAAACAAAACAGCCTCCGCAAAACCCGGGGCAATTCAGTGGGCTGATGCAGTCTACATTACGTTAGGATTACAGCAATGGACACGAAGTTTTCCTCAGAGATGCTGCATAAAGCTGCAGCAACGCACTCCGAGCCGCTATTTTTGTCGCCACCGTGGATGGGCGGTGGGCATACGGCGGAGAAGGCAAATGGCACAATCACCTATATCAGCCACAAGGGCGGCCTTTACGGCGTAACGTGCGCACACATTTACGATTATCAGTTCTCATCGAGCCCGCCGAAATGGTTAACTGTTCACGGCCAGAATCGTGTCATTTATCAATTTGGCTATTTCGACCAATCTGGTTACAGAAGCATGTTTCGCTCGCTTCGGTTGTCAGATGCCAAGCTGCCAGACATAGCAATAGTAAAACTTGATAAGGCTTACGCTTCAATTCACATGCAAGAAAAAGGCAAGGCTCCAATCGATTTGGATTCATGGATTGAGCCAACTTGGGCAGACCTTAAGTCACCGGTAGCTTTTGGATACCCAACCGAACATAAAACTGAAGCTAACGGCCTTTTACAGGCCCC
The DNA here is from genome assembly GCF_000310205.1 of Thauera linaloolentis 47Lol = DSM 12138. Lineage (GTDB taxonomy): Bacteria > Pseudomonadota > Gammaproteobacteria > Burkholderiales > Rhodocyclaceae > Thauera > Thauera linaloolentis. Next base: position 537 of record NZ_AMXE01000187.1, on the reverse strand, counting down.
CCTTATCGGAGTGATCGCTGAGTTGACGAGGCCTATCGGGAAAAATGATGAGTCCTTTCTTATGGCATCGTCATTGGAGCAAGAGAACAAGTACTACTTTAGCGGAATGAGTGGCGGCCCAGTTTTCTGCCACTTCTCCGATGCGCTCCCAAGCATTGTCGGTGTAGTATTTGAAGGCTCACCGGGCAGCTCAATCGAATGGGAAAATAGAACTGAAGAAGCGTTCTATACCAGAGAGGATGTCCAAATTCGGGCGCACAAACTAACGCCAGATATTTTCCAGAATTGGGTATATCTTGCTGGGTTTTAGATTATCTGAATTTTCATATCCCGTAGAAGCGAGCCTAGTAAGGTATTCAGGCGGATGTGCCTCCCCCCGTTTAACTTAGGCATTGATCGACTGATTCTTCCAACCGCCACAGACCGCTTCTGGCCGATTTTAGCCCCCAAAAAATAGCAGTAGTCTGACCTGCCCCCCATAGGACGTACCGGTTGAAGGTTAGTAGAGTCCGTTTTCAGCAGGAAGAACGGACATGA
>NZ_AMXE01000186.1 GCF_000310205.1 Thauera linaloolentis 47Lol = DSM 12138 | reverse complement strand
TAAGGAAGCTCTGATCTATTCAGAGCCGGTAAAATACTGAAGTCATGATCTGCGCTGCGCCCATGAAACAAACGACCTTCGCCTCGTTGGCGTTCGATAGGAAGAAGAAACCGACCCGCCGGGAGCGCTTCCTGGCCGAGATGGAGACGGTCGTGCCATGGGCAGCGCTGCTCGCGGTGATCGAACCGCACTATCCGAAGTCTGGTCGGCGCGGTCGTCCGCCGATGCCGCTGGCGACGATGCTGCGGATCTACTTCCTGCAGCAGTGGTACGCGCTGTCGGATCCGGCCATGGAAGACGCACTGTACGAAATCGAGTCGATGCGCCGCTTTGTGGGTCTCGAGCTGGCTGACGACGCGATGCCCGATGAGACGACCATCCTCAAGTTCCGACACCTGCTCGAGAAGCACGGGCTGAGCGCGCAGATGATGAACATCATCAACGACACGCTTGAGGCACGCGGACTGCTGCTCAAGAGTGGCACGATGGTCGATGCGACGATCATCCACGCGCCACCGTCGACGAAGAACCAGGACAATAAGCGCGATCCCGAGATGCACCAGACGAAGAAGGGCAAGCAGTGGTTCTTCGGCATGAAGATCCACGTGGGCGCCGACGTCAATTCGGGACTCGTGCATACGGTGTCGGTGACGCCGGCCAACGCCTCGGACATCAGCCAATTGCCGTATCTGCTGCGCGAGGACGACCGGGCGGTGTTCGGCGACAAGGGCTACGTCAACAACAAGCTCAAGCGCTTGGCCCGCAAGGCCGGCGTGTTCTGGGGCGTGTCGCTCAAGGCCAGCAAGCCGCATCCGCTGACCGGGGCGAACAAGCGCTTCAACCACAAGATGTCTTCGATCCGCATGCGGGTCGAGCACGTGTTTCGCGTCATCAAGCGCCAGTTTGGTTACACGAAGGTGCGCTACAAGGGGATCGCGAAGAATGCCGCTCAGGTGTTCTCGCTGATCGGATTGACCAATCTTTACCTGGCGAGGCGAGCACTGATGCGTTGATGGGTGAAATCCGCCCGCTGCGCCCGAAGATGAGCGCTCGGGGCTGAAGCAGCCTCGAAAAGCAGCGGTAGGGGCGGAAAAATCGATCATCGGAGTCGGCTGGAAATGGCTGGATTGGGTGCGGTTGCTCAGAACATCAATTGATCAGGGGTTCC
>NZ_AMXE01000185.1 GCF_000310205.1 Thauera linaloolentis 47Lol = DSM 12138 | reverse complement strand
TGACCTGCCCCCACTGGCCGTACCAGTGATTACTGACAAAGCCCGGGGTTGAAGGGTACTGCGTTGTTGGCCTGTTGTGCTCGGTGGTTGGCAGCGAAGCGTGATGGCGGGATGCGACCGCAACTGCTGTGTGGTCGAACCTCGTTGTAGTCGCGTCGCCAGTCGGCGATGACGTCGCGGGCCTGGGCGAGCGAGGTGAACCAGTGCTCGTTCAGGCACTCGTCGCGGAACTTGCCGTTGAAGCTCTCGATATAGCCGTTCTGCATCGGCCTGCCCGGTTCGATCAACAGGTGTTCGATGCGGTGTTGCTGCGTCCAGGCGATGAAGGCGCGGCTGGTGAACTCGGGGCCGTTGTCGGTGCGCACGGCCCGTGGATAGCCGCGGAAGCAGGCCGCCTGATCCAGCATGCGCACGACGTAGGCGCCGCTGATGCCGTGGTCGACCACGATGTCGACGCACTCGTGGCTGAAGTCGTCGGCGACCGTCAGGCACTTGAGCCGGCGCCCATTGGCCAGCGCGTCGCTGACGAAGTCCATGCTCCACACCCCATTGGGCCGGTCGGCTGGCGACAGGGCCACGCGCTCGCTGGCCGGGCGCCTGGCCTTGCGGCGACGGCGCACGGCCAGGTTCGCCTCGCGATACAGGCGATAGACCTTCTTGTGGTTCACGCCCGGGAACTCCGGGCGCAGCAGGTCGTGCAGGCGGCGATAGCCGAAGCGCCGGCGCGCCTGGGCCAGTTCGACGATCCGGGTCGACAGCGCCTGCGTGGCAGGCGTCGGCGCCGGCTCGTGGCGGAAGGCATCGCGGGAGAGCCCCGCAAGGCGGCAGGCCCGGCGCTCGCTCAACTGGGTCAGTTCGAGCATGCGACGGACTGCCTCGCGCTTGCGTTGCGGGGCTAGCGTTTTACCCCGAAGCCGATCTTCAATGCCTCGATGTCCAGGTGAGCCTCGGCCAGCAGCCGCTTCAGCCGGTTGTTCTCGGCTTCCAGTTCCTTCAGGCGCTTGGCGTCCTCGGCCTCCATCCCGCCGTACTTGGCCCGCCATTGATAGAAGCTGGCCGGGCTGAAGCCGTGCTGGCGGCATAGCTCCGATACCGCCATGCCGGCTTCGGCCTGCTTGATGAACCCGATGATCTGCTCGGTGGTGAAACGACTCTTGCGCATGTCCGTCCTCGTAGGTTGACGGACTTTACAGCTTCACGTGGTACGGCCCAGTGGGGGCAGGTCACA
>NZ_AMXE01000184.1 GCF_000310205.1 Thauera linaloolentis 47Lol = DSM 12138 | reverse complement strand
GGCGGGCGCGTTGCGGCGCGAACGCGAGCCACAGCGCGCCCGCCGCGGTCAGCGCCAGGCCGAGCCAGAGCAGCGAGATGAACGGGAAGTAGCGCAGCACCACCGTCGCCTGCGGCGTTTGCGGACCGCCTTCGAGCGCGGCCACGGCGGCGGCGGGGGAGACCCACAACTGCACGTCGCGCGCCCAGCCGCGTTCGATGAAGGGGTGCAGCACGTAGCCTGGGGAATCGGCATAGCGCGCGTAGCGGTAATCGAGGATCTCGCAGATTTCGCGCATCGGGCCGTCGTAGCCTTCGATGGCGCTGCGGCCGTCGCGGTACAGGGTCTGGCCGCTGGCCAGGCTCTGCGACGGCGTCAGCAGCTCGATGCGGGCGAAGGCGCGAAAGCCTCCGTCGCCGTCCGCGCGGCCGCCGTCGGCCGTGCGCTCGACCTCGACGCCGGTGACGCGGAAGGCGTAGCCGTGGTGGTCGCGCCGCCAATCGTCCGACAGGGCGACCACGTGCTGCGAGTAGCCGTTGAGCGCCGTCGACAGCAGGGCGCCCCACAGCGCGAGCATCGCCCCCACATGCACCAGCCCGACGGCTAGGGCGTGGCCTCCGGCGGCCGTCCTCGCCGTCCGGATGCTCCAGGCGCTCGCCGCCAAGGCCAGATAGGCGCCCGCCGCGAGGCTGGCGTCGATGCGCGGCAGCACCGCGACGATCCGCTGTGACAGCACCCCCGTGCCAGTGTATTCGCGCGTCAGCAGGCCGCCTTCGAGCCAGACGCCGCCGCAGGCGAGCGCCGCCAGCGCCAGCGACACCCAGCCCAGCAGCGGCGACAGGCGGCGCATGAAGAACCAGCCGCCGAGCAGGCCGATGAGGATCAGCGGATACAGCGCCGCCCGCGCCAGCGCGTAGCCGTTCACGTCCCACTGCGAGAAGGCCGCCCGCAGCGCCGGCAGCTCGCTGCCGCGCGCCCAGCCGGCCAGCGTGGCGAAGAAGGGCTTCAGGTCGTCCGGCCGCGGCAGTTCCTGGGCGCTGGCATGGAAGGCCCAGGCAAGCTGCGCGGCGGCCGCCACGGCGATGCAGGCGAACGCGTACTGGGTGAGACGCAGGCCCCACGCGGCGAAGCCCTGGCGCAGCGGCATCGGCGCGACGCGGGTGCGTCCGCGCCACCCGCGCCATCCCATTGCCGCGCCGGCGGCCGCGACCAGCGCGGCGAGGGCGAAATACGCCGGCGCGCTGGCCGCGCCGACATAGCGGTGCGAACT
>NZ_AMXE01000183.1 GCF_000310205.1 Thauera linaloolentis 47Lol = DSM 12138 | reverse complement strand
CCACCGTCTCGAGCGCAGCCGCACCGCCTTCGGCGGCGGCGTCGAACGCCGTCGTGCGCACCGTGATGACCTTGACCGCATCGGCACTCTTGACCGTGGCCAGCGCGTTGCCGGCGTAGATCGGACGCACGAAGGTGTCGGCCGACTCGACCGCGACGATGTCGCTGATCTGCGCCACGTCGAGCAGCGCCGCCACGCGCGGCAGCATGTTCTTGCCGTTCGGCGTGGCCGGGGCCAGCACGTGGCCGTAGCCCGAAGCAATGCCCTTGACCAGTTCGGCGACGTTCTCGGCGGTCTGGGCCTCGTAGTGCGGGGCATCAGCCACCAGCACCTTGGCCACGCCGGCGATCTTCGCCGCCGCCTCGGCCGCAGCGCCGCAACCGGCTCCGGCCACCAGCACATGGATGTCGCCGCCGATCTTGCCCGCCGCCGTCACGGTGTTGAGCGTGGCCGCCTTGAGCGATTGATTGTCGTGTTCCGCGATAACGAGAATGGCCATGTTCAGATCACCTTCGCAACGTTCTTGAGTTTGTCGACCAGTTGCGCGACGTCCGCCACGCGTTCGCCCGCGCTGCGCTTGGGCGGCTCGGCAACCTTCAGCGTCTGCAGGCGCGGCGCAACATCGACCCCGAGATCGGCCGGCTTCAGGGTGTCGAGCGGCTTCTTCTTCGCCTTCATGATGTTCGGCAGCGTGGCGTAGCGCGGCTCGTTCAGCCGCAGATCGGTCGTCACCACCGCCGGCAGCGCAATGGACAAGGTCTCCAGCCCACCGTCGATTTCACGCGTGACGCTGGCCTTGCCGTCCGCGATCACGAGCTTCGAGGCAAAGGTCGCCTGCGGCCAGCCCGCCAGCGCAGCCAGCATCTGGCCCGTCTGGTTGGCGTCGTCGTCGATCGCCTGCTTGCCGCAGATCACCAGGTCCGGCTGCTCCTTGTCGGACACCGCCTTGAGCAGCTTGGCCACCGCCAGCGGCTGCAGTTCGACGTCCGTCTCGACCAGAATGCCACGGTCGGCACCGATCGCCATCGCCGCGCGCAGCGTCTCCTGGCAGGCGCCAACGCCGCAGCTCACCGCCACCACCTCGGTCGCCACGCCGGCTTCCTTCAGGCGGACGGCCTCTTCCACCGCAATCTCGTCGAAGGGGTTCATGCTCATCTTGACGTTGGCGATGTCCACACCGCCGCCGTCGGCCTTGACGCGAACCTTCACGTTGTAGTCAACAACGCGTTTGACGGGTACGAGAATCTTCA
>NZ_AMXE01000182.1 GCF_000310205.1 Thauera linaloolentis 47Lol = DSM 12138 | reverse complement strand
CCGTTTCGCCCGGTGCGGCATCGGCTTGCGGAGCGGTGTCTGGGCGCTTGCCGCGCAAGGCGCGCCAGGCATGGGCATAGGCATCGGCGGCGAGCGCGAGCAAGCCGGTTTCACGTGCCTGCCAGGGCGTGTCTCGCAGCAGGACGAGGGCGGCGCAACCAGGGGGCAGCGGCAGCGGCAGCCACCATGCGTGGGCCGGCAGGTGCTCGGCCCACATCGCGGCATCGCCGGCTTCGGCCGGCGGCGGCAGGCGGCCCGCGGTACGGGCGGCGGGCGTGGCGGCGTGGCGCTGCAGCAGTTCTTCCAGCCAGACGTTGAAGGGGGCGTCGCGGTTCGGCACCGCCAGCCCGGACAATGCCACGATGCGGCCGTCTCCTCGTCCTTCGGCGTCCGCCCACAGCACGGCCTGGCGGTAGGGCGCTAGCGCGTGGCTGTCGTTCGCCATCAGGAAGGCCAGCGCCTGCTCGTCGCTGCAGGCGCGCACGCGCTGTTCCAACTGCAGCAGGGTGGCGAGCAGGGTTTCGCGGGATGCCTGGGCGCTGGAGGCCGGACTTCCGGTCATGCGCGCGTTCATCGGCTGGCGGTCGGGGGGGCGATGTCCACGCTGCCGCTCATGCCCGGCAGCAGCAGCGAAGCCTCGCGCGCGGCCGGCGCATTGTCCAGGCGGCCGACGATCTTCACCGACTGGCTGAGCGGGTCCACGGTGCCGGCGATGCGGGCGACGGTGGCGGGGTGGGTCTGGCCGGTTTCATCCACCGTGATCGCCATCGGGTAGCCGGGCTTGAGCCAGGCCAGCCAGCGCGACGGGACGATGGTCTCGACCTCGAACGCGCTGTCGTCGTAGATGCTCAGCAGCTCCTTGCCTTCGGCCACGTGCTCGGCCGCGCGCACGTAGGTTTCCCCTACGCGGCCGGCGTAGGGCGCGGCGATGGTGCAGCGGCGCACCATGACGCGCTCCACGCCGCTCTCCGCCTGGGCGACGGATACCGCGGCGCGTGCCTGGACGAGATCGCCCTGGCTGATGGAGCCGAACTTGTCCAACTCCTCGGCGACGGTGAGCTTCTTGCGCGCGGCGGATTCGGCCTGGCCGGCGCGTTCGAGGCGGGCGCGATGCAGCGCGCAGTCGTAGGCCACCAGGGTTTCGCCCTGGCGGAAGCGCTGGCCTTCGCGCACTGGCAGGTTGCTGATCTTGCCCGCCAGTTCGCTGGAGATCACCGCATGCCGCACGGCGACGAGCTGGGCGCGCAGGCCCTCGGGCGCGGCGGCCGGCGCCGGCTGGGCGAGGGCGGCGCTGGCC
>NZ_AMXE01000181.1 GCF_000310205.1 Thauera linaloolentis 47Lol = DSM 12138 | reverse complement strand
TGAATTGCCCCGGGTTTTGCGGAGGCTGTTTTGTTTGAGTCAGGCAGGAAGGGCCTGCTCGCTGTGATTGCGGTAGTAATTTGCCTCGGCTTCGGCTGGTGGAATGTACCCGATTGGCTCAAGCAAGCGGTGGCGGTTGAACCATGAGACCCATTCGAGGGTGGCGAGCTCGACCGCCTCAGCACTTTTCCAGGGGCCGCGCCGATGGATGAGTTCGGCCTTGTAGAGGCCGTTGATGGTCTCGGCGAGTGCGTTGTCGTAGCTGTCGCCACGACTGCCGACCGAAGGCTCGATACCGGCTTGAGCCAGGCGTTCGCTGTAGCGGATCGAGACGTACTGCGATCCACGGTCGCTGTGATGGATCAAGGTCTGGCGTTCGGGCTGGCGTGCCCACAGGGCCTGCTCCAAGGCGTCCAGGACGAACTCGGTCTGCATGGATCGGCTCACCCGCCACCCCACGATACAGCGGGCAAAGACGTCGATGACGAAGGCCACATACACGAAGCCCTGCCAGGTCGAGACATAGGTGAAGTCGGAGACCCAAAGCTGGTTCGGGCGCTGGGCGACAAACTGCCGATTGACGTGATCGAGCGGGCAAGGCGAAGCAGGGTCAGGCCGGGTGGTTCGAACCGTCTTGCCGCGCAGGGCGCCACGCAGCCCGTCGGCACGCATGAGCCGCTCGACCGTGCACCGGGCAACCGTAATGCCTTCGCGCTGCAACTGCCGCCAGACCTTGCGTGCCCCATACACCTGCAGGTTCGTCTGCCAGACCCGCTCGATGTCGCTGGCCAGCACTTCGTCGCGACGGGTTCGCGACGCGCGCAAGGCCGGATTACGGCGGCGTGCCACCGTGCGCCGATACGCCGAAGGGGCAACCTGCAGCACCTTGCAGATCGGCTCGACCCCGAAGCGCTCGCGGTGCGTATCGATGAAGCCGTTCATCACTTGTTGCGGCGGTCGAGCTCCGCCTGCGCGAAATACGCGCTGGCAAGGCGCAGAATTTCGTTGGCCTTCTTCAACTCGCGGTTCTCGCGTTCGAGTTCCCTGATGCGGGCCGCCTCGGCCGTGCTCACCCCGTCGCGCTGACCGGTGTCGCGCTCAAACTGCCGAACCCAGTTGCACAGAGTCTGCGCGCTGCAGCCGATCTTGCCGGCAATCGATTCGATCGCTGACCACTGGGAACTGTGTTCGGCACGCTGCTCAAACACCATGCGCACCGCGCGCTCACGTACCTCGGGGGAGAACTTCGTCGTCTTCTTCATGGCTCCATCTTCTCAAGAGTTGGAGCCTCCGCAAAACCCGGGGCAATTCA
>NZ_AMXE01000180.1 GCF_000310205.1 Thauera linaloolentis 47Lol = DSM 12138 | reverse complement strand
CAGCGTCGCCGCAGCGACAGCAGGCGCTGGAAGCAGGCCAGCAATTCGTCGTCCGCGCCGTGCCAGTCCAGCCAGCTCGTGTCGTTGTCCTGGCAGTAGGCGTTGTTGTTGCCGCGCTGGCCGTGGCCGATCTCGTCGCCGGCGAGCAGCATCGGCGTGCCCTGCGAGCACAGCAGCGTCGCCGCCAGCGCGCGCCGCAGGCGGCCGCGCAGCGCCAGGATGGCGGCGTCGCCGGTATCGCCTTCGGCACCGCAGTTCCACGAGGCGTTGTCATGATGGCCGTCGCGGTTGCCTTCGCCGTTGGCCTGATTGTGCCTGTGGTCGTAGCTGACGAGATCGCGCAGCGTGAAGCCATCGTGCGCGGTGATGAAGTTGATGCTCGCGCCAGGTTCGCGGCCGTCGTGGCGGAACTGCGCGCTGGAGCCCGCCAAGCGATGCGCGAACGCCGCGCGGTCGCCTGCGGCCCGCAGCCACCAGGCGCGCATGGTGTCGCGGTACTGGTCGTTCCACTCCATCCAGCCGGGCGGAAAGGCGCCGAGCCGGTAGCCACCGGGGCCGAGGTCCCAGGGCTCGGCGATCCACTTCAGGCGCGACAGCAGCGGGTCGGACTGGAGCGCGGCGAACAGGCCTGCGCTGCGGCTGAAGTGGCCGTGCGCGTCGCGCGCGAGCGTGGTGGCGAGGTCGAAGCGGAAGCCGTCGACGCCGTAGTGCGCCGCCCAGTGGCGCAGGGCGCCGACGACCAGTTCGACGACGCGCGGTTCGGCGAGATCCAGGCTGTTGCCGCAGCCGGTCCAGTTTTCGTAATGCGCCTCGTCGCCCGCCCGCAGGCGGTAGTAGCGGGCATTGGCGAGCCCGCGCAGCGACAGCGTGGGGCCGGCATGGTCGGTTTCGGCACTGTGGTTGAAAACGACGTCGAGCACCACTTCCAGGCCGGCGCCATGCAGCGCGTCGACCATGTCGCGGAATTCGCCGGCAGGCGTGGTTCCGGGGCGGCCGCTCCAGTAACGCGGCTCGGGGGCGAGCCAGGCGATCGGCGCATAGCCCCAGTGGTTGCTCAGGCCGCGCAGTTGCAGGGCGGCCTCGTCGGCGCGGAAATGGACCGGCAGCAGGTTCAGCGTGGTGACGCCGAGCGCGCGCAAGTGCGCGAGCATGACCGGGTGGGCCAGGGCCGCATAGCTGCCGCGTAGCGGCGGCGGAATACCGGGATGCAGCATCGTCAGGCTGCGCACGTGGGCTTCGTACAGCACCATGGCGGCGCGCGGGATGGCGGGGCGGGGCGGGCGCGCGGCCAGGGCCGCGGCGGGGGCCGCCACCCTGGC
>NZ_AMXE01000179.1 GCF_000310205.1 Thauera linaloolentis 47Lol = DSM 12138 | reverse complement strand
CGCGGCGGCGCCTCGCCCCGGCCGCGCCCGGCGCCATCGCGCGCCGCCTGCGGAAGCGCCGGCTGCTGGCGCGGAACCAGGCAATGCGGCCCGTTGCCGATCAGGTCCGCGCGCCCCATGCGCATCAGGCCCTCGCGCAGGATCGGCCAGTTCTCCGGGTCGTGCCAGCGCAGGAAAGCCTTGTGCAGCTTGCGGACCCTGCCCGCGCGCGCAGTTTCGACCGCTTCGGAGTCGGCCGACACCTTTTTCAGCGGGTTCTTGCGCGAGTGGTACATCGTGGTCGCCAGCGCCATCGGCGTGGGCAGGAAAGTCTGCACCTGGTCCAGGCGGAAGTCGTGTTTCTTCAGCCACAGCGCAAGGTTCAGCATGTCCTCGTCGGTGGTGCCGGGGTGGGCGGCGATGAAGTACGGCACCAGGTGCTGCTTCTTGCCCGCCTGCGCCGAGAACTTCTCGAACATGCGGCGGAACTCCTCGTAGGCGCCGATGCCCGGCTTCATCATCTTGGAGAGCGTGTTCTCCTCGGTGTGCTCGGGGGCGATCTTGAGCAGGCCGCTGACGTGGTGCGTGACCAGTTCCTTCACGTATTCGGGTGAGCGCACGGCGAGGTCGTAGCGCAGCCCGGAACCGATCGTGATGCGCTTGACGCCGGGCAGCGCCCGCGCCTTGCGGTACAGCTCGACCAACGACGAATGGTCGGTGTTCAGGTTCTCGCAGATGCCCGGATACACACAGGACAGACGCCGGCAGTTTTCCTCGATCGCCTTGCTCTTGCACGCCATGCGGTACATGTTGGCGGTGGGGCCGCCGAGATCGGTGATGTGGCCCTTGAAGTCGGGCGACTTGTCGCGGATCTCCTCGATCTCGTGCAGGATCGATTCGTGCGAGCGGCTCTGGATGATGCGGCCTTCGTGCTCGGTGATCGAACAGAATGTACAGCCGCCGAAACAGCCGCGCATGATGTTGATCGAGAACTTGATCATGTCCCAGGCCGGAATGCGCGCGCCGCCGTAGCTTGGATGCGGTGCGCGGGCGTAGGGCCGGCCATAGACGAAATCCATCTCGGGCGTGGTGAGCGGGATCGGCGGCGGGTTGATCCACACGTCGCGCGCGCCCGGGCCTTCGCCGTGGCCCTGCACCATCGCGCGCGCGTTGCCGGGGTTCGACTCCAGGTGGAACACGCGCGAGGCATGGGCGTACATCACGGCGTCGTCCTTGACCTGCTCGAAGGACGGCAGGCGGATGACGGTATGGGCGCGGTCGGCGCGGCGGGCGGCGACGCGCTCGGCCGCCGGCACGATGCGCACCGGCTGGGCGCCGTCGGCCGCTGGC
>NZ_AMXE01000178.1 GCF_000310205.1 Thauera linaloolentis 47Lol = DSM 12138 | reverse complement strand
CCACGAGCCGCCGGGCGCCGGATCGCGCCCGGCGGCGCGCTCACGATTCGGCGGTCTCCCCGGCCTGCGCCTGCCAGCCGACGCCGAGCAGGCCGAAGCGCTTCAACTGCGCGCGCAGCACATTGCGCGAAATGCCGAGGCGCTTCGCCGTCTGCACCTGGTTCTCGCGCGAGAAGGCGAAGGCCGTTTTCACCATTTCTTCCTCCACCGCTTCGTACAGATGTTCGTGGCCCTGCTCCAGCATGCGCCGGATGACGCAAGCCAGCCGCGGCCCTTCCGCCACCGGCTCGGCATTCCAGCCGCCCGCCCCCTGCGCGAACAGGCTGGCCTCGCCGCGCGGCAGGCGCAGGTCGCCCACCTCCACCCTGCCCTCGCGCGAGACGATCAGGGCGTAATGAATGACGTTCTCGAGTTCGCGGATGTTGCCCGGCCAGCCGTAGTTGAGCAGCGCGCATTCGGCGGCCGCGGACAGCGTCACCGAATGCAGCGCCAGCTTGCGCCGGTAGCGGTCCACGAAATGCCACACCAGCGGCATGATGTCGCCGGGCCGCTCGCGCAAGGGCGGCAACTGGACCGAGGCGACGTTGAGCCGGTAGTACAGGTCCATGCGGAAGTTGCCCGCACGCACCGCGCGCGCCAGGTCCACGTTGGTCGCCGCCACCAGGCGCACGTCTATCGGCACCGCCTTGCGCGCGCCGATGCGCACCACGCAGCGTTCCTGCAGCACCCGCAGCAGTTTCACCTGCATGGCCAGCGGCAGGTCGCCGATCTCGTCGAGGAACAGGGTGCCGCCGTTGGCGGCCTCGAACCAGCCGGCGCGGGCCTGGGCGGCGCCGGTGAAGGCGCCGGCCTCGTGGCCGAACAGCTCGGCTTCGACCAGGTTGTCGCTGAAGGCGCCGCAATTCACCGCCACGAAAGGCCCCTTGCGCCCGCTCTGCTGGTGGATGTGGCGCGCGACCAGTTCCTTGCCGGTGCCGGTCTCGCCGACGATCAGCACGGTGGCTTCGCTGGCCGCCACCCGCTCGACCTCTTCGAGCAGGTCGACCGAGCGCGGATCGTGAAACACCAGCGCGCGCGCCCTGATGGACAGCGAATGCACCTCGGGCGTGGGAAAAGTCAGCAGCGGCGCCGCGTCCCTCTGCGCGTCATCGCGCAGTTGATGAATGGAATAGCTCATCGTCGATCCTTCGTTTTGCGACGCGCAAAGGATCGTCCACTGCCGGTCCGCGGCAAACGAAGATTATTTGACTTGTAATCTATCGACTCATGAATATGGATACCGCATCCGATGCATCCTCCCTTCGCGCAATCGCCGAACGCCTCCGCCTTTGCAAGAAACGCACCTGATGCCGACGCCGGCACGGACATCCCTGTCCCGCCGCGCCCGGCCGCCCGCGCCCGCCATCCGGCGCGTGTCCGCCCG
>NZ_AMXE01000177.1 GCF_000310205.1 Thauera linaloolentis 47Lol = DSM 12138 | reverse complement strand
CTGGCCGACGGCGTCGGAACCGAGCCGTCGGCAGCCGCCGCGCCAGCAGCGGCGGACGTTTCCTGGGCCGCCGGAGCGGGGTTGTTATGCTTGATCCAGCCTTCCCACAGCATCACCAGCGAGAAGGAAAAGACCAGGAAGAGGATGAGGCGGCGTTGATCCATCGGATTCGTTCTGTCTCAGGTCAGGGAACGGGATCATACCCGCCCGGATTGAAAGGGTGACAACGCCCTACCCGCCTGGCCGCAAGCCAGCCGCCGCGCAGCGCGCCATGGCGCTGCACCGCTTCGATCGCGTACTCGGAACAGGTCGGGTGAAAACGGCAGTTGCGCCCCAGCATGGGGCTGATCGCGTAGCGGTAGAAGCGCAGCAGGGCGATCAACAGGGTTTTCATTGCCGGGGCAGCCTTTGGAACAAAGCGAGCAGGTCCTGGTTCATCTCGGCCCGTGTCGCCTTGGCGACCGGTGCATGCAGGCGAACGACCATATCGACCGCCGGCAGGGACTCGCGATTGCGGCGAAAGAGCTCGCGCGCGATGCGTTTGACCAGGTTGCGGGTGTTGGCGCGCTTGGCCAGCTTCTTGGCCACCACCACACCCAACCGGGCCGTATCGAGGCCATTCGGACGATAGTGCAGCATGTAGAAGCGCCCGCGCAATGCCTTCCGAAAAGCAAAAACGGATGAATACTCATCCGTTTTGTGCAATCTGTGAGCGCTGCGGAAACCCTGGTCAGCGCCCGTGGGCAACGTCACCTCAGACGGCGAGGCGATGACGGCCCTTGGCACGACGTGCGCGGATGACTGCACGGCCGCCACGGGTCTTCATGCGAACCAGAAAGCCGTGGGTGCGCTTGCGACGGACAACGGAGGGCTGATAAGTGCGTTTCATGATCGACTGCCAGTGTTAGGTCAAACGCGAGAGTTAAACGGATAATCCCATGTTTGTCAATAACAATTTTTGGAAAGGCCTGTGGATAAGTCCTCCTCGGGGAGTTAGAATACCAAGCTTCCGAGCCTCGCCGTCAAGGCAAGCGTCGACCGACCCTCCGTCCGAACGCCGCCAAGAGGCCATCCACGCAGCACCCCCAGACGAAACGTCACCCGCCCGCGCACCGCATGCGTGCTGTGCGGGCCGTGCCGTTTGACGGGTTTGCCGCAGTTGCATCCACATCAACCATAACCGAACACGCCCGCGAACCTGCCGTGACCGAAGAATTCTGGCCTTTCTGCCTGTCGCGCCTTGAACAGGAGTTGCCGCAGCAGCAATTCAACACCTGGATCAAGACCCTGCGGGTCGAGTCCGGCGAAGACGGCGTGTTCCGGCTCATCGCCCCCAACCGCTTCGTGCTGCAATGGGTGCGCGAGCGCTACCTGCGCCGCATCCACGAACTGGGCGAGGAACACGGCGGCAACCCCCTGCAGGTCGAACTGCAGCTGCCGCCCGCGGGTGCCGCGCGCGCAGCCCGCCCGGCGACGGCCGCCATCGCCGCGCCGGCCCTC
>NZ_AMXE01000176.1 GCF_000310205.1 Thauera linaloolentis 47Lol = DSM 12138 | reverse complement strand
GCCCCGCCGCCCCGCCGCCCCATGCCCCCGCGCCCCAGCCGGCGCGCGGCGCACATGTGGCCCCGCCCACCGCGGCGCAGGAGAACAACGGCCACCGCCGCATCATCCGCGACGAGCTGTTCGCCCAGATCGACCCGCTCAAGGCCGCCGCCATGCCGCGCGACCGCCTGCAGGGCCAGGTCGACGCGCTCATCCGCCGCATCTGCGACGAGCAGCGCCTGCAGCTCTCCAGCCACGAAGAAGAGAGCATCGCCCGCCAGATGCTCGACGAAATGGTCGGCGTCGGCCCCATCGAACCGCTGCTGGCCGACGACACCGTCAACGACATCCTCGTCAACGGCGCCCGCCAGGTCTTCGTCGAACGCTTCGGCCGCCTGGAACTGACGCCGATCACCTTCATCGACGAGGAACACGTCTTCAACACCGCTCAGCGCATCGCCGCGCGCGTGGGCCGGCGCATCGACGAAGCCAATCCGATGGTGGACGCGCGCCTGCCCGACGGCAGCCGGGTCAACGTCATCACCCACCCGCTGGCGCTGGACGGCACCACCATCTCGATCCGCAAGTTCATGCGCCGCGACCTGTCGCTCGAATCGCTCGCCGAGCGCGGCGCCATGTCCATGGACATGGCGGTGCTGCTGCGCCGCGCCATGGAAGCACGGCTCAACGTCATCGTCTCCGGCGGCACCGGCGCCGGCAAGACCACGCTGCTCAACGCCCTGTCGCAAAAGATCAGCCCGCGCGAACGCATCATCACCATCGAGGACGCCGCCGAACTGCAGCTGCAGCAGGAACACGTGATCCGCCTCGAAACCCGCCCCGAGAGCGCCGAAGGCACCGGCCGTGTGGACCAGCGCGAACTCATGCGCAACACGCTGCGCATGCGCCCGGACCGCATCATCCTCGGCGAAGTCCGCGGCGGCGAATGCTTCGACATGCTGCAGGCGATGAATACCGGCCACGACGGCTCGCTGTGCACGGTGCATGCCAACACCCCGCGCGACGCCCTGCTGCGCCTCGAGAACATGGTGCTGATGGCTAACATGCAGTTGCCGCTGGCCGCCATCCGCCGCCAGATCGCCAGCGCCGTCGACCTCGTCGTGCAGATCGAGCGCATGCGCGACGGCGCGCGCCGCCTGGTCTCCATCGTCGAGATCTGCGGCATGGAAGAGGAAGTCATCCAGACGCAGGAACTGTTCGCCTTCCGCACCCGCCCCGGCGGCGGCCCGGGCGAAGTCCTGGGCGAGCACGTCGGCAGCGGCCTGCGCCCCCACTTCTACGCCGACAAGGCCCACCTGTTCGACCAGGACCCCGTCTGACCAAGGCCGCCGCGATGCTCGATCTCTTCACCCTGCTGGTGTTCCTGCTGGTCCTCGTCGGCACCTATACGGTGCGTGCCCTGAGCCGCCGCCAGCGCCGCGACGAAGCCGTCGCGGCGCGCCTGGCCGGCCTGCGCGCGCAAGTGGAGCGCGAAAGCGGCACCCCCGCCGCGCTGCTGGCCGGC
>NZ_AMXE01000175.1 GCF_000310205.1 Thauera linaloolentis 47Lol = DSM 12138 | reverse complement strand
GCCATCAGCACCGACTTGATCTCGGTGTACTGGTCGAACACCGCGCGCCCCATCTCGCGGCCGATGCCCGATTGCTTGAAGCCGCCGAACGGCATCGAATTGTCGAGCACCGTATGGCAGTTCACCCACACCGTGCCGGCCTGGATCTTGGGGATCAGCCGATGCACCCGGGTGAGGTCGTTCGACCAGATGCTCGCCGCCAGACCGTAGGGCGTGTCGTTGGCACGGCGCGCGACCTCGTCCAGGTCGTCGTAGGGCATCGCCACCACCACCGGGCCGAAGATCTCCTCGCGCACCACCCGCATGTCGTCGCGCGCATCGACCAGCACCGTCGGCTTGACGAAGTAGCCGCTGCCTTCGCCCGCCTCGCCCCCGACCGCCGCCCGCGCGCCCTGCTCGAAGCCGCTGCGGATGTAGCCCAGCACGCGCTCTTGCTGCACCGCCGAGACCAGCGGGCCGAGCTGCGTGTCGGGCTCGATGCCCGCGCCCACCTTCATGCCGGCGGCGATGTTCGACAGGCCTTCGACCACCCGGTCGAACTTCTTCTTGTGGATGAACAGGCGCGAGCCGGCCGTGCACACTTGCCCGGAGTTGAAGAAGATGGCGTGCGCCGCGCCAGCCGCGACGGCATCGACGTCGGCGTCCTCGAGCACGATCATCGGGCTCTTGCCGCCCAGCTCCAGCGAGATGCGCGTCATGTTGTCGAGCGCGGCCTTGCCCACCAGCTTGCCGATCTCGGTCGAGCCGGTGAACGCCAGCTTGTTGATCCCGGGGTGCGCGGACAGCGCCGCGCCGGCGGTGTGGCCCAGGCCGGTGACGACGTTGAACACCCCGGCCGGGTAGCCCGCTTCCTCCACCAGCTCGGCCAGGCGCAGCGCGCTCAGCGGCGTTTCCTCGGCCGGCTTGAGCACCATCGTGCAGCCGCTGGCCAGCGCCGGGCCCATCTTCCACGCCGCCATCAGCAGCGGGAAGTTCCACGGGATGATGGCGCCGACCACGCCCACCGGCTCGCGCCGGGTGAAGCCCCAGAATTCGCGCTCGCGCACGATCGGCACCGACGGTTCCATGGTCTCGCCGCCGATCTTGGTCGCCCAGCCCGCCATGTAGCGCAGCGAGTCGACGACCAAGGCGACGTCGGCGAAACGCGCCACCGTCACCGGCTTGCCGTTGTCCAGCGCTTCGAGTTCGGCCAGTTCCTGTGCGTTCGCTTCGACCAGGTCGGCCAGCTTCATCAGCAGCCGCTCGCGGTCGACCGCCCGCATCGCCGCCCAGTCGCCGCCTTCGAAGGCCTGGCGCGCGGCGGCCACCGCGCGCTCGATGTCGGCCTTGCCACCGGCCGGAACCTTGGCAAACGCTAGCCCGGTCGCCGGGTCGAACACGTCCAGCGTGCCGCCCTCGCTCGCTTCGACCCATTCGCCGCCGATCGCCATGCGCTGCGGCTTGGACAGAAACCGCCGCGTCGCCTCGCTCACCGGCGCCTTCAGAGTGTCCATGTAGTCCTGCATGTCTCGTCTCCT
>NZ_AMXE01000174.1 GCF_000310205.1 Thauera linaloolentis 47Lol = DSM 12138 | reverse complement strand
GATGCTTTACGCACACCCTGGCCATTCTGGCGCGCCGATCCAGTACAAGGCGAAGTACGACAACTTCATCGGCGGGCGCTGGGTTGCGCCGGTCAAGGGTCAGTACTTCGACGTGGTGACGCCGATCACCGGCCAGCCCTACACGCAGGCGGCGCGCTCGAGCGCCGAGGACATCGAGCTGGCGCTGGACGCCGCCCACGCCGCCTTCCCCAAGTGGGGCAAGACCTCGCCCGCCGAGCGCGCCAACGTCCTGCTCAAGATTGCCGACCGCATCGAGCAGAACCTCGAGCGGCTGGCCTACGCCGAGACCGTCGACAACGGCAAGGCCATCCGCGAGACCCTCAACGCCGACATCCCGCTCACCGTCGATCACTTCCGCTACTTCGCCGGCTGCCTGCGCGCCCAGGAAGGCAGCATCAGCGAGATCGACGAGAACACCGTCGCCTACCACCTGCACGAGCCGCTGGGCGTGGTCGGACAGATCATCCCCTGGAACTTCCCCATCCTGATGGCCGCCTGGAAGCTCGCCCCGGCCCTGGGCGCGGGCAACTGCGTGGTGTTGAAGCCGGCCGAATCCACCCCGGTCTCCATCCTCGTGCTCGTCGAGCTGATCGCCGACCTGCTGCCCCCGGGCGTGCTCAACATCGTCAACGGCTTCGGCCGCGAAGCCGGCATGCCGCTGGCCACCAGCAAGCGCATCGCCAAGATCGCCTTCACCGGCTCGACCTCCACCGGCCGGGTCATCGCCCAGGCCGCGGCCAACAACCTGATCCCGGCCACGCTTGAGCTGGGCGGCAAGTCGCCCAACGTCTTCTTCGCCGACGTCATGGACCGTGACGACGCCTTCCTCGACAAGGCCATCGAGGGCCTGGTGCTGTTCGCCTTCAACCAGGGCGAAGTGTGCACCTGCCCGAGCCGGGCGCTGATCCAGGAGAGCATCTACGAGCGCTTCATGGAGCGCGTGCTCGCGCGCGTGGCCGCGATCCGCCACGGCGACCCGCTCGACACCGAGTCGATGATGGGCGCGCAGGCCTCGAGCGAGCAGATGAGCAAGATCCAGTCGTACCTGGCGCTGGGCAAGGAGGAAGGCGCCGAGGTGCTGATCGGCGGCGACCGCGCGAACCTGCCCGGCGCCCTGGCCCAGGGCTACTACATCCAGCCCACGCTGTTCAAGGGCCACAACAAGATGCGCATCTTCCAGGAGGAGATCTTCGGCCCGGTGCTGGCGGTGACCACCTTCAAGGACGAGGCCGAGGCGCTGGCCATTGCCAACGACACGCTGTACGGGCTGGGTGCCGGGGTGTGGAGCCGCAACGGCAACGTCGCCTACCGCATGGGCCGCGCCATCCAGGCCGGACGGGTGTGGACCAACTGCTACCACGCCTACCCCGCGCACGCGGCCTTCGGCGGCTACAAGGAGTCGGGCATCGGGCGCGAAACCCACAAAATGATGCTCGACCACTACCAGCAGACAAAGAACCTCCTCGTCAGCTACAGCGAGAACAAACTCGGGTTCTTCTGAG
>NZ_AMXE01000173.1 GCF_000310205.1 Thauera linaloolentis 47Lol = DSM 12138 | reverse complement strand
ACCTGGATCGTGTACTCGGCGATCCCGCTGGGCTCCTACCTGATGTGCTTTCGCTTCCTGCAGGTCACGGCCAGCTTCTGGCGTACGGGCGAGCTGCCGCACCACGACCACGGCCACGTCGACGGCATCGACGACGAAGGGCACGTGCCGGTCGACGTGAACCACTTCGCCATGGATGACGACCTGCACCCGCACGACCTCAAGCACAAGCACCCGAACGACAGCGCCGATGGCCGCGATGGCGGCCAGGGAGGCAAGCCATGACCGCCGCCATCATCTTCGTGCTGCTCACGGTCCTGATGCTCACCGGCATGCCGGTGTCCATCTCGCTGGGCCTGACGGTGCTCAGCTTCCTGTTCTTCTTCACCGAAGTGCCGCTCGAATCGGTCGCGCTCAAGCTGTTCACGGGCATCGAGAAGTTCGAGATCATGGCGATCCCGTTCTTCGTGCTGGCGGGCAACTTCCTCACCCACGGCGGGGTCGCGCGACGCATGATCGACTTCGCCACGGCGATGGTCGGGCACCTGCGCGGCGGGCTGGGCATGAGCTCGGTGTTCGCCTGCGCGCTGTTCGCCGCGGTGTCGGGCTCGAGTCCGGCGACGGTGGTCGCGATCGGCTCCATCATGATCCCGGCGATGATGAAGGTCGGCTACCCGAAGCCCTTCGGTGCCGGCGTGGTCGCCTCGGCGGGCGGCCTCGGGGTGTTGATCCCGCCGTCGATCGTCATGGTCATGTACGCGGTGTCGACCAACAGCTCGATCGGCGCGCTGTTCATGGCGGGGGTCATCCCGGGCCTGCTGTGCGCGCTGATGCTCGGCTTCACCACCTGGTGGGTGGCACGCAAGGGCGACTACCCGCGCGAACCCAAGCGCAGCCTGGCGGACGTGTGGATGGCGTTCCGGCGCGCGATCTGGGGACTGGCGCTGATCATCGTGGTGATGGGGGGGATCTACTCGGGGATGTTCACGCCGACCGAGGCGGCGGCGATGAGCGCGATGTACGCGTTCTTCATCGCGATCTTCGTGTACAAGGACCTGAAGCTGTCCGATGTGCCGAAGGTGCTGCTGAACTCGGCGAACATGAGCGCGATGCTGCTGTACATCATCACCAACGCGGTGCTGTTCTCGTTCATCCTGACCAACGAGCAGATTCCGCAGGGGATCGCGCAGTGGATCATGGACTCGGGGATGGGGATGATCGGCTTCCTGATCGCGGTCAACATCCTGCTGCTGGTGCTGGGCAGCTTCATGGAGCCCTCGTCGGTGATCCTGATCACGGCGCCGATCCTGTTCCCGATCGCGATGAAGCTGGGGATCGACCCGATCCACTTCGGGATCATGATCACGGTGAACATGGAGATCGGGCTGATCACGCCGCCGGTGGGGCTGAACCTGTATGTGGCGAGCGGCATCAGCAAGCTGGGGCTGACCGCGATGTCCAAGGCGGTGTGGCCGTGGCTGGTGACGATGCTGGTGTTCCTGATGCTGGTCACCTACGTGCCCATCATCTCCACCTGGCTGCCCACCGCGCTCGGAATGATGTGAACGACCGG
>NZ_AMXE01000172.1 GCF_000310205.1 Thauera linaloolentis 47Lol = DSM 12138 | reverse complement strand
GCCTTCGGCGGCAGCAAAGTCAGCGGCACCATCACGCCTTGATGCCTGACCACTCTCCACTGGCGGCCACCAGCGGAGAGCGTCAGACGGGCGATTCCGGGTGAATCCTCATCCGGGCATCGTTTGGCACAAGCAGCACCTTTGGAGGCCGGTTCGCCGGCCTCCATTCTATTCCCTCCATCCTCGCCGGGAAATCTCGATGTTCCATCGCTTCAAAGCCCTGGGGTTCGTCCTGGCGGCCGCTTTCGTGCTGCCCGCCGCCTGGGCCGACGATGACGACACCCGCTTCCTGCAGGAACAGACGCAGCGCGCCGCCGAGCAGAAAGCGCAGGCCGAACAGGCCCTGGCCGCGCCGCCGGGCTCGCTGCTGTACGAAGGCAAGGTCTATCAGGTCGGCAACACGCTGGAGGAACTGGAACCGGCCCTCTACGTCGCCATCAACACCGGGCAATGGACCCGCCTGCCCGATTTCATCTCCCGCTACCGCCTGCTGCGCGGGCACCGCCCGGCCCTGGTCGCGATGGCCGACAGCCTGCTGGCGCGCTTCCACGGCGACTACCCGACCGCCGTGCAGCGCATGCAGGACGCCAACGCCCACGAGCCCGGCGACGCCCGCATCCGCCTCGAACTGGCCCGCCTGCTGTTCGAGGATAACCAGGACAAGCGCGCACGCACAGGCTTTGCCCACGCACTCGAAGCCGGCCTGCCGCCCAATGCCCGGATGCTGGTGCAACAGTATGAGCAGGCCCTGGACCTCCGCGCCGGCTGGCACGGCACGGCCGCGCTGGGCTGGGGCTACAACGACAACATCAACCAGGCCAACGGCTACCGCAGTTGCGAAAGCTACGTCCCGATATGGAACGTCTGCGCCTTCGAACGGATCATGCCCGAGGCCATCGGCTCACAGATGGTGAATTACGAACTGTCCATGCAGCGCCGCTTCAACCTGTCGGGCAACCATAACCTGCATGTGCGCCCGCTCAGCTACGGCAACTACTACGCGCGCACCAACCCTTCGGACACGGCCAGCATCCGGGACTACAGCACCAACCTGGCGATCCTTCAGGCGGGCTACCAGTATCTGGATGCGCGCGACAACGTCACGCTGACCCCGTACCTGGAGCACTACTACCGCAACCGCCACAGCGAGTACCTGGCCCACGGCCTGCAACTGGAGTGGCGCCATTCGCTGAGCCGGCAGTGGCAGATCGGTACCAGCCTGGATGCCAAGCGCTACGAATACACCTCGAAAGGGCTGCGGGTCGGCATGGACTACAAGCAGTATCAGTGGGGCGTGACGGCGAGCTTCTCCCCCCAGCCAGCCACCGCGCTGTACGGTGGGCTGGACCTGACGCGCAAGCAATACGAAGTGGCGCAGGCCAGCAGCAAGGATTGGGCGCTGCGCGCCGGCATCTACCACCAGTTTGCCGGCGAGGCGGGCCTGTTCATGAACGTGCTGGGCATCTACCGTGCGCTGCGCAACGACGCCTTCGATGGCTTTCTCGGCGCGCGGCGGCACGACAGGCAGCAGGTCTACATCGTCAGCCTGGGCGCCAACGGCTGGAAGATCGCCGGGCTGGTGCCGGAACTGCGCGTGCGCCACAGCCGCAA
>NZ_AMXE01000171.1 GCF_000310205.1 Thauera linaloolentis 47Lol = DSM 12138 | reverse complement strand
CCGAAGCCCGGCAGCAGCACGCGCGGGTCGGCGCCCTGGGCGCGCAGGGCCGGCGGCAGCGCGCCGGCCACGTCGGCCAGGCCGCCCGTCTTCAGTAGGGGGAAGATCTCCGCGCAGACCTGCAGGATTCGCATCGTGTGTTCCTCATCTCATAGCGCCGCCAGCATGTCCCGGGTGACCAGCACGACGCCGTTCTCTGTACGGTGGAAGCGTTTCGCGTCCAGTTCGGGGTCCTCGCCGATCACCAGCCCTTCGGGCAGCCGGCAGCGGCGGTCGATGACCACCCGCCTGAGGCGGCAGTGGCGGTTGACTTGCACGTCGGGCAGGACGACGGCCTCGTTGATCTCGCAGTACGAGCGCACCAGCACGTTCGAGAACAGCACCGAATTGCGCACCACCGAGCCGGACACGATGCAGCCGCCCGACACCAGCGAATCGAGCGCCTCGCCGCGCCGGCCGTCTACATCATGCACGAACTTGGCGGGCGGCAATTGCTCCTGGTAGGTCCAGATCGGCCAGTCGCGATCGTACATGTTCAGCGCCGGCGTGGTCGAGGCGAGGTCGAGGTTGGCCGCCCAGTAGGCCTCGACGGTGCCGACGTCGCGCCAGTAGGGGCCGGAATAGGGCGGCGTCGCGATCGCCGACATGCCGAAGGGATGGGCGAACGCCTGTTGCTCGGCGACCGCGCGGGGGATGATGTCCTTGCCGAAGTCGTGGCTGGAGTCCGGGTTGCGCGCGTCCTCTTCCAGCAGGCGGAACAGGTAGCCGGCGGTGAACACGTAGATGCCCATGCTCGCCAGCGAGATGTCGGGCTTGTCCGGCATGCAGGGCGGATCGTCCGGCTTTTCGGCGAAGGCGGTGATGTGGCGCTGGCCGTCGATCGCCATGACGCCGAAGGCGCGGGCCTCGTCGCGCGGAACCTCGATGCAGCCGATGGTGACGCCGCGCCCGCAGGCGGCGTGGTCGGCGAGCATGATCGAGTAGTCCATCTTGTAGACGTGGTCGCCGGCGAGCACGACGATGTACTCGGGCGGACGGGAATTGCGGATGATGTCGAGGTTCTGGTACACCGCGTCGGCGGTGCCCTGGTACCACTGTTCCTCGTCGACCCGCTGCTGCGCCGGCAGCAGGTCGACGAACTCGTTCATCTCGTTGCGCAGGAAGCTCCAGCCGCGCTGGATGTGGCGCAGCAGCGAATGCGACTTGTACTGCGTGATGACGCCGATGCGGCGCAGCCCCGAGTTCATGCAGTTCGACAGGGCGAAGTCGATGATGCGGAACTTGCCGCCGAAATGCACCGCCGGCTTGGCGCGCATGTCGGTCAGGGCGCGCAGCCGCGAGCCGCGTCCGCCGGCCAGCACCAGGGCCAGCGTGCGGCGCGCGAGGTTGCGGGTTTCGACACTGCGGTTGATGTCCATGAGGCGTCCCTCCCTTCGTTCGGTTCTGATCTGTGCGCCGGCGGCCGGCTTCAGCGCACGGGGGCTGTGCGTGCGGCGGCGCGGCATCGACGAGGATGCTGAGGCTGCGGCCGGCGACGGGGCATTCGGCATCGAATGGCGCGGGGCCGTCCCGGCGCGGGCGACCATCGCCGGCGTCGCTGTCGAAGACGCGGCGCCATGCGCCCGGCGGCAGGACGAAGCTGCGTGCGCCCGGCGCCGGGTTGGCCAGGACGAGGACCGCCGCGTCTTCCGCCCTGCCGGTGTGCAGGCGTACGGCGAGAGCGCGGTCGGCGGTGTCGTGCCAGTCGGCGGTGGACGGTTCGCCGCCGTCCGGCCGCAGCCATCGAGCGCTCGGCGCGCCGCCAGCTGCGCCCGGCGCCTCCAGCCAGCGGCTGATGCGCAGTGCCGG
>NZ_AMXE01000170.1 GCF_000310205.1 Thauera linaloolentis 47Lol = DSM 12138 | reverse complement strand
CTGGCCGACCGCATCGCCGCGCTCGCGGCGGATGCGGTGCCGCTGGTGCTCGGCGGCGACCATGCCGTCGCCGCCGGCACCTGGCGCGGCATCGCACGGCGGGCCGGCCATGCGCCCGGCCTGGTCTGGGTGGATGCCCACCTCGACAGCCATACCGCCACCACCACCCACTCCGGCAACATCCACGGCATGCCGCTGGCAGCGCTGCTCGGCGAAGGCGACGCCGCGCTGGCCGGCGTGCCCGGCCTGCCGCTCGACCCGGCGCGCACCTGCATCGTCGGCGCGCGGGCCTGGGAGCCCGAGGAAAGGCAGTTGCTGGAACGGCTCGGCGTGCGCATCTTCGACATGGCCGAAATCGCGCGGCGCGGCCTGACGGCGGTGTTCCGCGACGCGCTGGCCATCGCACGCGCGCAAGGCAGCGGCTTCGGCCTCAGCCTCGACCTCGACGCGCTCGACCCCCAGGCGCTGCCCGCCGTCACCTGCCCCGAGGCCAGCGGCCTCGATCCGCGCGAACTGGCGGACGCGCTGCTGGCGCTGCGCGGCTGTGACGACTTCCTCGCCCTCGAGATCGTCGAATACCGCCCCGACCTCGACGCCGACGGCCGCTGCGCCCGCTGGATCGCCGAGTTCGCCGCGGCGGCGCTGGGCCCGGACGGCGCCGAACTGCGCGACAAGGAACGGCGCCACGGCGCTGCCAACTACGCGCCGCTGCCCGTGGTGTTCCAGCGCGGCGAAGGCGTGTGGCTGTGGGACGTCGCCGGCCGGCGCTACCTCGACATGATGAGCGCCTACTCCGCGGTCAGCTTCGGCCACGGCCACCCGCGCCTGGTCCGCGCCTTGACCGAGCAGGCGCAGCGCCTGGCGCTGACCTCGCGCGCGTTTTTCAGCGACCGCCTGCCGGTCTTCCTCGAACGCCTGTGCGCCACCTTCGGCTACGAGCGCGCGCTGCCGGTCAATACCGGCCTGGAAGCCGTCGAGACGGCACTGAAGGCAGCGCGCAAATGGGGCTATACGGTCAAAGGCATCGCCGACGGCGAGGCCGAGGTCATCGCCTGCGACGGCAACTTCCACGGCCGCTCGATCACGATCGTCGGCTTCTCTTCGCACCGCCAGTACCGCGACGGCTTCGGCCCCTTTCCGCCTGGCCTGCGCCGCATCCCCTACGGCGACGCGGACGCGCTGGAAGCGGCGATCACGCCGCGCACCGCGGCCTTTCTGGTCGAACCGATTCAGGGCGAAGGCGGCATCGTCGTGCCGCCGGCCGGCTACCTGGCCCGCTGCGCCGAGATCTGCCGCCGCCACGGCGTGCTGCTGATCGCCGACGAAGTCCAGACCGGGCTCGGCCGCAGCGGCCGCTTGCTGGCCTGCGAACACGAAGGCGTGCGCCCGGACGGCCTGATCCTGGGCAAGGCGCTGGGCGGCGGCCTGCTGCCGGTGTCGGCCTTCCTCGCCGACCGTGCGGTGATGGACGTGTTCCGCCCTGGCGACCACGGCTCGACTTTCGGCGGCAACCCGCTGGCTGCCGCGGTCGGCACCGAAGTGCTGGCGCTGCTGGCCGAAACCCGCCCGTGGGAAAACGCCGAACGCCTCGGCGAAGCGCTGCGCGCGCAACTGCGCACCGCCGCCCTGCCCTGCGTGCGAGAGGTGCGCGGGCGCGGCCTGCTCGTCGGCGTCGAGCTCGACCCTGCCTTCAGCGCCGCCCGCTCCGCCGAATGCCTGCTGGCACGCGGCATCGCCACCCGCGACACCAACCGCAACGTGCTGCGGCTGGCGCCGCCGCTCGTCATCGACGAAGCGACGCTGCGCGAGGGCGCGGACATCGTCGCCGACACCCTCTCCAGCCTGCCGCGCTGAAGCCACCGCCGGCGCCGCCGGGGCCCGCC
>NZ_AMXE01000169.1 GCF_000310205.1 Thauera linaloolentis 47Lol = DSM 12138 | reverse complement strand
CTGCCCAGGCCGCGCGGACGCCCCGCCGGCCCGCCGCCCGGCCGTCCGGGACCGCCGAGCAGCGGGGGCAGGCTGGCCGGCGGCAATGCGGAAGCGGGCCTAGTCATGGGACACCGTGCCCATGCCGGCCTGCGAGCGGTGGATGTCGCGATAGGCCGCCGACGATTCGAGTAGCTGCGCATGCGTGCCGTGGGCGATGACGCGGCCCTGCTCCAGGACCACGACGAGATCTGCGGCGGCCGCTGCGGACAGCCGTTGAGCGATGAGCAGGCAGGTCGTGCGCGGCAGCAGGACACGGATGCCGCCGAGGATGCGCGCCTCCGTCGCCAGGTCGACGGCGCTGGTGCTGTCATCGAGGATCAGCAGCGAAGGCCGCAGCAACAGGGCGCGGGCGATCGACAGGCGCTGCTTCTGGCCGCCGGACAGGTTGATGCCGCGCTGGCCCAGGACGCTGTCGTAGCCCTGGGGCAGGCGGACGATGAAGTCATCCGCCTGGGCGGCCCGCGCCGCAGCGGCGATGTCCTCGTCGCTGGCGCCGGCGCAGCCGAAGCGCAGGTTGTCGCGGACGCTGCCCGAGAACAGGATGGTCTCCTGCTGCACGTAGCCGATACGCCCCCGCAGCACCTGCGGATCGAGCGTGCAGATGTCGTGGCCGCCGATCCGCACCGTTCCGGCGTCGGGGTCGTAGAGGCGGGGCAAGAGCGCGGCGAGCGTCGACTTGCCCGCGCCGGTGCTGCCGAACAGCGCGACCGTGGCCCCTGCCGGAATGCGCAGCCAGACGTCTTCGAGCGCAGGCCGGACAGCGCTTTCGTAGCGCAGCGACACGCCCTCGAAGGCCACCTCGAGCGGCCCGGGGGGCAGCGTTCCGAGCGGAGCGGGGAGGCGCGCGGAGACGGGGGCCGCCGTGGCCCCGGACGGCACGGGCTCGCCGGATGCGGCGTCGAACACCTCGTTGACGCGGACGGCCGCGACCTGGGCGCGCGAGAAGCTGGTGAGCAGCATCCCGACCGAGGTCAACGAAGACAGAATCACGGTGACGTAGTTGACGAAGGCCACCAGTTCGCCTGCGGTCATCGTGCCCGCCATGCTGCGCCGGCCGCCGGCCCACAGCACGGCGACGATGGTGAGGTTGAGCACGAGACTGAGCGCCGGCATGTTGAGCGTGACGATGCGCCAGGCGCGGATCGCGGCGTCGGCGTAGTCGCGGTTGGCGCCGCTGAAACGGGCCGCTTCGCGCCCGCCGCGCACGAAGGCCTTGACGGTGCGGATGCCGGCGAGATTCTCGTGCAGCATCATGTTGAGCCGGTCGAGCCGCTGCTGGACGCCGTCGAACAAGGGCACCGACCAGCGGACGAGCAGGAACAGCACACCGGACAGCACGGGCACGACGCCGAACAGGATGAGCGCTAGCGACGGGCTGATGGCGGCCGCCATGGCGACGCTGCCCAGCACCAGCAGCGGCGAGCGCACGAAGGCGCGCAGCAGCATCATGACGAACTGCTGCAGCTGCGCCACGTCGCTGCCCAGGCGCGTGATCAGCGAACCGGGGGGCAGGCGGTCGAGTTCGCGGAAGGACAAGGCCTGGGTCGCGGCAAACAGGTCGCGGCGCAGGTCGGTGCCGAAGCCGACCGCGGCCTTGCTCGAATACACCGTGCATCCCGCGCCGCCGACGAGCCCCAGCGCGGCGCACAGCAGCATCAGCGCGCCGGTGGCGCCGACATGGGCGAGGTCGCCGCGCATCACGCCATCGTCGATGATGCTGGCCATCAGGCGCGGCTGCATGAGATCCATCGAAACCTCCAGCAGCATCAGCAGGGGCGCGAGCAAACATGCGCCCCGGTAAGGGCGCAGATAGGGGAAGAGCTTGGACATGGTGTGGCGGCCACGCGCCGCCGGGCGCCGGATCGCGCCCGGCGGCGCGCTCACGATTCGGCGGTCTCCCCGG
>NZ_AMXE01000168.1 GCF_000310205.1 Thauera linaloolentis 47Lol = DSM 12138 | reverse complement strand
GCCGCGGCCGCGGCCGCGGCCGCCGCTCGGGCGAAGCACTGGCCGGGGCCGTGGCGCAAGCCGGCGAGGAGAGCACGACCGCACTGGCGGCAGAGCCGGTGCCGGACGCGGAAGCCAGCGCCCCAGCAGCGGAAGCGCAAGCCGCCGAAACCGGCGTCCCCGCCCAGGCCGAAGCCACCCCGGCTGCCGTCGAGCCGGTCGAAGCGCTGCCGTCCGACGCGCCGGCCGAACCTGCAGAGGCCCTCAGCGCAGCGTCCGCCGAGCCGATTGCCGAGCCCGCCATCGCCGAAGCGACGCCGCCGGCCGAAGCCCAAGCTGCCGCGGAAGAGCCCACTCCGTTGCCGCTGGCCGCGACCGAAGCGGTGACGGTCGAGCCGCAGCCAGCCGAGACGGTGGAAGAAGCCCCCGCCCCGGTCAGGATCGAGGCCGAGACCGAAACCAGGGCCGAAACCGGGGTTGAAGCCGCGCCCGAAGCCAGCCTCCCGCCGCAACCCGCCGCCGAGGCCGAAACCATCGCCACCGGCGACGCGATGGAAGCGGAAAGCCCGGCAGCTGCCCCAACCGCAGCGCCGGCCCCCCTCGACACCGCCTCCTCGCTGATCGAGCGGGCCGTCGCGGCGCGGACGGTGGAACTGGCGCCCCAAGCGCCGGCGGCGGAGACGCCTGAAGACGCGGAGCCCGCTCCCGCCCTCGCCCCGGTACCGAGCGCGCTGATGATCACGATCCCGCCGACACCGACCGAAAGCGGCCTGATCATGATCGAGACCGATCCGGGCAAGCACGCATCATTCGGCACCGGCGCCCCGGAGCAGACCGTCCGCCTCGGCCGCAAGCCGCGTCCGGCCCCGGTCATCGCCGAAGAGCCGCTGCAGCAGGTCGAAACGCACAAGTAAGCCGCCGCACCCGAAGGCCGCCCCCGCAATGGAGGCGGCCTTTTTCGTTTGCATCAGAAAACTGAAGAGGGTGCGGGCTTGCCGCGATTGCGCACGAGCGCCGTTCAGGCTTGCGCCGTCAGGCTCTCCAGCAGACCGCGCACACCGCTTTCGCACATGTCGAGCACGACATCGAAGCCTCTCGGCCCGCCGTAATACGGATCGGGCACCTCGTCGAACTCGCTGTCGCGCGCATAGGCCATGAACAGCCCCAGGCGCGGAAGATAGACTTCCGGGCACAGGCGGCGCATGTGCTCCAGATGCCCGCTGTCCATTGCAAGAATCAGGTCGAAGCGCTGGAAATCGAACACTTCCAGCTTGCGCGCACGCAGCGCCGAAAGATCGTAGCCGCGCTGCTGCGCGGCCTTGCGCGTACGCGGATCGGGCGCCTCACCGACGTGATAGCCATGCGTACCCGCCGAATCGACCTCGATCAGGCTGCCAAGCCCCCCGGTCTGGATGAAATGCCGTGCAATGCCCTCGGCGGTCGGCGACCTGCAGATATTGCCGGTACAGACGAACAACACTCTTTTCAAGTCCATGGCCTCTTCTATCGACACGACCCACGGCGGCGGCGCGGCACATACGGCACGGCCGCCCTGAACGCAGCCTGCCGCCACGATCGAACGCCCATCCGCATCCGCCGACAAGAGAAGCCCTCACGGCCGGCCCCGCTGTGGGCGGATGCGCCCCATCTCCGATGCTACCCCATAGGCCGCGGGACGTGGCCTTTCGCCCTGCCCGGGCGCCCACCGAGGGGCGCCAGCCTGTCAGCCGTTCCCCAGCAGGCGCCTCAGCTCGCTGGGCGCACAGCCGGTCCAGCGCCGTGCAGGACCGCGGCGCGGGCCGCCTGCCCGGCTACCAGTTCGCCTCGCGCCAGCACACCAACGAACTCGCGCCGCTGTGGGCACTGGGCGCCGGCGCGGCGCTGTTCGACCAGCACCGCCGCGTGGACGCCCGCGCCGCCCGCCTGTGGGGTCACGGCCGGCCCTACGACTGGGACGGCTCCTGCATCGACAACACCGTGGTGTTCGACGTGATGAACCAGGTCTTCCTCAACGACCACCTGCGCGGGCAGCCGCGGACCGGCGCCCGCTGACCCCCGCCGGCCCGGCCGGCCGCGTGCGGCCG
>NZ_AMXE01000167.1 GCF_000310205.1 Thauera linaloolentis 47Lol = DSM 12138 | reverse complement strand
CGGCGGCGGTGCGCTGCCGGCGGCCGAGGCGCGGCTGATGCAGGCGTACGCGGCGGCGCGCGGCCTGGCCGGCGCCTTGCACGAAGCCGCCGCCTGCGTGCATGAAGCGCTCGGTGGCCTGAACGCCAACAGCTACAAACCGGATTCGGTGGCGAAGGCCGCCAGCCAATGGGACGGCTGGCTGGCGGCGGGCGACCCGCTGCACCCCTTGCCGGATGGCGACAGGCTGGCCTTGTTCGCCGCCGACACCCTGGAGAAGCGAAGCACCGCGGCCGGCCGCAAGAACGGCATCGCCCCGCCGCGGCATGCCTTCTTCGATGCCGCGGCCGAACTGCTGGCGGCGCGGGCCGCGGTCGAAGGCCTGCTGGCCGCCGCCCGACTGCACCTGCTGCGGCGTTTCATCGACGAAGCCTCGGCCGCGCTGCGCCGGCGCAAGGCCGAGCGCCGCCAGATCGGCTTCGACGACATCCTGTGGAATGCCCACCACGCCCTGCACTCGGGCGCACAGCCCTGGCTGGCGGCCGCCCTGCATGCGCGCTATCCGGTGGCGCTGATCGACGAATTCCAGGACACCGACCCGCTGCAGTTCGGCATCTTCGACCGCATCTACCATGCCGAGGGGCGCCACGGTAGCCTGTTCCTGGTCGGGGACCCGAAGCAGGCGATCTACAGCTTTCGCAGCGCGGACCTGTTCACCTACCTGGCCGCGCGCGATCGCACCGATGCGCGCTACACGCTGCGCCACAACCAGCGCTCGGCACCGGCGCTGATCGAGGCCTGCAACAGCCTGTTCGGCGCCAATCCGGCCGTGTTCATGATGGATGGGCTGGACTACGTGCGCGTAGGCGCCGGCAACCGGCCGCGCAAGCCGCTGGTGGATGCGACTGCACCGGCGGCGGACCTAGCGCCGCTGCAGTTGTGGCGCATCCCGCGCGATGAAACACAGGCCGAAGAGGACGACGGCGGCGGCGCGCGGCTGCCGCGCGCGCAGGCGCTGCATCGCGCCGCGCATGCCAGCGCCGCCGAGATCGCGCGCCTGTTGGCGGCGGCAGCCGAGGGGCGGATCCGCATCGGCGAGCGGCCGCTGGCGCCGTCCGACATCGCCGTGCTGGTACGCAGCCACGGCCAGGGTGCGCGCATGCGCCGCGTGCTGGCGGTTTTCGGCGTGGGCAGCGTGGAGTTGTCGCAGGCCAGCGTGTTCCATACCGACGATGCCGAGGAACTGGAGCGCGTGCTGCTGGCGGTCGCCGAGCCGCTGCGCGAGCGCCGTGTCAAGGCGGCGCTGGCGACCGCGGCGATGGGGCGCGACGCCGCGGCGCTGGCCCGCCTGGCGGAAGACGAGAGCGCCCTGCTC
Source organism: Thauera linaloolentis 47Lol = DSM 12138 (assembly GCF_000310205.1). Taxonomy (GTDB): domain Bacteria; phylum Pseudomonadota; class Gammaproteobacteria; order Burkholderiales; family Rhodocyclaceae; genus Thauera; species Thauera linaloolentis. Next base: position 792 of record NZ_AMXE01000167.1, on the reverse strand, counting down.
GGCACGCTCGATGCGTTCGCGCGCTGGCGCGAGCTCTGGCTGGCGCGCGGTTTCGGCGTCATGCTGCGGCAGTGGATGAGTGACGAGGGCGTGGCCGCGCGCCTGCTCGCACGTCCCGATGGCGAACGCCGTCTGACCAACCTGATGCACCTGGCCGAACTGCTGCAGCAGGCTGCCGGAAGCGCCGCGCCCGAAGTCCTGCTGCGCACGCTGGCCACCTGCCGCGGCGAGGGCGCCGGTGGCGAAGCGGCACAGCTGCGGCTGGAGTCCGACCGCAACCTGGTGCAGATCGTCACCATCCACCGCGCGAAAGGGCTGGAATACGGCATCGTGTTCTGCCCCTTCCTGTTCGACGGCCATGCGCGCGGCGGCAGCGACGGGGAAATGTCCGCCTGGCACGACGACGATGGCGGACTGGTGCTGGACTACCGTGCGGAGGCGGAGCGGGACAAGGCGCTCAAGGCCCGCGTGCGCCGCGAGCACCAGGCCGAGGACCTGCGCCTGATCTACGTCGCGCTGACGCGCGCCGTGCATCGCTGCTACCTGGTGGTGGGCTGCTATGCGAGCCTCGGCTTCGGCCGCGCGAGCTATGCCGAAAGCGGGCGCAGCCTGCTCAACTGGATGGTGGCCGGCGCCGGCATGGACGCCGATGACTGGGCGGAGCACAAGCCCAGCCCGTTGGGCACCGACGCCCACTGGCGTGCGCTGGCGGCGGCCAGCCTGCTCGACGGAAAGCCGACGATGCAGTTGTCCGACCTGCCCGACGGCCGGGGCGAGCCGCTCGCGCCGCCC
>NZ_AMXE01000166.1 GCF_000310205.1 Thauera linaloolentis 47Lol = DSM 12138 | reverse complement strand
GGACCGGGGGCGGGGCGCGGCATCGCGAGGCGGCGCGGCGGACGGCCGGCGGGAGCGGCAACGGTGTGGCATGCGCGTCGTCCCCTCAGGTCGCGGCCGCCGGCAGCACCGCCTCACCGCGGTCGGGACGCGGGGCCTCGCCTTCCGGATCGTCGCCAGGATCGGCGGCGAGCGCTAGGTTTGCCCCGTCGGTCGCCGCCGTGGCCAGCGCCGAGCGCTTCTCGCCGGGGGCCGGCGGGTCGTCCTGCAGGAAGCCGCCGGCCTGGCCGGACCACAGGCGGTGGTAGGTGCCGCCGCGGGCGAGCAGTTCGGCATGGCTGCCGTCCTCGACGATACGGCCGTGGTCGAACACCAGGATGCGGTCGAGGTGGGCGATGGTGGACAGGCGGTGGGCGATGACGATCACCGTCTTGCCGTGCATGGCCTCGTCCAGCGTCTCCTGGATCGCCTTCTCGGTCACCGAGTCCAGGCTGGAGGTGGCCTCGTCCAGGATCAGTACCGGTGCATTCTTCAGGATCACGCGGGCGATGGCGATGCGCTGGCGCTGGCCGCCGGAGAGCTTCACGCCGCGCTCGCCGACCATGGCGTGGTAGCCGTCCTTCATTTGTGCGACGAACTCGTGGGCATGGGCCTTGCGCGCCGCCTCGACCACCTCCTCGTCGCTCGCCTCCTGGCGGCCGTAGCGGATGTTGTCGAGCAGGCTGCGGTGGAACAGGCTGGGGTCCTGCGGGATCAGGCCGAGCTGGGCGTGCAGGCTGTCCTGCGTCATCAGGCGGATGTCCTGGCCATCGATCAGGATGCGGCCCTGCTGCGGGTCGTACAGGCGCAGCAGCAGGCTGACGAAGCTGGACTTGCCCGAGCCGGAGAAGCCCACCAGGCCGACGCGCTGCCCGGCGGGGATGCGCAGGTCGAGGTTCTCGAAGATGGTCTGGCCGGCGTGGTAGCCGAAGTGCACGCCGGAAAACTCGATCTCGCCGCGGCGGATGGTTCCCGGACGGGCCTCGGCCAGGTCCACCAGCTCGTGCGGCCGGATCAGGGTGCGCACGCCATTGTTGACGTTGCCGATGAACTCGAAGAACTCGAGGAAGCGGCGGCTCAGGTTGCGCGCCTCGTTGATGATCAGCAGCGACAGGCTGGTGGCGAGCACGAACTCGGCGACGCCGATCAGGCCCTGGCTCCACAGCCGCAGCGCGTACCACAGGGTGCCCACCTTCAGCACCGCGGCGGCGGCGAACTGGAACCAGCGCACCCGCTCCGAATACCACATCGAGCGGCGCACCGCCCTGAGCTCGACGGCGAGCTGATCATCGAGGAGGCTGCGCTCGAAGCCGAGGCGGGCGAACAGCCGGGCCGAGAACAGATTGGTCACCGAGTCCACCAGCCTGCCGGTGGTTTCGCTGCGCGCCGCGGCGGCCTGCACCGCGTAGGGCTGGCAGCGGGTGGCCAGCCACCAGGACAGGGCGACGAAGGCCACGGCCCAGCCGAGGACGAAGAGGGCGAGCTGCAGGTGGGCCTGGAACAGCAGCCCGATGGAGACGCCGAAGACGATCGCCACCGGCCAGAAGTCGAAGATGACCGCCCACATGATCTGGTTGACCGCGAGCGAGGTCTCGCCGATGCGGTGGGCCAGCGCGCCGGCGAAATTGTCGCTCAGGTAGCGCTGGGAATGGTGCTGCAGGTAGGCGTAGAGCGCCCGCGTGACGGCATGGCGCTGCAGCGGGCCGAAGTAGAACTGCAAGGTGCCGGCGGCACGGCTGAGCACGACCTCGCCCAGCGCCAGGGCGATGAACAGCAGCAGCGGCGCCTGCAGCGCGTCGGCCCAGCCGGCGGTGGCGTCGCCGAGCCGGGTCACCGCGCGGATGATCTCGGCAATGGCATAGGGCAGCAAGATGCCGCAGGCGGCATGGCCGCCTTCTAGCGCCACCATACCGGCGTACCAGGCCGGGCGCTCGCGGGCGAAGTGGAGGACGAAGTGGAGCGGGGAGGCTGGCAGGGCAGGCGCTTGCGGGGCGGCGGTAGAGGTCATGGAGGCGGCAGGGCCGGTTGGTGCGGAGAGACCGGATCACGTTAGCAAGTAACGGTCCACGTGTCGGGGCCAGCATGTGCGCGGCCATCGCGCGGCGGCGGTGTTGCGGCCGCAGCATGCTGCTCCCGCGTTGTTGCCGGCGCAGCAGGCGTGTGCCCGCCGCCGTGGCGGGCGGACACGCGCCGGATGGCGGGCGCGGGC
>NZ_AMXE01000165.1 GCF_000310205.1 Thauera linaloolentis 47Lol = DSM 12138 | reverse complement strand
GGCCGCGGCCGGCCTGCTCGCCGCCTGCGGCGCACCGGACGGCGGCAGCGGCTCGGTCGCCGCGCTCGAGATCGACCGCGGCACCAGTTGCGCGCTCGACGGCATGCTGCTCGCCGACTACCCCGGCCCCAAGGCGCAGATCCACTACAGCGGCACGCCGCAGCCCGACTGGTTCTGCGACACGCTGGAGATGTTCAGCGTCTATCTGAACCCCGAGCAGGCGCGCCGCGTCACCGGCCTCTTCGTGCAGGACATGGGCAAGGCCGACTGGGACAAACCGGTCGGCAACTGGATCGACGCCCGGCAGGCCATCTACGTGTTCGGCTCGAAGCGGCTGGGCTCGATGGGGCCGACCGCCGCCTCGTTCTCCAGCGCGGCCGACGCCCAGGCCTTTGCCGCCCAGCACGGCGGCAAGGTGCTGAAGTTCAGCGAAGTCACGCCCGACATGGCCATCCTCGACGGTGGCGCGCTGCACGACCAATCCATGTGAGAAAGCCGGCATGAACAACCCGATCTACGACGTTCTTCCGCCTGAAGCCGGCCCCGAGCTGGAACAGCTCGCGCGCCTGGCCTATGAAACGCGCGAGCACCGACGCACGGTGCTGGAGGCCGTCGGCGCACCGGACGAGCAGACCCTGCTGGAACGCATCGTCCGCCGCGACATCGACGAACACCCCGCCTACGAGCACTACCTGGCGGCGCGTATCCTCGGCGACACGCACCGGACCGCGCGCGAGATGATCGCCGCCAGCCTGAAGGAGATCAACCGCCGATGAACCTGCACCCGGCCATCCTCGAACACATCGAGCGCGAGCACGCCGACGCGCTTGCCGCGCCGCCGCAGCTCAACCAGGATGCGCTGACGGTCGTGCTGCGCAACGGCGTCACGCTCACCGTGCGCTACGCCGCCCCCGACGCTTATTCGCTGCGCTGGAACACCGGACCGGGCACCCCGGAGACGGGCATCAACACCGCCCCCGTCCATGCCCACCTGCCCACCTACCCCAACCATCTGCTCCACGCCGACGGCACGGTGGCAGCCGACCCGATCACCCGCAGCGACGCCAGCCCCGAGGCCAACGTCGGCGCGCTGATCGCCGCGCTCGCCCGCGACCCGCTGCTCGCGTCCCGGCCATGATCTCCGCACACCGCCTCCTGCTCGGCTCGGCCACGCTGTGCATGATGGCCGCGGGCACGCTGTTCTGGCAGTACACGGCAAACGGGCGCAGCGTCGAGTTCGTCCCGCCCGACGAGGACATCTGCATCGTGCCGCCGGCGCGCGTATCGCCCGCGCACCCCTACGATCCCGCCTCTGGCTTGGGCATGTACGACGTGCGCCCCATTCCGGTGGACGCACGCTGCCCGGTGTGCGGGATGTATCCGGCGCGCTTCCCGAAGTGGGCGTCGCAGATCATCTTCACCGACGGCTCGGCGCATTTCTTCGATTCGCCGGTGGATCTCTTCACGTTCCTCGACGAACCCGTCCGCTTCGACACCCACCACACGGCGGAAGACGCGGCCGCGATGTACGTCGCCGACCACCGCGACGGCACCTGGCTCGACGCGCGCCAGGCGGTCTTCGTCATCGGCTCGCGCATTCGCGGCCCGATGCGCGGCCCCGACCTGCCCGCCTTCGCCGACCACGCCGCGGCCGAAGCCTTCATCGCCGAATACGGCGGACGGGCACTGGCCTTCGGCGAGCTCGGCCACAGCGCGACGAGCGGCCTGCGCGACGCGGCCCACGCCGGACACATGCACTGAGCCGTACCTGGCCCGTTGCGGCCTCGCACGCTCACGGACGTTCCCGGCGCCATTCGCCCCCGCAGTTCACCGGGCACGCCCCGGGACCAGCCCCCGGTGAACGGGAAACGGGGGCTTTCACCCCCGTTTCCAAGCAGCCGGCGCACGGGCAGCCGCTGCGACCGGCAGCGGTTGCCCGCGGGCTTACTGCGACTTCGCCACCATGAAATCGACTGCGGCCTTCACGTCGTCGTCCGGCAGCGTCGCAGCGCCACCACGCGCGGGCATCATGCCTTTCTCGCCGGTATAGCCTTCGAGCGCATGCTTGTACAACGTATCCTTGCCCTGCTCGATACGCGGTCCCCAGTCGTCCTTGTTGCCGGGGACCGGCGCGCCGGCGACGCCCGACGCATGGCACAGCGCGCAGGTGCGCTTGTAGACGCTTTCGCCCGCGGCATTGGCCGGCGCGGCAGCCACCGGGGCCGGCGCGGGAGCGGGAGCCGCCGCAGGAGCCGGTGCCGGCGCTGCGGC
>NZ_AMXE01000164.1 GCF_000310205.1 Thauera linaloolentis 47Lol = DSM 12138 | reverse complement strand
GGCAGGGGCGCGCTCGCCGTGCGCCGCCCCCGCATCGCCGCCAGCGCGGTGGCGGCCGAATGGGCGCTGCCCGGCGGCACGCCGCTATGCATGGCAACGGCGCGGAAACGCGTGGGATGCCGGATCGCCAGCAAGGCGGCCATGCTCGCCCCGGCCGAGATGCCGGCCAGCGCGACCGCCTCGCGGTCTACCGGATACAGCAGGCAGACCTGGTCGATGGCAGCCAGCAGCGTCGCCGCCTCGGCATCGGCATGGCGGCTGCGGGTGTCGTACCAGTTCCAGCAGCCCTGCGGATTCGCCGTGCGATCCTGCTCCGGATACAGCACCAGGAAACGCTCGCGCAGCGCGATGCCGTTCATGCGCGTGCTGTGCGCGAACTGCGCCGCCGTCTGTCCGCAGCCGTGCAGCATCACCAGCAGCGGCAGGCGCTCGTCGTTGCGGACGCCTGGCGGCCGGAACAGGTGGAAACGGCGCAAGCCCGCCGGACCGATCGCCTGTCCGGCAATCCAGTCGCCAGCACCGCGCGGGGGGCGATACGTTGCGGATACGGCCTCGACCGCCTGCGAAACGGCCTTGCTCATCGCCTTGCTGCCGGCTTTGAACACCTTTCGCGTCAGCGACCGGGTCGCCTTCTGCACCGCCTTGGCCAACGGCGATCGTGTCGCCTTGCGCGTCATGAACCAACCACCATTGCATCGCTCCGTGACCCAAGGGGAAATTGTCGGAAGAATTTACACTGGCGCCCAATCTAATAAATCAACGTTATGTTTTGAATGATTTTTTCTATCTGGCTCACTCTTTGCTCGCTACCATCCGCGCGCCTGATCCGCGATGGGTATCGGCCCCGTCGGGCACCTTCTGCGCATGGACACCGCATCCACAGGAGATACATCATGAGTGAAGCAGCCCTGTATCACCAGCACTCCCGCAGCAAGGCCATCACCCTGCTCACCTGCACCGCAGCGCTCTGCGGTCTTGCCGTCGGGCCCGCTCATGGTGCCTTGGTCAACTATCAGAACTTCGACGACCTTTCCGCCTTCACGCTGAACGGGGTCACTCCCACCATCAATGCCGGCGGACAAGGCGTGGTGGGGACCAGTGGCGCGCGCGTACTGCGCCTGACCAACACACTCAATCAGGCCGGCAGCGCCTTTCTCACGAATCCGTTCTCGCTCGCCGCCGATGCCTCGTTCAGCAGCTACTTCGAGTTCCAGTTTTCCGACCAGCAGAACGGAGGAGCCGACGGCATCGTATTCACCGTTCAGACGGTTGCGAATACCGCGGGCGGCATCGGCGGCGGCATCGGCTACCAGGGCCTTACCCCCAGCGTCGGTGTCGAGTTCGACAACTGGAACAACGGCGCCGGCGATGGCAACAACGACAACCACGCCGGCATCAACATCAATGGCGACATAAATTCAGTGGTCCGCGCCGATACGCTGCCGGCGCTGCTCGACAGCGGCTCGATCTTTCACGCCTGGGTGGATTACGACGGAGCCAATGACCTGCTCGAAGTACGCCTGGCGTTGTCGGACACCCGACCGGCCGCGGCATTGATGTCGTACGACATCGATCTCGTCGCGCTTCTCGGCACCACGGATGCCTACATCGGCTTCACCTCCGGCACCGGCTCGGCGGGAGCGGATCACGACATCCGCCGCTGGGTGTTCACCGGCGAATTCAATCCGATCGACAACCCCGACAATCCCGGGACCGTACCTGAGCCCGGTTCGCTGACCCTGCTTTCACTGGGCCTGCTCGGGCTCGTTTCCAGTTTGCGGCGCAAAGGCAGGTCTGCCGACTAAAGGCTGGCTCCCGGGCCACACGCGCCGTGATCCATAAGGTGAAATTCGGTGTGGCCGGGGCCGCTGCGGCCCAGCGGCGGGATCAATATCCCGCCGTCTCCCGCATCCGCGCGCGCAATCCCGAAGCACGCCGCGTGCGCGCCGCGCAGCCCGCGACGAAGACCTCGCCCGCGCCGGCCAGCACGACCCGCTTCGCCGCGCGGGTGGCGCCGGTGTAGATCAGTTCGCGCGTCAGCACCCGCAGCGGCTGCGCGGGCAGCACGAGCAGCACTTCTTCGAACTCCGAACCCTGGCTCTTGTGTACCGTCAGCGCAAAGGCGGTGTCGTGGGCCGGCAGGCGCAGGGGCGGGATGGCGCGGAATCCGCCGTCGGCCGACGGAAAGAACACGCGCAGCTCACCCTGCCCGTCGGGCAGGCACAGGCCGACGTCGCCGTTGAACAAGCCGAGGCGGTAGTCGTTGGCGAGCACGAT
>NZ_AMXE01000163.1 GCF_000310205.1 Thauera linaloolentis 47Lol = DSM 12138 | reverse complement strand
CATGCGCCGCAGCGGCGCCGCGCCGACGGCGCCGGGCACGCCGCCCACCAGGCTCGCCAGTTGCTCGGCGCGCTGCCAGGCGCGCGCGTGCTCGTCGCTGCTCGCCAGCCATTTACGCCAGGCGCGGCGGTCGGCCTCGTCCACGACGTCGTCGTGCAGCCGGACCAGCCATTCGGCGGCTTCATGCAGGATTTCGGGGCGGATCGCGCCGCCGGGGGACGGAACGGCGGGCATGGCTTCAGTCCAGCCCTTGCAGGCAGGCGGCGAAGGCCTTGGCCATGTAGCGCTTCACGCTGCGCACATCCACGTTCAGTTGCAGCGCGATTTCGGCATACTTGAGGCCGTCGAGCTGCGACAGCAGAAAGGCTTCGCGCACCCGTGGCGGCAGCCCGTCGAGCAGGCGGTCGATGCGCATCAGCGCATCCAGCGCGATCTGGCGCTGTTCCGCCGAGGGCGCCAGGGGCTCGGGCAGCCCGGCCAGCACTTCCAGGTAGGCCCGTTCCAGCGCCCGGCGCTGGCGCAGGTTGATGACCAGGCCGTTGGCGATGCAGGTGAGGTAGGCGCGGGGCTCCTGGATGGCCACCGCGTCCTGCCGGCTGAGCAGGCGGACGAAGGTGTCGTGGGCCAGGTCGGCGGCCGTGCAGGAATCGCCCAGCCGTTTGAGCAGCCAGCCGCGCAGCCAGTTGTGATGATCGGCGTAGAGGGTTTCGACTTGCTGGTGAAGCGCGGATTCGGTGGCGGCCACGATATCTTTCCTATGCCCGGCGGAGGCACGGCCCACGAAGATGAGAATACTTCTTATTTTAATAATCTCTCATCAAAAACAGCAAGCCAGTACTGCCAGGTACCGATGAATCAGGCGCACCGCCCGGCGCTGCGGAGAACCGGCGGCCCGGGCCGGTCAGGGCTCCGGTACGGTGACGAAGCCCATCTTGCCGATGCCCGCCTCGCGCGCCAGCGACATGACTTCCGCCAGCTTCTGGTAGCGCGTGCCCTGGTCCGCGCGCAGGTGCAGTTCCGGCTGCGGCGAGCGGGCCGCGGCCTCGCGCAGCCGCTGGCCGAGGGCCTCGGCCGGCAGGGGCTCATCGTTCCAGAACAGCCCGCCATCGGCATCGAGCGCCAGCGCCACCGTCTCCGGCTTGTCCTCGCTCGGCTGGCTGGCCGCCTGCGGCAGATCGATCTTGACCGCGTGCGTCAGCAACGGCGCGGTGATCATGAACACGATCAGCAGGACCAGCATGACGTCGATCAGCGGCACCATGTTGATTTCGCTGGCGGGGCCCTGGCCGCCGCCCTGACTGAAACCACCGAAGGCCGTCACGCGGCCTCCGCTACGGCCGTGCCGTCGACGGCGCCCGGCGCATGCTCGGGGAGCGGCGCGATGCGCGCGCCGGTCGACAGCCAGGCGTGCAGGTCATGGGCGAAGGCATCCAGCTCAGCCAGTTCGACGCGGTTGGCGCGGGTGACGGCGTTGTAGGCGAGCACCGCCGGAATGGCCACGAACAGGCCGAAAGCGGTCATGATCAGGGCCTCGCCCACCGGGCCGGCGACCTTGTCGAGCGTGGCCAGGCCCGAGGCCGAGATGTTGACCAGCGCGTGGTAGATCCCCCACACCGTGCCGAACAGGCCGACGAAGGGCGCGGTCGAGCCGATCGAGGCGAGCGTGGTCAGGCCGGATTCGAGCCGGGCGGTGGACCCCGCAATCGACTTGCGCAGCGCGCGGGTGATGAACTCGCCGGCATCGAGCGCGCCGCCCAGGGTTTCGCGATGGCCATGGTGGCGCAGGTGTTCGGCGGCCGCTGCGCCCTGGCGCGCGAGCGCGTCGAACGGCGAATCCGGCACCTGCCCGGCCAGCCGCTGCAGGCCGGCATCGAGGCCGGGCGCCTTCCAGAAGGCGTCGATCGCGCCTTCGCTGCGGCGCGCGCGCAACTGGCGCAGTCCGCACGCCAGGATCAGGTACCAGCTGGCGACGGACATCAGCAGCAGGATGGCGGCGACCGTCCGGATGACGAAATCGGACTGGGCCCACAGGTGGGCGAGTCCGAAGGCTTGGGTTTCCATGTTCAATGTCCTCCGAGTTTGAAAACGACCGGCACCAGGACCGAGGCTTCGACCGCGCGCTCGCCCCGGCGCGCCGGGACGAAACGCCAGCGCTCCACCGCATCGCGCGCGGCTGCGTCGAGCTGCCGCGAGCCCGAGCTGCGGGCAAGGGTGATGCGCCGGGGCAGCCCGTCCTCGCTGACCATGACGAGCAGCAGCACTTCTCCTTCCTCGCGCCGCCGGCGCGCCTGCAGCGGATAGGCGGGCGCGGGGTTGTTCAGGTAATCGGCGTCGAAGCGCGGCGCCACCATCCCTGGCTCGGCCGCCGGCGTGCCATGCGCTGCCGGCGCTGCGGCGGGCGGGGCCGCCGCCTCCACCTCGCTGTCCTGCGCCTGCACGGTGGGCTCGGCGGCCGCGGGCAAGGTCACGGCGGTTTCGGCCG
>NZ_AMXE01000162.1 GCF_000310205.1 Thauera linaloolentis 47Lol = DSM 12138 | reverse complement strand
TCATCCGCCGCAGCGGCGCCAGCCCGCGGTGCGCCGCCAGCCAGCCGAGCAGCGCGGCGGCCAGCGCGGCGGCCGAAATGCCGAGCCACAGGCCGTGCCGGACCTCGTGCAGAAAATGGGCGTGGTGCGAGATGTCCAGCGCCACCGCCGCCCGCAGCGCGGTGCCCTCGTCGTCCGGCGGCAGCACGGCCTCGCGGCCGATGAACTGGCGCTGCGCCACCTGCCAGGTCTCGCCGCTGCGGCCCAGCGGCGCGCCGGCAAGCTGCGCGGTGGTGAAGGCGCCGGGTTGGATGGCATGCAGCAGCGTGCCGTCAGCCGCCCGCAGCAACAGGCCGACCGTGTCCTGGCCGGCGAAAGCGGCGTCCAGGCGCTGTCCGGCTCCGGTTCCGGCGCCGGCCTCGCGCACCAGGTTGCCGACCAGGGTCAGCTTGGCCGACAGTTCGTGCGCGTCGAGTTCGTCGAAGTGGCGCTCGACCGCGCGCCCGAGGACGATGCCGACCACGATCAGCAGGCTGGCGGTGAGCAGCGCGAACAGCAGCGCGAGACGGGCGGTCAGTGACAGCGGCGGCATCGTTCAGCGCTCCGGCGTTCCGTCCGTGTCGCCTGCGTCGCACACGTAGCCCATGCCGCGCACGGTGCGGATCAGCTTGGGCTCGAAGGCGTCGTCCACCTTGGCGCGCAGGCGGCGCACGGCGACTTCGATGACGTTGGTGTCGCTGTCGAAGTTCATGTCCCACACCTGCGAGGCGATCAGCGAGCGCGGCAGCACCTCGCCCTGGCGGCGCAGCAGCAGTTCGAGCAGCGCGAATTCCTTGGCGGTCAGGTCGATGCGTCGGCCGGCGCGCAGCACGCGGCGGCGCAGCAGGTCGAGCTCGAGGTCGGCGGCGCGCAGCACTTCGGGCTCCTTGCTGCGGCCACGGCGCAGCAGGGTGCGCACGCGGGCGAGCAGTTCGGAAAAGGCGAAGGGCTTGACGAGGTAATCGTCGGCGCCCAGTTCCAGCCCACGCACGCGGTCCTCGACCTGGTCGCGCGCGGTCAGAAACAGCACCGGCATTTCGCGCCCGCCGCGGCGCAGGGTCTGCAGCACGCTCCAGCCGTCCAGCCCGGGCAGCATCACGTCGAGCACGACCAGATCGTAGTCGCCGCTCAGCGCAAGGTGCAGGCCGTCCAGCCCGTCGCGGGCGAGGTCGACGACGAAGCCGGCCTCGGCCAGGCCCTGGCGCAGGTAGTCGCCGGTCTTGGGTTCGTCTTCGACGATCAGGATCTTCATGAGGGTGCGTGTTGCCCGGATTCGGACGCATTGTGCCCTGCGGCGCGGCGCAGGGGCGGCATCGGGCGCCAGATTACAGAGATGTAATCCGCGCGTCAGTCTGCCGTCGGCCATCGCGCGGCAGGATGGCGGCATCCCATCGCATTCGAGAGACAGACATGGACAAGGCGCTTCGCATCCCCCTGCTGGCATTCCTGCTGGCGCTGGCCGTGCCGGCCGCGGCGCAGGCCAGCACAGGCCATGATCACCATGGCAGCCATGTCCCGGCCCCGTCCGCCGCGCAGGCGGACGACCGCTCCGAAGGCACGGTGCGCAAGGTGGATGCCGCGGGCGGCAGGATCACGATCGCCCATGGCCCCCTGCCGCGTCTGGACATGCCGCCGATGACGATGGCTTTCGGCGTCACCGATGCCGGCATGCTCGACGCGGTGCAGGCGGGCGACCGCGTCCGTTTCATCGCCGACAAGGTCGACGGCAAGCTCGTCGTCGTCGAACTGGAACGCCTGCGCTGAGGTTTCACGTGCCTGTCCCGATGCCGTGCCGGCCGTCTGCGCCGGCCATTCCGCCCTTCGTCCCGTCCGCTCGCGCCGTGCCGCTCCGTGGCCGCGCCTGCGCCGTGTTCGGCCTGCTCGCAGCGCTGCTGCTGCCGGGGGTGTCTTTCGGCACCGGCCCGGAAGCCAGCCTGGGGGCCGCGCCGCGCGCGCTGATCGACTATGCGCGCGAGCACAGCCCCGCCTACGCCGCCGACCGCGCCGAGGCCGAAGCCGCGCAGGCGCGCGTCGAGCCGGCCGGGGCCTTGCCCGATCCGCGTTTCGAGCTCGAACTGATGGATTTCACCAACACCATGAACGGTCGCTCGGCCTCGCTGCTGCCCGAGCGCGTCGGCGAGACGCGCTACCGCGTGGTGCAGCCGCTGCCGGGATGGGGCAAGCGCGAACTCGACCGCCAGGCGGCCGAGGCGCGGGCGCGGCAGGCCGGCGCGCTGCGCGATGCCGGCTGGAGCGAGCGCGTGGCCGCGATCGAAGCGGCATGGCTGCGCTACTACGCGGCCGACCGCGAGCTTGCGTTGGTGCGCGATGCCCTGGCGCTGATGCAGGAGCTGGAAACCCTGGCGCTGGCCCGCTACCGGCTCGGCCTGCTGCCGCAGCAGGCGGTGCTGCGCGCGCAGCGCGAGATCACCGAGCAGCGCCTGCTGCTGCTGGCGCGGGAGCGCGCCCGCAGCGGCGCGGTGGCGGCGCTGAACGGCCTGCTGTCGCGCCGGCCCGACGCGCC
>NZ_AMXE01000161.1 GCF_000310205.1 Thauera linaloolentis 47Lol = DSM 12138 | reverse complement strand
TGTCACTGACCGCCACAATAGAGCCAGCGATGATCGGCATATAGAAGCCACTTGACCGGGGCTCTGACGGACGTCGTTCGGGGGTCAAGAATCGATGTTTTTCGGGGTGCTGGCAAGGGCGTTTTTCGCCCGACTCGGCCCCTGTCGGGGCGCCCGGTAAGAGGCCCCGTCAAGTGTGAGGCAGTAGGCGTTGTGGCGCAGGCGGTCGACGGTGGCCGAGGCGAGCAGGCGGTTGGCGGGGAAGGCCTGGTCCCACTCGGTGAAGTCGAGGTTGCTGGTGACGAGGGTGGCAGCACGCTCGTAGCGCTCGGCGATGAGATCGTGCAGGTCCTCATCGGCGGGGGCGCGAAGGGGTTTGAGGCCGAAGTCGTCGATGATGAGCACCGGCACACGTGCCAGTTGCTGGAGCTTTCGCTCATAGGTGCCGACCGCGCGCGCGGCGTTCAGGCTGGCGAGCAGTTGCGCGCAGGAGGCGAAGATGACGTCGTGCCCCTGACGTACGGCGCAGTGTCCGAGCGCCTGCGCCAGATGGCTCTTGCCGGTGCCACAGGGGCCGACGATCAGCACCGGGGCGCGCTCGTCGATGTAGCGCCCGGTCGCCAGCTCATGGACCAGGGCGCGGTTGGTCGAGGGCAAGCGGTCGAACTCGAAGCCTTCGAGCGTCTTGGTAGCGCGGAAGGCCGCGCGGCGCAGCCGGGTGCCGAACTTCTTCTGCTCGCGCCGCGCGATCTCGTCCTGGATCAGCAGGGCGAGGAATTCCGTGTAGGCGAGCTTGGCATCGATGGCCTGGCGGTTGCGCGCGTCGAGCGAATCGAGGATGCCGGAGAGGCGCAACTGTTTGAGCTGCGGCGCCAGTTCGGTAGCGGGGTTCATGGTGTGTGGCTCCTTGAATGAAGTGGGCGCGGGCTGCGCCCGGGTCAGTGAAGCGTGGGGCCGTCGTCTTCGAACAGCGACGCGGTGGCGCGCGCGAAGCGGGCACGGCCGGCATAAGGTTCGGGGGTGATCGTGCTCACCGGGGCGAGGTCATGACCGCCGGCGAGGATGGTCTTGACGGTGCGGTAGTGCGGGCTGTCGTGGGCGATGGCCCGTTCACACGCGGCCTCGAGGCGTGCGGCGCCGTACTTCCCCTTGAGCGCGAGGACGCCTTGGGCAGCCCGCAGGCGCTCGCTGACGCGGTCTGTGAGCAGTTGCCCGATCAGCCGCGTGCAGGCGTCGCCGATCTCACGGGCCTGCTGCAGACACCAGCTGCGGTCGTGCGCAAAGAAGCGCTGGGCGGCCGGCGGCAGATGATCGGAGACGGTGCGCCGCTCACCGGGGCGCCGCGCGCGGGCATGCGTGGCGACCGGCTTGAAGTCGTGATAGACGGTGAGCACGGCGTCGGTGGCCCGCAGCCACAACGCCTTGCCCACCAGCGCGAACGGCACCGAGTACAGCGCGCGCTCGAAGCTGACGTGGCAGTCGCGATGCACCGTCACCGCGTGCCAGGTGCCCAGATCCGGCGGCACCTCGGGCAGCGGCAGCAAGGTGCTGCGCTCGAGGGCGAAGGTGTCGAGCGGGCGCACGCGGGTGGTGCCGTGAATGCGCAGCCCGGCCTCCTTCAACACCCAGTCGCGCACCTGCGCGTTGAGATCGGCCAGATCACGGAAGCTGCGTGTGGGCAGGAAGTTGCCCTTCACGTATTTGACGCCGGCCTCGACGATGCCCTTCTTCTGCGGGTCGTGCGGCGGGCAGGCGTCGATCCGGAAGCCGTACCCTTCGGCGCACTCGGCGTAGGCGCGCTGCACCTGCGGGTCGTGCATGCACGCGCGGGTGATCGCGCACTTGGCGTTGTCGATGATGAGCCGCGCGGGCACGGCACCGAACCACTCGAAGGCGCGGCGGTGGCAGCCCAGCCAGGTGCGCACGCTCTGGTCCCAGACGAACTCCACGTACTGGTGACGCGAGAAACACAGCGTCATCACGAACGCCCAGGTACGGCGGATCTCTCCCGTGGCCGGATCGACCAGGTGGGGACCAGCGCCGAAGTCCACCTGCGCGGCTTCGCCCGGCGCGAAGGTCAGGCGCACCGTGGCCTCAGGCGGCTGCTCGCGGCCGATCTGCGCGATCAGCCGGCGCACGCTCGAGTAGTGCCCGCTGAACCCGTGCTCACGCTTGAGCGTGGTGTGGATCACCACGCCGGAGACGCCCTGCGCGAGCCACTGTTCAACCAGCGGCCGATACGCCGCAATCGAGGACTGGGCCGTCACCGGCAGCTTCGGCTGCCCGAGCGCGGCGGCGATCTCGGCGTCCTCGGGCAAGGGACGCTCGGGATCGAGCCAGCCCTGGGCACGAGCCAGCTCGCGCAAGCGGGCCGCCTTGCTGCGCCCCATCAGTTTCGAACGCGCGATCTCGCGCTCGGAATCGCCCTGGCGCATGCGCATCAGGGCCTGGCGGTACTCGTACATCTCGATGCTCCTGCGGGCCACCGCCTATCTCCTGCCGAACAAAAAGGCAGCAGGGTAGCGAGGGACCGCTCAAGGTCGAGACGTCTGTCAGAGGGGAAGTGGCTCCATTACGCCGATCCGGCGCTGGCCTCTATGTGCCGATCCGCGACTGGCTTCTATATGCCGATCACGCGGTGGCTCCATTGTGCCGATCATCAACTGGCTCCAATGTGCCGGTCGGTGACA
>NZ_AMXE01000160.1 GCF_000310205.1 Thauera linaloolentis 47Lol = DSM 12138 | reverse complement strand
CAATCGGGCATCGGCCGCGAGATGGGGCGCGCGGTGTTCGACCAGTACACCGAGATCAAGTCGGTGCTGATGGCCTTGTGAATGCTGCGCGCGCTGCCGCAGGCCGGCAGCGCGCCCGTTCTTCCGATGCGGTCTGTGCGCGGCCCGGGGCCGCAAGGACGAAATGCAATGGATACCCCCGAGCTGGCGGTGGCGGCGACCCGCCCCATCGCCCTCGACTGGGCCGCAGCAGCGCCCGTCGTGCGCGAACGCCACTGGCAGCGCGTCCATGGCGATGCGTCGCTGGCCGCCTGGCTCGCCCCGCTGGCGCCGACGCATCTGCACTTCGGCAGCGAGTTCTGTGAGCATCTGCTGCCGTCTCCGCGTGCCTTGCGCGAGGCCGTGCGCCAGGCCGGAGCGCACGGCCTGCGTTTCGCCCTGCTCACGCCGGTCGCTTCGCCCGGAGTGATCGAGCGGCTCGATGCCTTGTTGCCGATGCTGGCGGACGGCATGGAGGTGGTGGCCAACGACTGGGGCGTGGCCCATCTGGTGGCGACGCGCTTTCCCTCCCTCGGGTTGGTGGCGGGCCGGGTGCTGTGCCGCATGACCAAGGACCCGCGCCTCGACGCAGGCTGGGCCGGCCGCTGCGGCCATGCCCTGGCGGCGCCGACGATGCGCGCGCTGTTCGAGCGCCTCGGCATCCGCCGGCTGGAACTCGACATGCCGGTATTCCCCGCCGAGGAAGCGTTCGACGGCCTGCCGCTGCCGGCAGGCGTGCATCTTCCTTTCGTGTATGTGGCCAAGGGGAGGATGTGCCGCGCGGGGAGCCTGTCGATGACGGGGCCGGAGCGCTTCGCCGTCGGCCGCCGCTGCCAGAAGGAGTGCCTGCGCCTGTCGGCGGCGGCCTCGCGGCCGGGGCGGGAGGATGCCTGCAGCGCCGTGCAGCTCGGCAATACCTTGTTCAGCCGTCATTCCTCTGAAATGGCGGATGCCCTGAGGCGTGAGGCCGGCATGGGCCGCGTCGCGCGCCTGGTGGTCGCGGGAGAGTCCTTGTGAGAATCGTCGCCCCGGTGTCCCGCCTGTCCGAAATCGCCCCGCTGGCGCAGGCCGGCGCCAGCGAGTTCTATTGCGGCCTGGTGCCGCCGGAATGGCTCGGCCGCTTCCATGCGCTGAGCGCCAACCGCCGGCCGTCCGGCAATCTGAAGAGCTATACGGATCTGGCCGCTGCGGTCGAGCTGGCCCACGCCCATGGCGCCATGCTGTCGCTGGTGCTGAACGCGCAGAACTACCCGGCCGCGCAGGCCGAGGCGGTGGTGGAGATCGCACAGCGCTTTGCCGACATCGGCGGCGATGCGCTGATCGTCAGCGATCTCGGCCTGGTCCATCTGCTCGCGGCGCGCTTTCCCGCCTTGCGCGTGCATGTCAGCTCGGTGGCGACCTGCCGCAATGCGGCGGCGGCCCGCTTGTGCCTCGAATTGGGCGCGCGCCGCCTGATCCTGCCGCGCGACGTGACCATCGACGAAGCCGCCGGCATCGCCGCCGAGGTGCCGGACATCGAGATCGAGGCCTTCATCCTCAACGACGGCTGTGTTTTCGAGGAAGGCGCCTGCCATACGATCCATCTGCCGGGGCAGATGGGCGGCCCGATCTGCCTCGACCGCTACCAATACCGCTACCGCCGCCGCGATGGCGGCGAACTGCCGGCGCGCGTGGCGGCGCGCCTGCGGGAGAACGACGAGGCTTACGAACGCTGGCTGTGGTACCGCTTCTCCTGCGGCTTCAGCACCACGCCGGAAGGCTTGCCTTATGGCCCTTGCGGCCTGTGCGCCATCCCCGCGCTGCGGCGCGGCCAGGTGGCGGCGATCAAGATCGCCGGGCGCGAGGCACCGACGGCGCGCAAGCTGGCGAGCGTGCGCATGGTGAAGTCGGTCGTCGACCGTGTGCGCGGCGGTGCGGACGATGCGGCGGTGCGGGATTTCGCCATGGCTTTGAGGCCTTCCGAAGCGCATTGCGCCACCGGCTTCATGTGCTACTACCCGGAAGTGCTGCGGGCGGAGGCGAACTGACATGGGCGCCTCATTCCGTGCCGTGCCGGCCTGGGCGGCCGCCGTGGTTGCCGCGGCACTGGTTGCGGGCTGGGCGGCAGCGGGGCAGGCCGTGCTGGTGGCCGCGGCCGCGCTGGCGCTGCATGCGGTGTTCAGGCCGGCCGGGCGTCCGCGCGTGCTGTCGCTGGCCGCGGCGCTGGCGTGGGGGTGCGTGCTGGCGCTGGGCTGGCACTTCGCCATGGACGGCTTCGCGCTGCGCTATGTCTGGCTGTACAGCAGCGCCGAGCTGCCCCTGCATCTGAAGCTGGCCAACATCTGGGGCGGCGACGAGGGCACGACGCTGCTGCTGGCGGCCTGCTGCCTGAGCCTGGCCGCGAGCGGCGCACGCGCCGGCGCGGATGCGGCCCGTGTTTCCGTCGCCGCGGCGATCGCAGCCTGGTATGCGCTGACCACGGTGTGGCTGGCGCCGTTCGCGGCGACGCCGGCCGAATGGCTGGCGCAGGCGCCTTCGCAGGGCATGAACGCCCATTTGATGAAGATCTGGATGCTGTTCCACGCGCCGCTGGTGGTGCTGGCCTATGCCTGGACGCTGTCGCTGGCGGCGCCCGCGCTCGCTGCCCTGCGCGGCGCGGCGTCGCCGTGGCCGGCCCAGGCCCGCGCGCGGGC
>NZ_AMXE01000159.1 GCF_000310205.1 Thauera linaloolentis 47Lol = DSM 12138 | reverse complement strand
TGCTCGGCTGGCTGGCGGCGCACCGCGGGCTGGCGCCGCTGCGGCGGATGACGGCGGCGGCCCGCAAGCTGTCGGCCGACGGCCTGTCCCTGCGCCTGGACGAGGCCGGCGCGCCCGCCGAAGTGCGTGAGTTCGCCGATGCCTTCAACGGCATGCTGGCGCGGCTCGAAGCCTCCTTCACCCGGCTGTCGGACTTCTCCGCCGACATCGCGCACGAACTGCGCACGCCGGTCTCCAACCTGATGACGCAGACCGAAGTGGCACTGTCGCGCGCGCGCAGCAGCGACGAATACCGCGAAGTGCTGGCCTCCAATCTCGAAGAGTTCGAACGCATCGCGCGCATGGTCGGCGACATGCTGTTCCTCGCCCAGGCCGAGAACGGCCGCCTGCCGCGCCCGGTCGAGACGGTACAGCTCGACGACGAGGCGCATGCGCTGGTCGAATTCTACGAAGCGCTGGCCGAGGACCGCCGGGTGGGCATCGTGCTCGAAGGCCGGGCGCGGACCACCGGCGACCGGCTGATGCTGCGGCGCGCGCTGTCGAACCTGCTGTCCAACGCCTTGCGCCACACGCCGGCCGGCGGCACGATCTCGATCGCCATCCACGACGTGGACGAGGACCGGGACGGGCAGGCGCACGGCAAGGTGGAACTGTCGGTATCCAACCCCGGCGAGCCCATTGCACCCGACCAGTTGCAGCGCATCTTCGACCGCTTCCACCGCGCCGGCGGCACCCGCGCCAGCCAGGGCGAAGGCGCCGGCCTCGGGCTGGCGATCACCCGTTCCATCGTGCTCGCCCACGGCGGCGACATCCGCGCCGCCTCGGCAGACGGCATGACCCGCTTCGTCATCACCCTGCCGCGCGCCGCCGACGCGCCCGGCCCCCTTCCATCCCACACCGGAGCCGCCTGATGAAATCCACCCGCCCCGCCCTGATCGCGCTGTTCGGCGCTGCCCTGATCGGCCTGTCCTCGCTCGGCGCCGCAAGCGCCGCCGACAACGACGGCGAAGTCACGATGTTCAAGGACCCCAACTGCGGCTGTTGCGGCAAATGGGCCGAGCACATGCGCGCCAACGGCTTCAGGGTCAAGGAAATCTCCACCCACGAAATGGACATGGTCAAGCGCGAGGCCGGCGTGCCGCGCGCGCTGGGCTCGTGCCACACCGCCAAGGTCGGCGGCTATGTCGTCGAAGGCCACGTACCGGCCGCCGACGTCAAGCGCATGCTGGCCGACAAACCCGCCATCACCGGCCTCTCGGCACCCGGCATGCCGCAGGGCTCGCCCGGCATGGAAGGCCCCTACCCGGCCGACCGCTACGACGTGGTGAGCTTCGACGCGAAAGGCAACACCGGGGTGTTCGCCAGCCACTGAGCCCCTTCACCGTATTCGGCACGCGCCCCCGGGGCTGCGCACCGTCAGCCGGTCAGCAAGCGCGTGCGCAGGCGCTCGCAACGGGCGGGATCCAACCCGCAGGCCGCCTCCAGATAGCGGGCAACCGAACCGAAGCGCCTTGCGGCGCACTCGCAGGCCGCCGTCAGATACTCGGCCTCGACACCGGCAATCGCCCGCAGTGCCGCGCACGCACGGGCGTCGAGCGGCGGCACACCCTGGCCAGCACACCACAGCTTGCGCGCCAACGCCTCGGCAGGCTGGCGCCGGCCACTCAGCAGGTAGTCGTCGAGCACCGTCTCCCACGGCACGCCCAGCGCCAGCAGCAGCATGGCGCAGACAAAGCCGGTGCGGTCCTTGCCGGCGGCGCAATGCACCAGCACGTTCGGCGCCCGGCCGTCGGCCAGCCGTGCAAACAAGGCAGCGAGCAGGCCGGCGTACACCGCCGGCATGGCCAGGTAGGCATCGCGCAGCCAGCGCCGGGCGGTGGCGGCATCGAAGTCCGCTTCGCCCAGCCGGGCCCGCCACGCCGCGGCTTTGACCGCCGCCGGGCCGCCGCCATCGCTGGTGGTCAGCAAGGCCGGCGCCGGCCCGGCGGGCCAGCGGTTGGGGCGCGCCATGCGTTCCCGCGTGCTACGCAGGTCGCACACCAGGCGAATGTCGAGCGCGCGCAGCCGCTCGAGGTCGGCCGCGCTCAGGTCGGACAAGGCATCGGAACGGAACAACACGCCGCGGCGCACGCTGCGCCCGTCGGCCGCGCGGTAGCCGCACAGGCTGCGGAAGTTGGGCGCCCCCTGCAGCCGCGCCAACGGGCCGGTGCCGCCATGATCTGCAACGGTAGTGCTGCTCATGGCGCGGCCCGCCAGACATCCACGCCCGCAGCATCGCGGTCGTGTCGCAGCCGCCCTTCGGCATGCAGAAAGCAGGTATGCGCCAGGGTTTCGGCACAGGCAAACAGGGTCTGCAGTTCGCTCAGGTGACGGGGATACAGCGCCCGCGCCAGGGCGAAGGTGGTCTGCGGTGCGCGGCAGAGGTCGAGCAAGCGCACAAATTTGCGCTGGTGGCGTTCACGCAGCGCCTGGACGCGGGCGCGCACGCCGACGAAGGGGGTTTCGTGCGCGGGCAGCACCAGCACGTCGTCCGGCAGGGCTTCGAGGCGGTCGAGGGTGGCCAGCCAGCCGCGCAGCGGGTCGGCATCCGGCACGGCCACGGGGCAGCCGCCATCGCCCACAACGCCCACCGCACCGGCAACGCCTTCGCCATCGACGCCCATCGCGCCAGGCTCGGCCAGGTCGCCTTCCCAGATGCCGACGACCGGCGAGATGCCGGGCAGCAGTTGGTCGCCGGCAATCAGCATGGTGCGTTCAGCGCAGTACAGGCACACGTGCGCGGGCGAATGCCCGCGCCCGAACAGCACTTGCCAGGCATCGTCGCCGATATGCAGCGTATCGCCGTCGCACAGAAACTCGAAGGCGGCGCGGGGCGGCAGCGGCGCATGAGTGGCGGCCGGCCGCGCGCAGGCCCATTCGACCATCGCCGCCGGCGCCCCGGCGCGCCGCCAGTAAGCC
>NZ_AMXE01000158.1 GCF_000310205.1 Thauera linaloolentis 47Lol = DSM 12138 | reverse complement strand
CCTTGCCGGGGGTCAGCGGGCGCCGAGGCGCGGCTTGCGGCGGGTGGCGACGACGCCGGCCAGTGCCATGCCGAGCAGCGCCAGGCTGCCGGGTTCGGGCACGTTCTGGGTGACGGCCTCGACGGTGACATCTTCGAGGTTCCAGAAGTTGAAGTTGAAGCTCACGATCTCGCCGGGCACGGCGGGCGAGCGCTGCAGGAACAGGCTGATGTTGCGCTGGCCGTTGAAGATGGTCGGGTCGAAGACGCCCGGTAGGTCGGAATTGTCGATCGCCTTGGCGTCCTTGGCCGCGATACGGAACGTGAATCCGGCGCGCACGAGCGAATCGGGTCCGCCGACGACTTCGTCCGGGGTCAGGTCGATGTCCGCCAGGCCGAAGGAGTCGATGCCGGGCAGGTTGCGGATCTGGACGTAGCCGAAGCCGCGGGCGCCGTCGGCCACGGTCTTTTCGCCCGAGAACACCGTTCCCGCGTCGCCGTAGATCTCGAAGCCGAAGCCGCGCAGCGCGCCTCGGTAGTTCTTGGTGTCGGTGACCCCGAACACGGTTCCCGGCGTGTCGGATTCGTAGATCGCGTAGCCCTTGATTCCGGAGATCGATTGATGGAACGCGTTCGGGGTGTCGCCGAGCTTGTAGTACTCGCCGTCGAAGTTGATCTTGACCAGTGCGGCGTTCGCGCTCAGCGAGAAGAAAGTGGCGGCCATCAGGCCGATAAGGCGTTTCATGACGTATTCCGTTTTGAAATTGGGGAAAAATGCAGGCGATGCGGATCATCCTTGCAAAACGGTATTAGCAAGTCGCGCGCCAATTGAATTTTTGATTTATTTTCAATTGGTTGTATTTATTAAGGATTGATTACGTAAAAATATCCAACAGCGTTTTTGTAATCAATCTACAATACGAATTTGGTAATGGGCGGGGCCGGATATGGGGCGGTTTGGGAAGGCCCCGCGGGCGGAAGGCATCAACCGGCCGGAAAGGGTGCCGCCGGCACCCGCGCCGTGGTCTCTTGCCCGGCTAATCAGCCGCCCTGGTGCCCGAAGAAGCGGCGTGCGAAGTCGGGCGCGCTCGGTTCCGTGCTGAACACCGGGCGGCAGCGCAGCAGGACCGAGAAGCGCGCGCCCCGCCCCGGCGCGCTATCCACGCCGATGTGGCCGCCGTAGCGGGTGACGATGGCGTAGCTGATCGACAGGCCGAGCCCGGTGCCGTCCTGCTTCTTGGTGGTGAAGAAGGGGTCGAAGATGCGGTCGAGCAGCGCCGACGCGATGCCATGGCCGTTGTCCTCGATCTGGATGCGCACGCCTTCCGCGCCGTCCTCGAGCGTGGTGTCGCCGGTGCGCAGGCGCAGCGTGCCGCCTTCGGGCATGGCCTGCATGGCGTTGACGATCAGGTTGATCAGCACCTGCTGCAGTTCGCCGCGGTTGATCTCCACGCTGCGGCTGGCGAGCAGTTCCTGATGCACCTCGATGTGCGCGCGGCTCAGGTTGTGGCGGGTCAGCACCAGGCAGTCCCGGATCAGCGCATTGACGTCCTCGTCGTCGGTGTAGCCGGCGAAATCGCCCGGGCGCGCGAACTGCAGCAGCTTGGCGACGATGCCCTGGATGCGCCGGATCTGCTCGTCGATGGCGCGGATCTCGTCGCGCACCGGCTCGGCGCCGTGGCCGAGGATTTCGCGCAGCAGTTCGAGGTTGCCCTGGATCACCGCCACCGGGTTGTTGATCTCGTGGGCGACGCCGGCGGTGAGTTCGCCGATGGCGGTGAGCTTCTCGTTCATCACCAGCTGCTGGCGTGCGCGGCGCAGCGTGGCGTTGGCATCTTCCAGCTCGGCGGTGCGCGCGGCGACCATCGAGTCCAGTTCGTCGGCCCAGCGCTGAGTTTCGCTGCGGCGGGCGTCGAGCTTGTCGAGCAGCGCGTCGAAGGCGCGGGCGAGCTGGCCGAGTTCGTCGTCGCGCCCGGCTGCCGGCCCGACCCGCGCCGAGTCCTCGCCCTGTTCGATGCGCCGCATGACGCCGGCCATGTGCTTGATCGGGCGGAAGATCGAGCGCGCCCACTGGATCGCGCCCACGGCGCCGAGCGCCGACACCAGCAGGAAAGCCAGGAACAGGCCGCCGAGGGCACGGTGCAGCGCCGTCTCGAGAGAGGCCTGCAGGAAGCCGACGTAGAGCATGCCGATGCGCTCGCCCCGGCCGTCGACCAGCGGCGCGTAGCCGGAGACGTAGGGCGTGTCGATGACGAGGGCCGAGCCCAGCCAGTTCTCGCCGTGTATCAGCACCTTGTCGCGCACCGCCGCCGATACGCGGGTGCCGAGCGCGCGTACGTCATCCGGTTGCAGCCGCACGTTGGTGGCCACCCGCGTGTCGCCGAGGAACAGCGTCGCCGTGCCCTGGCTGTCGTGCGGCAGCGAGGTGTCGTGGTAGACCACGGCGTTGAGGCGGTCGACGATGGCCAGGTTGCGGTTGAGCATCGCGCCGCCTTCCAGCACGCCGAGCAGGGTGCCGTTGGCGCTGGTTACGGGCACGGCGACCTGGACCATCAGCCCGCGCTCTTCGTGGCTGCGGGCGTCGGGGGCGGCGTTCGGTGTGTCGATCAGCGCCAGCAGGGCACGCTCGCGCAGGGCGGGGGACAGCGCTTCGAGATGCGCGGCGGAGAACACCGCGAGTGCCTTGCGGCCGTGCCCGGACAAGGCTTCGCGCACGGCCGGCCAGTCCGAGCGGTCGGCGAAGGACGGCGGCAGCGCAGCGGTGCCGCTCGCAAAGCGGCCGCGGCGGTCGAGTAGGATCAGGTAGTCCAGGCCGTGCCTGGCCGCGGTCGTTTCCAGCAGCGCGGCCATGGTGCGGGCGTCGTCCCGGCGTTCGAGCGCCAGCGCCAGCTGGTGCGAGGCGGCGAAGCCTTCCAGGCTGGCCGAGAAGCCGTCCTGCACGCGGTCGAAATACTGGCGCGCGGTGAGCAGGTCGGCGCTGACCTTGTTGACCAGCAACTGGTTGTAGCCCTGGGTGCCCCACAGCCAGACGATGCCCAGCAGCACGGGCACGCCGAGCAGCAGCGGCGCCAGCACCAGCGCCAGCAGGCGTGCCCGCACCGAACGCGGACGCAGCGGATGGCGCCAGCGCCGCGGGCGGGGCGCGCCGGCGCCG
>NZ_AMXE01000157.1 GCF_000310205.1 Thauera linaloolentis 47Lol = DSM 12138 | reverse complement strand
CCGCCGTGGCGGGCACGGCGGGTGCTGCGGCGGGCGGGCAGCTCAGAACGGGTAGGGGCGCGGCTGGTGCTGCAGCGTGATCCACTGGGCGCGGGTGAACTCCTCGATCGCCCATTCGCCGTTGAAGCGGCCCAGGCCGGAGTTCTTCTCGCCGCCGAACGGGGCGTTGGGCTGGTCGTCCACCGTCATGTCGTTGATGTGCGCCATGCCGGCGACGATGCCGCGCGCGAAGCGCACGCCGCGTTCGAGGTCGGCGGTGAACACCGCGCTCGACAGGCCGTATTCCGACTGGTTGGCCAGTTCCAGCGCATGGGCTTCGTCGCGCGCCCGGATGATCGGAAGCACCGGGCCGAAGGTCTCGTCGATGGCGATCGACCAGGCCGGATCGACGTCGGCGAACACATGTGGCGGCACGACGTTGCCCCGCGCTTCGCCGCCGACCACGAGGCGAGCGCCGTCGCGCCTGGCGCGTTCGATGCGGGCGAGCACGTCGTCGCGCTGGCGGGCGTTGATCAGCGGGCCGATGACGGTGGCCGGGTCGGCGGGGTCGCCGTACTTCAGGCCCTCGACGCGCTGCTTCACTTCGGCGATGAAGGCGTTGTATACCCTGGCGTCGACGATGGCGCGGTTGGTGCTCATGCAGATCTGGCCCTGGTGCAGGAAGCGGCCGACCACGGTGGCATTGGCGGCGACGGCGATGTCGGCGTCGTCGAGCACGACCAGCGGCGCGTTGCCGCCCAGTTCGAGCGCGACGCGCTTGATGTGGCGGCCGCCGGCGGCAAGGCGGCCGACGCTGCGGCCGACCTCGGTCGAGCCGGTGAAGGAGATCAGGTCGGGCACGGGGTGGTCGACGAAGTGGTCGCCGATCTCGCTGCCGGCGCCGACGACGACGCTGAACAGGCCCGCCGGCAGGCCGGCTTCCTCGTAGATCTTGGCCAGCAGCAGGCCGCCGGTGACCGGCGTGTCGCTGGCCGGCTTGACCACCACCGCGTTGCCCAGCGCCAAGGCCGGCGCCACCGAGCGCGCGGTGAGGTGGAAGGGGAAGTTCCACGGGCTGATGACGCCCACCACGCCGAGCGGCGAGCGGTAGACGCGGCTTTCCTGGTGCGGCACGCCGGCAGCGAGGATGCGGCCCTCGACGCGGCTGGGGAAGGTGGCCGATTCCATCGTGATGCGGCGCGCGCTGTCCCATTCGATCAGCGCCTTCAGGCGCGTGCTGCCGGATTCGCGCACGATCCAGTCCTGCACTTCGGCGGCGCGGGCGGCGAGGATGTCGGCTGCGCGGCGGAGCACCCCGGCGCGTTCGTCGGGCAGGCGCGCGGCCCATTCGCGCTGGGCACGGGCGGCGGCGGCATAGGCCTCGTCCACGTCGGCCGTGCTGGCGAGCTGGATCTCGGCCAGGCGTTCGCCGTCGTAGGGGTTGGTGTCGGTCAGGCGGCGCCCGGAGCGGCCGGCGCGCCACTGGCCGGCGATGGGCTGGAGGTCGAAGCCGGCGTAGGCGGCGGGCGGGGTATTGGCGTTCATGCGCAGGTTCTCCGTGCTCAGATGTCGATGCCGCACTTGCCCGGGGCGATGATGCCGTTCGGGTCGAGGGCGCGTTTGATGGTGCGTTCGATGTTGCGCTTGACCTGGCCGTAGGACTGCGCGACGCGTTCCTGGAAGGCGGTGTTGACGCGGTACACCGCGTAGCCCTCGTGCTCGAACGCGTCCAGCAGTTCGTGGAAGCAGGCGTTGGCGCGCTCGGTTTCCTCGGGGTTGCTGCGGTCGAACAGCACGTCGATGACGTGGTGCATGTCGCGCCAGCCGACGATGAACTCGCCGACGTAGTCGAGGCCGTGCTTGTTGAGGATGGTCTTGGCGAGCTTCATCTGCTTCTCGCACTCGCTGCCGCGCGCCTGGCTGACCGGGGCGAACCACATCGAGCCGCCGCCGCCGCGCCAGTTGTAGAGGCCGAATTCCTGCAGGTTCGGCACGCCCGACATCAACTGCGCGCGGTACTTGAAGGGCTGGGTGTCGCCGGCTTCCTCCTGGGTGATGACGCGGCCCTTGCCCGACTTCTTCACCACGTCGGTGACGATCTTCCAGTTCACCTCGACCTGCTCTGGCGTGCCGTAGAGCGCGGCATACACGTTCCAGGCGCCGAGATGCTTGTCCTTCTGGATCTGCTTCAGCACCGAATCCGGCGTGGCGCCCGGCGTGGTGAGGTAGTCCGAACGGCGGGTGTTGCAGGTGGCGGCCTCCCACAGCGTGCCGGCGATGACCACCGAGTTGGGAATGATCTGGGCGATGCGCAGCGGACGCAGCATCTCGACGATCTCGCTGATGTCGGATTCTTCGTCGAACTGGATCTCGAAGGGTTTGAACACCGGCGGCTTGGGCATCAGCCAGAAGCCCATCTTGGTGCAGATGCCGTAGTTGGACTGGGTGAACATGCCGTCCAGCGTGGGGCCGTAGCCCCATTTGAACACCTGCCAGGCCTTGTCGCCCTTCACCGAGCCCATGCCGGTGCGCAGCACTTCGCCGTTGGGCAGGACGACTTCCATGCCGCATTGCATCAGGAAGTGCTCGCCATAGGGCGTGTAGCCCACGCCGCGGTCCATGGTGTTGCCCAGCGGGCCGGCGATGGCCGACGGCGCGGAGAAGGACAGCATCAGCGGCAGCTGGTTTTCCTCGATGTAGTCGTAGAGCTGCTGGTAGGTGACGCCCGGCTCGACCAGCGCGGTACATAGTTCGGGGTCGATGTGGATGATCTTGTTCATCAGGCGCAGGTCGAGCACGACCTGGCCGCGCTCGATGGGGGCGGCCGAGCCGTAGCCGAAGTTGCGCCCGGTGGAGATCGTCCAGATCGGTACCTTGTAGGTGTTGCAGACCTTGACGACGGCCTGGATCTGCTCGACCGTCGTCGCCAGCAGCACCGCCGAGGCGGCATGCTGCTCGGTGGCGACCGACATCATGATCTTGCCGTAGGGCAGCAGCTTGTCGGCGGCAGTCAGGACATTGTCGGCGCCGAGGATGGCGGTGAATTCCTGGATCGCGGCATCGAAATCACGTTCGGAGACGTTTTTCGGCAGAACGCTGTACTTGCTCATGGTTGCTCCGTTCAGATGATGCAGGTGAAGGACATGTAGGAGACGCCGCCGGGCAGGCGGGCCGCGCCCGCTGCGCCGTCGTCGGCGGCGCCGGCCAGCAGCGCGGGCTGGCTG
>NZ_AMXE01000156.1 GCF_000310205.1 Thauera linaloolentis 47Lol = DSM 12138 | reverse complement strand
CGCCGTTGCTGCAAAGCCATCGCCCAGCGACTCAATGTGTCGGTCTTGTTCTTCGCTGCCGCCAACACGGCACGCGCCCCCATGACCAGCAAACTGCGCAAGTAGGAATCTGGGCTTTCCCCATTCCGCCGGACAGGTTGTTTAACCTAACAAGCCGCCTCGAACTGCATGGGGCTGACGTATCCCAGCGTTGAGTGCTGGCGCCGTGTGTTGTAGAACCGCTCGATGTAGTCGAACACCTCGGCCCTGCACTCATCGCGGGACCGGTAAATCCGTCGGCTCAGCCGTTCGGTTTTCAGCGTGGAGAAGAAGCTCTCCATGGCGGCATTATCCCAGCAGTCCCCGCGCTTACTCATACTGCACACGATGCCGGCATCGACCAGCAGCATCTGGAACTGCTCGCTGGTGTATTGGCTGCCCTGGTCGGAGTGGTGCAGGACTTCGCGCGGCCGGCCGCGACGATGCAACGCCATCATCAGGGCGTCGGTCACTAGTTGCGAGGTCATGCTGGCCTGCATGGACCAACCGACGATACGCCGTGAATACAAGTCCATGACGGCGGCGACGTAGAGCCAGCCCTCTGCAGTCCAGACGTAGGTGAAGTCGGCCACCCATTTCTGGTTGGGCGCGCGGGCTGTAAAGTCTCGATCCAGCACGTTGGCGGCGATGGCATGAGCCGATCTTGGCCCCGTGTCCGACGGGTGACGACGGCGCCTGGTTCGTGCCACGAGGTTTGCGCGACGCATCAGACGCGCCACACGATGCCTGCCGCAGTGCTCGCCCCAGGCGCGCAGATCCCGCCATACCCGAGGGCTACCGTATGTCCGATCGCTGGCCTGGAAGCTCTCTCGAATGCAGCCGGTCAATCGCTCATTGGCCAGCGCCCGAGCGCTGGGCGAGCGGCCATGCCACTCGTAAAAACCGCTGCGTGACACGCCTAAGGTTCGGCATAGCTCGCTGATCGACCAGACCGCCCGGTGTCGGGCGATGAACGGATACTTCATGTCTGGTCCTTGGCAAAGTATCCGACCGCTTCCTAAGAAACACCCATCTCGGCGGGCTGCAATGAGAAGCCGAAGTGGGCAGCTCGACGCTGCAGTTGCTTCACGACACGCTCGCGATAGCGCTGCTCGTACTGATCGGCGCCCGGGTCCTCGTATCGCATGCCAAACCGCATCGCCCGATAGAACAGGATAGCGATCTTGCGCGCTGTGGCCGTCACCGCCTTGGCTTTGCCAATGCGCGCCGCCAGCCGCCTGTAAAACGCGCCGAGCGCCGTCTCTGTGCGGCCGACGGTCGACGCCACCAGCCGCAACTGGCAGGCCACCCGACTATTGCTCTTGCGTGTATGTGATGACAGCACCTTGCCCCCACTGATCTTGCAGCCTGGCGACAGGCAGAGCCATGAAGTGAAGTGCTTCTCTGTCGGCCAGCGGCTCAAGTCGGTCCCACACTCCGCGATCAGCGACAGGGCCACGCTGGAGCCGATGCCATGGATCAAGGTCAGGTCGATGCCGGTGAGCTGATACAGCATGGCCCGCACATCGAACTTCGGCGCGTTCACCTGCTTGGTCTTGGTCCTCGGCTTGGCCAGTGGCGTCTCTGGCATTGCCTTGTCCACATTGAGCAACTGCAGAGCCCGTTCCAGCTGGCGATCGCAGTCGGCGATGCGCTCCTGATATGCGTCGAACAGCAGCAGTGCCTGAGACAGCGCAAAGATGTGTTCGGGCTGGTAGTTGCCGACCAGCGCTGAACGGATGGTTTCAAGGCTCTCTCGGCAGCGCACGTCGCGCATGGCAGAAAGTACATCGGGATCCTGCTCGCCTGCAACGATCGCGCGAATGATCCTCAGACCAGTCACGCCACTGATGTCGCTGAGCACGTGGTGCAGCTGCAGATTCATGAGCGTCAGCGCCTTCTGCATGTGCTGCATGTGCGCTGCGGCGTACTCCAGATGCCGATCTCGAATCCGCATGTAGGCACGCAGCGCAGCGATGTCACGTGAGGGGCGGAAGCTGGCCCGCAACAAACCACAGGCATGCAGCCGTTGCAACCACTGGGCGTCGTTGACATCGCTCTTGCGCCCTGGCACGGTCTTGCAGTCGCGTGCATTGGCGAGCACGACAGCGAGGCCACGCTCCTCCAAAATCTCGTAGACCGGAATCCAGTACACACCGGTGGACTCCATGGCCACTGTCGTGACACCCACTGAGATCAGCCAGTCGGCCATGCGCTCGATGTCGGCGGTGAAGCTCTGGAATGTCTGCACG
Source organism: Thauera linaloolentis 47Lol = DSM 12138 (assembly GCF_000310205.1). Classification (GTDB taxonomy): domain Bacteria; phylum Pseudomonadota; class Gammaproteobacteria; order Burkholderiales; family Rhodocyclaceae; genus Thauera; species Thauera linaloolentis. The sequence continues at coordinate 1,010 of NZ_AMXE01000156.1, read as the reverse complement.
GGATCGTCGCTCAGCTCCGGCGGGACCGCCGCGACTTGAATTCGTGAGCCTATGTCGATGCCGGCGGCCCGCGTGTTGACGATCGGTAGCCCGATCGCTTTCCCCTTCTTGGACATGGAAACCTCCTGTAGGAAAAGTGCCGGACAGGGGAGCGGTTCAATCACTTTCCTAAACGGGGTCGCACAAGGCGCCACCACAACTGGGTCCGCATGATCCCCAGGGGCCACGTTTTTTGACGGGGACGAAAGCCTCCAAAAAGCTGACGGCCACGGTCCGGCACGGTCAGTGTAGGCAGCCAGGTGTTTCTGTACAAAGGGACGGGGCAACGCCACGATGGCCGTTTTTTAGTATGTCCCGCTCGGTCTTGACCTTCGCCAACTCCCGGCGCAGTTGCTCGATCTCCTGTTGCTGGGCGCTCTTGAGCGGCTTGCCAGCCGTCGGCTCCCAGGTGCCGCTGCGCATCTGCCCGACCCAACGCCGCAGAACACTGGGATCCAGGCCCAGGTCCTGCGCCACGCGCGATACGTTGCTATCGGGCTGTTCTGCCAGCCGCACCGCCTCCCGCTTGAACTCGTCCGTGAAATGTCTTCTGTTTCGTGCCATCGCTTCGCTCTCCAGGCATGATCATGCCAGCTGATCTGTCCGGAGGGACGGGGCAAGCCCAATCGCCAGCCTTGGTGATGCGGCCCAGTCGGGCCTTGCCGCCCGAGCTGTACTGGCCGGGCACCAGGCCGAGCCAGGCGGCGAACTGCCGACCGCAGTCGAAGTCATGACCGTTGCCGATCATGGCGACCAGGCAGGTAGCGGTGGTTTCCCCCACACCGTTCAGGCGGGTCAGGCGTTGAGCGCGACTGTCCTGGCGGGCAATGTGTCGGATATGTTGGTCATATTGTGCAATCCGTTCATCGAGTCGGCCGATCTCGCTGAGCAGATCATCGATGACCGTATTGGCCCAGCCGGGCAACTCTTCCAGGCATTCGCCCGCGCGTCGGCGCACGGTAGCTGCCTTG
>NZ_AMXE01000155.1 GCF_000310205.1 Thauera linaloolentis 47Lol = DSM 12138 | reverse complement strand
GCGTCGTGCCCCGCGCCGGGCTCCCGCCCGCAGCCGGCGGCGGCGCCGTGGGCGCCGCCGGTGCGCCCGCCAAGGCCGGCCGGCCGAGCAGGAAGTGCGACAGCGCCGGAATCAGGATCAGCGCGCCCAGCATGTTCCACAGGAACATGAAGGTCAGCAGGATACCCATGTCGGCCTGGAACTTGATCGGCGACCAGGCCCAGGTCACCACCCCTGCCGCCAGCGTGATGCCGACCAGCGCCACCACCTTGCCGGTGAAGGCCACCGCGCCGCGGTAGGCCTGCGTCAGCGACTGCCCGGCGCGCTGGTTGGCCAGCTGCACGCTCAGCAGGTACAGCGCGTAATCCACGCCGATGCCCACGCCCAGCGCGATCACCGGCAGCGTCGCCACCTTGACGCCGATGCCCAGCACCACCATCAGTGCCTCGGCCAGGATCGACGTCAGCACCAGCGGCACCACCGCCACCACGGTGGCCCGCCAGCTGCGGAAGGCCACCAGGCACAGCAGCGTGACCGCGCAATAAACGTAGACCAGCATCTCGCGGTTGGCTTCGCGCACCACGATGTTGGTGGCCGCCTCGATACCGGCGCTGCCCGCCGCCAGCAGGAACTGCCGCTCCGGCGTGCCGTGCTCGGCGGCGAAGGCCTCGGCGGCCGCCACCACCCGCGTCAAGGTATCGGCCTTGTGGTCGGACAGATAGGCGATCACCGGCATGATCGAGCACTCGGAATTCACCAGATCGGTGCCCGAGCCGAGGATGCTGTGGATCGACACGTTGGTGATCTTCTCGTTGCGCACCAGCGCATTCCATTTCGGGCTGCCCTCGAAGGTGCCGGCCACGTGGTGGCGCAGCGAATCGACCAGCGACACGGTGGTCTGCACGCCCGGCACCTGGCGCAGCGTCCACGCCAGCCGGTCGGCCTCCACCTGCGTGGCGAAACGCTCGCAGCCATCCTTGGGGGTTTTCACCATCACCGCGAACACGTCGCTGGACAGGCCGTACTTGGCGGTCACGTAGGCGTTGTCAAGGTTGTAGCGGGAATCCGGCCGCAGCTCCGGTGCGCCGGCATCAAGGTCGCCGATCTGCAGTTCCAGCGCCACCATGAAGCCGCCCGCCGCCAGCACCGCCGCGCCCAGCAGCGCCGATACCGCCCAGCGCCGCTCGGTGAAACGGTCCAGCCATTGCCACACCGCGCCCAGGCCGCGCCCGCGCCGCTCGGCGGCCTCGTCGGCCAGCGCGCGCTGCGCCGCCGGCTGGCTGACGCCGGTGTAGGACAGCAGCACCGGCAGCAGGATCAGGTTGGTGAAGATCAGCACGCCAACGCCGATGCTGGCGGTGACCGCCAGGTCCTGGATCACCGGAATGTCGATCAGCATCAACACCGCGAAGCCCACCGCGTCGGCCAGCAGCGCGGTCAGCCCGGCGACGAACAGGCGGCGGAAGGTGTAGCGCGCCGCCACCAGCTTGTGAGTGCCGCGCGCGATGTCCTGCATGATGCCGTTCATCTTCTGCGCGCCGTGCGACACGCCGATGGCGAACACCAGGAACGGCACCAGGATCGAGAACGGATCGAGCGCAAAGCCAAGCATGTTGACCAGCCCCACCTCCCACACCACCGCGATCAGCGAACACAGCACCACCAGCACGGTGCTGCGCACGCAGCGGGTGTACAGGTAGATGATGAGCGCGGCGACCACCGCCGCCACGGCGAAGAACATCATCACCTTCACCAGCCCGTCGATGAGGTCGCCGACCAGTTTGGCGAAGCCGATGATGTGGATCTTGACCGTGCCCGACTGCAGCGGCCGCACCTGCTCCTCGACGTGCTGCGCCACCTCGTACTGCAGACGCACCTTGTCTTCCAGCATGCGCGACAGTGCGCCGTAGTCGAGCGGCTGGTTGGTTTCCTCGATGCGCGACAGCAGCGGCACCACGATCATGCTGGAGCGGTAGTCGTTGCCGACCAGGCTGCCGACGATGCCGGCGCGCGCGATGTTGAGCCTCACCTGCGCCATCGATTCCGGCGAACCATCGTAGGTGTCGGGAATCACCGGGCCGCCCTCGAAGCCTTCCTCGGTGACCTCGGTCCAGCGCACCACCGGGGTCCACAGCGATTTCATCCAGCTGCGGTCCACGCCCGGCATCAGGAACAGCGCGTCGTTGATCTCCGCCAGCGCCTGCAGGTAGCCGGGGTCGAAGATGTCGCCGTGCGGGTTCTCCACCACCACGCGCAGGGTATTGCCCAGGCCGCGCAACTCTTTTTCGTGTTCCAGGTAGTTCTGGATGTAGGGGTGGTTCTGCGGCAGCATCTTCTCGAAGCTGGCGTTGATCACCACCCGGGTGCCCTGCGCCAGCAGCAGTCCGGTCACCACGGCGCACAGCAGCACCACCCAGAAGCGGTGGTTGAAGATGAGCCGTTCGAAGCGGTTGCCGGAGTGCGGATCGAACTGCCGCAGATCGCGGATCACCGGCATGTCGTCGATATGATTGTTACCCATGGCCATAGCCTTGCTTCCTGTGCTTACCGGTCACTCACGGGGCGTGAATGCCGGGCCGGGCCGAAGCCCGTTCGTTGCGCTCATTGCAATGTTTCGGCACCGACACCGTGTTCGCCGACCACGGCGATGCCGTGCTCGCCCAGCGCCGCGATGCCCGCCAGCGCCCCCGGCCGCGCGCGTTCGCCCGCCTGGCGCACGAACGAGGCACCGTGGTCGGTGCTGAGCAGCAGCTCGCCGCCCTGGCTGACCAGCGCCACCCGCCCCGCCCCGAGCGCCGCGCCGGCGGGGAGGCCGGCGCGGGTGCCGGTATCCACCTTGTGCCAGCTGCGCCCGTCGTCGGTGCTGCGGTAGGCGTTGCCGCGCATGCCGAACACCAGCGTCGCCGCTGCGCCGGGCAGCACACCGAAATAGGTGCCTTCATAGTCGCCGGACACCGCCACGAAGCGCCCCGCATCGCGGTCCAGCCGCAAAATCAGGCCGCGTTCGCCGACCGCGTACACCGGCTGTCCCGGCCCGCCGCCGCGCACGCCGTACAGGTGCAGGCTCATCGGGTTGTCGACACGGTGGAACCACGGCGTCCAGCTTTCGCCACCATCCTCGGTGCGGAAGATCAAGCCGAAGGCGCCGACGATGAAGCCTTGCCGTTCGTTCTCGAACCACACGTCGAGAAACGGGTGCACCGGGCCGTCCTCGGCAAAGTGCCGCGCCTCGGACAAGGCCCGTTCGAGCGCCGCGTCAGCCTCCGACTCCGCTTCCGCAGCGGGCTCCGAGGCCGAGGCCGTACCCGTACGGCCACGTGCCGCCACCTCGGCCTCGTAGAAGGCCAGCATGCGCTGCGCCGCCTGGCGGCCATCGAGCTGCTTGTGCCAGTGGCGGCCGCCGTCGCGGCTGTGCAGCACCACGCCGTCGTGCCCCACCGCCCAGCCCCGTTGCGCGGTGGGAAAATGCACCGCCACCAGATCGGAGCCGACCGGCACCTGCGCCTGCGTCCACTGCTGGCCGCCCGCCTCCGCATACAGGATGTGCCCGCGCGGCCCCACCGCGACGGCGCCCGTGCCGGCCGGTGCGACGGCGATCAGCCGGCTGCCGGCGGCCAGCGCGCTGGGCTGCGCCGGCGTGTCGAGCGGATCGCGGAAGACTGGCTGCGC
>NZ_AMXE01000154.1 GCF_000310205.1 Thauera linaloolentis 47Lol = DSM 12138 | reverse complement strand
TTCATGTCCGTTCTTCCTGCTGAAAACGGACTCTACTAACCTTCAACCGGTACGTCCTATGGGGGGCAGGTCAGTGGCTCAATACTTCCCGCAGCAGCCTGAGCTTGCGCTGCATCGCGAAGTTCGTCTTCCGGAACGTCACGTTGTAGGGCGGCTGGAAATAATTGATTAGCGCCGCTTCCGCCAGCGAAATGCGCGCGCGCCGGTCGATTCTCGCATCGCACAACTGTTTCAAGTGAAGCCCGTCCTCGGTGGTTCCGGCCGCGACCTCCAGATTCATGTCGCCGCCCGTGCTCACGATCGTCCTGGACTGATCGAACCGGTACAACAGCAACAGGACCTCCGTATCCGGGTGGTAGGTATGCATGTCCGCCAGGATTCGCTGCAGCGTCGCATGACTGGAAAGGCGGTCGATCGCCAGCTTGGAGCCGGTTCGACCGATGCCCTGGCCAACGTACAGGACATGCAGGTCGCGTTCTTCGGCAGTGAGATCGCATTCCGCCTGAGCGACGATCACGTGCGAGGCGATGAAGATCGTGGCGCCGCCGCGCCGCACGGCCACATGCGTTCCTCCCGTCGCAACCATCACCTCCAAGGATTCAGGATGACCCAGGTGATGCTCGAACGACAGGCGGAACCGGAACGGCAGCGCCACCCAGCCGTCGCGGGCGACGCAAAGGTGGCCGGTGATCGTGTCTCCACTCAGGTCGATGAACCTGGGATCGACCAGAATGCGCCGGCGGCAGGTCACCAGATACAGATTGCAGCCGACGAGTTGCGCCCTCAGTTGCTCGTCGTCGACGGCCTGGAAAATATGGGCCGGGCGCAGCGCGCTGGGCAACCCGGAAAAGAGATGCACGGCACCTTCGGCGGTGAATTCGCGGACTGCCATCTGTGATGTCTCCCCCTATGAGTGTCGGAATCGCAGATTGCCTCGTGACCACCATTCCCATATGGACCGGGCCGCCACGCCTGCACCCCCATCATCCGGACGATGACGGGGTAACGATACAAGATCGGACCACTTATCGGCGGGCCGGCATCCATCAAACATAGGGCATACGCAAGGGCGGCCCGCGCTTGGTCAAGGCTGCTCCCCTCTCCCCACCGCCAGCGCGGCCAACTCGCGCGTGATGTCCCCCATGCGGCGGCCGCCGGCGACGTTGGACAACACGATTACCACCACCTTCTGTGCCGGGTAGTAGCTCAGGAAGGAATCGAAACCGTCGATGGCGCCATCGTGCTCGATCACCTCATGCCCATCGACCTGCTTCACTTCCAGACCGAGCGCGTAGCCGCCCTTGTACGGCGTCGTCATTTTCTTCAACGATTCCGCCGACAGCAGCGTGCCGCCGAACAGCCCCTGCGCCCAGCGCAGCAGGTCCTCTGCGGTGGAATACAGTGCTCCGGCCGCGTGCGGCGTACTCATGTGCACGAAACCGGCATTGGCCAGCGGCTGATCGCGGCGGCGTTCATAGCCGGCAGCGCGGCGCTCGATGATGGCGGTGTTGGAGTCGTAGCCCGAATCCTGCATGCCCAGCGGCTCGAAGATGCGGTCGCGCACGAAGTCGCCATAGCGTTGCCCACTGATGCGCTCGATCAGCCAACCCAGCAGCACGTAGCCCGAGTTGCTGTAGTCGTACTTGCTACCGGGAGTGAAGTCCAGTGGTCGGTTGCGCATGCCTTCGACGATCTTCTCCACCGGCGTGTCGAAGACCTGCAAGCTCGCGAATTCCGGGAACGCGGTGTAGTTGGGGATGCCTGAAGTATGCGTGAGCAGGTGGAAGACGGTGATGTCCTTCCACGCGGCCGGCGCCTGCGGCCAATGGGCCGAAACACGGTCCTTCAGCCGAAGTTTGCCGTCCTGTTCCAGCAACAGGACGGCCGCCGCGGTGAACTGTTTGGTCACCGAGCCGATGCGGAACTTGGTCAGCGGCGTGTTGGCCACGTCCCATTCCAGGTTGGCCGCGCCATAGCCGCGGCTGAACAGCACCTTGCCCTGACTCGCCACCAGCACGGCGCCCATGAAGCGGCCTTGCTGAACGTAGGGCCGGACCACGGCGTCGTAGTCGATGGCCGGTGCGATAGCCGTGTTACCGGCCGCAGGCTGAGCCGACGACGACATCGGGGCGAGCAAACCGGCTAACACCATTAACAAGAATACAAGGCCGAGTCGTTTTTTTAGCCAACGTGAATTCGATGTCATTCAATGCTCCTTTTCGTCATTTCGCATCCCCTTTCATCTTGAACAGCCCTGCCTCGGCAAACACCTCTTCTCCGTCCAGCAAAGGCGTCTGGGTACTTCCCCGCAAATATTTTTCGAAAAACTCCAGCGTGAACCGATTGATGATGTCATGCGCCTGGCGCGGAGACATTCGATCCTCGGGGATGGTTTCGAACAGCGTACGATCCGAGAAATGGGCGTGATCAACCCCAGCGATGCTCATGTAGTACCAATCGGCGGTGCTGCGCCGGAGCATCCTCCAGTAATGCGCGACGAGTGCTGCCCTCAACTCCATCCGCTCGACGATGTCCGCGCTTAGCTCGACCCCCGGATAAGGCGGCGACACCTCCGTCCAACGGTCTGCGAACATCAACAGCATAGGCCGCTCGCTCCCCAGCGTTGCCACACCCCGTGGCCCCATCAATCCTAATAGATTCAGGCCGTCCAGATTAGCCACCGCTTTGATTCGCGGCTCATCCCGTCCCGCCTGCAGGGAAAGGAATCCGCCCAACGACCAGCCCAATGAGCCGACCCGGTCAAGCGCCAGACGGTGACGTAAGCGCCATTCGGGATCGATATCCAGCGCAGCCAGCCTATCCAAAACAAACCTGATGTCTCCAATGAAAAGACTCAGATCGCCGTGTGCCCACAAATACTCGGCCAGTTCTCTTCGCGCCGGTCTCTCCCCCGTCGGGGGTTCCGCCCAATATGTCATGCCGTCGTTCCGGTAAGACTTCCCATCGGGGAATCTCTCGATCTCATTCGCTCCCGGATGGCCGATCGCCACGACCACATAGCCATGGCTCGCCAGGAATTCCGTCTGAAAAGTTCCGCTGAAGTGCGGGTGCATGGCACCATGGTTGTAGATAAGTACGGGCAAGCGCTCCCGCCCCTCCACCACAGGTGCATTCAGCACCGACCGTGTCCGAACACCACCCAGTTGATGGACCCAGTGGCTTTCACCATAGAGTTGTGGGCTAATCGCATAAGGAGCATGGTCCTGTTGTACCGACGACGACGCCGGATACCACAGCTGTACCATCACCTTGCGTGAATCACCCACCGCCGTCGTACTCGGGTCATCCAGGGCTTCGTTAACCCACAGCACCTCGAATGTCCCTGTCCGATAAGGGCCTCGTGCCTGGTCCGCGAAAATGTCGACGGGAACATTGCGGGTCTTTCGGCTGGCCTCGCCTTCCATCGCAGATACGAGACCAGCCCCTATGCCCAGGCACATCGCGATGATCAACCCGGAATACTTCGTTACTGCCCTCATCATCAGAACCGATACCGCAGAGTCGCATATAGATTACGTTCTGCTCCGTAGTTATGGGTACCGGCCGTGACGCGGTATTCCTTGTCGAACACATTGCCCAGATTCACACCCAGGCTCAATTTTTCGCTAAACGCATAACGCATCATCAAATTGAATACTGCGAAGCTCTTCTGCGTAGCGTAACCGCGCCCCCCATAGGCGTCATACGCGGTGAGATAAATTCTGCTTTGATGGTTGATACCACCACCCAATGTCAGGCGCGACAGGCCGCGCGGTGTATAGCTGTGACCTGCCCCCCATAGGACGTACCGGTTGAAGGTTAGTAGAGTCCGTTTTCAGCAGGAAGAACGGACATGAAG
>NZ_AMXE01000153.1 GCF_000310205.1 Thauera linaloolentis 47Lol = DSM 12138 | reverse complement strand
CGGTGCCCGCCCCCCAGGCCGGCCCGCGCCTCAGCCAGCGCGGCGCGGCCCTGTTCCGCGATGGCGGCGTGCGCGACTTTCCGGCGCCGCGCCCGTTCGCCCCCGGCGTGCCGGAAACGCGCGGTTTTCCACTGCACACCTGGGAACGCCTGCAGCGCCAGGTGCTGAAGGAGCACGGCACGCAGGCCCTGCGCCACAGCCCGCCGCAAGGCGTCGAGGCGCTGCGGCGGGCGATCGCGGACCACGTCAACCTGGAGCGCGGCGGCCACGCCACGGCGGAGCGCGTGCTGGTGCTGACCAGCTCGCAGCAGGCCATGACGCTGTGCGCGCACGTCCTACTCGACCCGGGCGAGCGCATCTTCATCGAAGACCCGGTGTATCACGGCGCGCGCAAGGCCTTCGACGCCGCCGGCCTGCGGTGCGTGCCGGTGCCGCTGGACGGCCACGGCATGCAGGTGGCACTGCTGGGCGCCGACCCCGCGCCGGCGCGGGCGGTGTTCGTCACGCCTTCGCACCAGTTCCCCACCGGCACCACGCTGGCGCTGGAGCGGCGGCTGGCGCTGATCGAATGGGCACGGCAGCGGCAGGCCTGGATCATCGAGGACGACTACGACAGCGAGTTCCACTACGCCGGCCGCCCCACCGCCTGCGTGCAGGGGCTGGACGCCCACGAACGCACGATCTACATCGGCACCTTCACCAAGTCGCTGTTTCCCGGCCTGCGCATCGGCTACATGGTGCTGCCGCCGCAGCTCGTCGCGCCGATGACGGTGGCGCGCACCCTGCTGGACGGCCACAGCGCCCCCATCCCGCAACTGACGCTGGCCCGCTTCATGGAAGACGGGCACTTCGGCGCCCACGTCCGCGCCATGCGCAGCGTGTATGCGAAGCGGCGCGACGTGCTGGCGGACCTGATCCACCGCCACCTGGGCGATGTCCTCACCCCCACGGTGCCGGCGGGCGGCATGCAGATGCCGTGCACGCTGAACTGCGACATCCCCGAACGCACGCTGATCGACCACGCCCGGCGGACCGGCCTCGAGCTGCTGGGCCTGAGCGGCCTGCACGCCTCGGCCGGCGGCCAGCCCGGCTTCCTGATGGGCTTCGCCGCCTACACGCCGGCGGAGATGGAAAGCGCGGTCAAGGTGCTGGCGGAGGTGTTCCAGGCACTGGCGCCTCCGCGCGGCGCAGGAACAGCGCGGCGATGAGCGCCGTCGCCAGCATGATCGCGGCGCCGATCACCGCATTGACGTGCAATGCCGCCGAAAAGGCCTCGCGCGCGGCATGCAGCAGCGTCGCGCCAGTCTCGCCCGGCAGCCGCTGCACCGCACCGAGCGCGCCGCCCAGGGTATCGACCGCGGACGCGGCCAGCTCCGGCGGCAGCCCGGCGGGCAGGCTGTCGAGCATGCGGCCGCGGTAGATCGCCGCGCCCACGCTGCCGATGATCGCGATGCCGAGCGCCATGCCGAGCTCGGTAGCGGTCTCCGACGTCGCGGCGGCGGCGCCGGTCTTGTTCGGCGGCGCGGCGCCGACCACCAGATCGGTGCCCAGAATCATCATCGGCATCACCCCGACCCCCAGCACCGAGGTGCCGCCGACCAGCAGCCACACCGAGGCCGGGCCGCCCACCAGCATCATCGCGACGAAGCCCGGCAGCGCCAGCAGCAGGCCGGCGCTGACCAGCCGTTCCGGCGGATGGCGGCGCGCCAGCCGGGGCACCCACATCGACGCCGCCACCTGCAGCAGCGCGGGCGGCAGCATGACGATGCCGGCATCGAGCGGCGACAGGCCGAGCACGCCCTGCAGGTACTGGAACACCATCAGCCAGGTGCCGGACAGCGCCAGGATGGTCAGCAGCATCGCCACCACCGACACCGAGAAGCCCCGGTTGGCGAACAGGCCGAGGTCGAACATCGGCTGCGCCAGGCGGCGCTGGCGGCGCACGAACATCACGCCGACCGCCAGTCCGAGGCCAATGGCCGCCAGCGCCTGCAGCGTGATGCCGTCGCGCGCGACCGACTTGATGCCGAAGATCACCGCCAGCAGCATGCCGACGCACAGCAGCGCGCTCGGCAGGTCGAGCGGGCCGGCCGCGTCGTCGCGGAACTCCGGCAGCAGCAGCGGGCCGGCGACCAGCAGCACCAGCATCACCGGCACGCCGAGCAGGAACACCGAGCCCCAGGGGAAATATTCGAGCAGCGCGCCGCCGACCAGCGGGCCGATCGCGCTGCCGACGATGAAGCCGGTCATCCACACCGTGATCGCCACCGTGCGCTCGCGCTCGACGTGGAACATGTTGCGGATCAGCGACAGCGTGGACGGCATCAGCGTGGCACCGGCGATGCCGAGCAGCGCGCGGGTGGCGATCAGCATCGCCGCGCTGGTCGACAGCGCCGCCAGCACCGAGGCCACGCCGAAGGCGAAGGCGCCGGCCAGCAGCAGGCGGCGCCGGCCGATGCGGTCGCCCAGCGTGCCCATCGTGACCAGGAAGCCGGCGATCATGAAGCCGTAGATGTCCAGGATCCACAGCAGCTCGCTGCTGCTCGGGCGCAGGTCCGCGCTCAGGTGCGGCGCGGCCAGGTGCAGCACCGTCATGTCCAGCGCCAGCAGCAGCGTGGGCAGCACCAGCACGGCGAGCCCCCACCATTCGCGGCGGGTGGCGGGACGGGGGGGTGCGACGAGCACGGACGGCGGCGAGGACATGGAAGCAGGCATCGGAAAAAATGGAGCGCGGATTATGGCGCCCGCAAGATGACAGCGCCACCGCCCGCGGCGAGGCGCGGCGGGCCTCAGCGGCGCCGGGCAGCCAGCATGTCGACGTACAGGGCCTCGACCTGCTCACGCGCCCATGGCGTGCGGCGCAGGAACTTGAGGCTGGAGGCGATGCTGGGCTCGTGGGTGAAGCAGCGGATCGCCACGCGGCGGCCGAGCCCGTCCCAGCCGTAGCGCTCGACCAGCGCATGGAGCAGGTTCTCGAGGGTGATGCCGTGCAGGGGGTTGTTGGGCTGGGTGCTCATGCGGATGTCCCCTCAGTGATCGAGTTGCAGCGCGGCGAGCCGAGCATAGAGGCCGCCCTGGCGGCGCAGGTCGGCCGGCGTGCCGACTTCGACGATGCGCCCGCCGTCCAGCACGACGATACGGTCCACCCGCTGCACCGTGGCCAGGCGGTGGGCGATGATCAGCGTGGTGCGCCCCCGCATGGCCGCATCCAGGCCCTGCTGCACGAGGATCTCGGATTCGGCGTCGAGCGCGCTGGTGGCCTCGTCGAGCAGCAGCAGCCGGGCATCCTTGAGAATGGCGCGGGCGATCGCGATGCGCTGGCGCTGGCCGCCGGACAGGCGGGTGCCGCGCTCGCCGAGGAAGCTGCCGTAGCCTTCGGGCAGGCGAGCGATGAAATCGTCCGCGCCAGCCGCGCGCGCCGCCGCCCGCACCGTCTCGTCATCGGCGCCGGGGCGGCCGTAGCGGATGTTGTCCAGCGCGCTGGCGGAAAAGATCACCGGGTCCTGCGGCACGATCGCGATGTCGCGGCGCAGGTCTTGCAGCGCCAGCGTGCGGATGTCCTGGCCGTCGATCAGGATGGCGCCGGCCGAAATCTCGTAGTAGCGCAGCAGCAACTGGAACAGGCTGGTCTTGCCGGCGCCGGACGGGCCCACCAGGGCGACGCGCTCGCCGCCCGCGATCTCCAGGCAGACGTCGTCGAGCGCGCGCACCTGGGGCCGCGCCGGATAGGCGAAGCCGACGTGGTCGAAGCGGATCGACATGCGCGGCAGGCGGCGCGGCACCGCCGGCGCGGCAGGCTCGCGGATCGCCGGTTCGGCGTGCAGCAGTTCGAGCAGGCGCCCGGCGGCGCCGGCCGCGCGCATGAC
>NZ_AMXE01000152.1 GCF_000310205.1 Thauera linaloolentis 47Lol = DSM 12138 | reverse complement strand
GGAGAACTTCGTCGTCTTCTTCATGGCTCCATCTTCTCAAGAGTTGGAGCCTCCGCAAAACCCGGGGCAATTCACACAGGCATCTGGCACCTGCGGTCTAAATTGGTGAAGCGAAAGCCTCAAAACCGGTATACAGCCTGACTCTGGATGAATATTCATTACTAAAATCGGTCATCAAACCCGCTACCCCTTTGTGCTTCTAGCAGGCTACTGAAAGACCTCGGAAGATACCGCTCCAAAGCAATTTTGAGGGGTACCTGACCCCTTCCTGATCTTTGCGTGAGTACAGGTCTAGGGAAACGCTGATCAATGTGGCCCGAATCCTGCGTGCGTAGAAGCCCATGAAACACCGCCCTCAATCACCCAAGCAGCTGAGCTTTGCCAGCTACGAGTTCGCGCAGAAAAAGCGCGTGACGCGCCGCGAGAAGTTTCTCGGCGAGATGGAGCAGGTGGTGCCCTGGGCGCGGCTGCAGGCACTGATCGAGCCGAAATACCCGACGGCAGGCAGGGTCGGGCGCCAGCCCGTGGGCGTGGCGCGCATGCTGCGCATGTACTTCCTGCAGCAATGGTTCGGCCTGGCCGACGAGGCGCTGGAGGATGCGATCTACGACAGCCAGTCGATGCGCGAATTCGTGGGCATTGACCTGTCGCGCGAGACGGTGCCGGACGCGAGCACGCTGCTGAAGTTTCGCCGCCTGCTCGAAGAACATGCCCTGACGGCACGGTTGTTCGAGGGCATCAACGCCCACCTGGCCGAGCGCGGCCTGCTGCTGCGCGAGGGCACGATGGTGGATGCCACCATCATCGCCGCGCCGCCATCCACCAAGAACAAGGCGCACGCGCGCGACCCCGAGATGCACCAGAGCAAGAAAGGCAATGCATGGCACTTCGGCATGAAGGCGCACATCGGCGCCGACGCCGACTCCGGGCTGGTGCACAGCCTGCACACCACAGCGGCCAACGAGAGCGATGTGGCGCATGCCCATGAGGTGCTGCATGGTCAGGAGAGCCAAGCGTTCCTGGATGCGGGCTACACCGGCGTAGCCAAGCGCGAGGAGATATTGCAGGCGCAGGCTACGGGCAAGATTCGCAGCGACATCGAATGGAGCGTGGCCAAGCGGCGCAGCACGGTCACCAAGATGGCCGAGGGCACGCTCAAGGAGCTGACGCGGGCGCTGGAGCGCGTGAAGGCGCAGCTACGGGCACGGGTCGAGCATCCGTTCCACGTGCTCAAGAACCTGTTTCGCTACAAGAAGACGCGCTACAAGGGACTGGCCAAGAACGAAGCGCAGTTGTACAGCCTGTTTGGGCTGGCCAACCTGGTGCTGGCCAAGAAGCGCCTCATGGCGTTGCAGGGCGCGGGGATGAGTGCGCCTTGAGTGCGGACAACGGCCCCAAAAGGGGCGAAAACCAGGTTGAGGGCCTCGAAAACGAGATGAATCAGAACTGACATTGCCGCATCGTGAAAATCAGATCGCTGCAACGACGCAGCGATGCCGGAAGGCGGCATTGATCAGCGTTTCCCTAGTGCTCTTCGAACTCGCTGCCAAGCTCGACGAGGAGGGTTCTGTGCCGCAGATCATCACGGCTCGTGATGCTATCTTCCGCGAGATATCCAAAGAGCAGTTCAAGGACGCACAGACAATCCTGGCCGAAATGGGCCGGCAGGAGAGTTTCGACAAGCCGATCGATGACTATCTCGCAAGACAGTCCGCACAGAGCAAGAAGAAATCCTCGACGAAAGCGTCACAGGCCTCCGGCCAGGACTCGATGTTCCCAGCCCGGCCTGCCAAACGCCCGGGTGTTGTCACCTGCAACACCCGCTGCATAAATGGGGACTGCTGGCGAACCTACGATGACGGCAGCAAGCTCTGCTTCCAGGCCTCGAGCCAATGGAAATGGGACGAGGGAGGCTGCTGAGCAGCGCCATCCGTCCTGGTTAGCTGCCTGAGTGTGGAGCCTGGCCACTCATGACTGCCTCACGCGCATTCCGCTGTTCTTGCCCAGACGCTCCGACAATCTGGCCAATCACTCCATCGGTCATGACCAACATTAAAAGTCAGCACATGCCGGTAGGCTTCAAAGGACGCGCCAGAAAACCGTGCTGTAAGGGGACACAAACATCGCTTCAGGCGATGCGGTCGAGTTCAGATGGAGTCGCTATGAGTTGCACGAAACGTAGGCTGAACTATGTCCTGTTCAAAGAAGAAGGCGCGTTCGTTGCCCGTTGCGTCAATGCCGAGGTAGCGAGCGACTGCCGAACCGAACAGGAAGCCGCAGCGAATCTCCAAGAAGCGCTGGATCTCTATTTCGAGAATGACGGGACCAAGTTGGCGGAGCCCCCCTCTTAACACTAGCGCTCCCAGGCGGCAGCGGTGCAACCGAGATGCTGCCCATCCAAACCTGCAGTCCATGCGGATGCCGATCATCTGCATCCGCATGCAAACCCATCGCTACCGCCGGGATACGCCAAAAAAACGCCCGTCGTCACCGTAGCTAGGGCGTCAGCGCATGCGTGCGCAAGCCATCAGCCCGCGCTCTGCAGACCACCCTGCAGCTAGGCAGCGGACTTTCGCGGCCTGCTTGCCTCGAAGTGCTTCTGCCACAGTCAGTCCGTCCAGGCCGCTGTGTCGCCGGTTCCAGAATATGAACTTCGCCGAGGTATCGTCGCCTCTCAATGCGCGACAGACAGCAATGACCTCTTCCTCCTCCAGACTCTTGAACGCGGCAGGGTAATACCAGCCCCGGCCGATCCTGATCCTGAAGAGCTCGCCGCGCTCGTGCAAGGCTTCCAGTGCGCTGGGCGCTTGTCCCCATGCACGCGCCAGTTCGGCCGGCGTCACGAGCAGGCCATCGTCCAACCAGCCGCGGCGAACGGCTTCGACCTGACCGAGCAAAGCCTGCCAGGCAGCCGTTGCATCATTTTTCGAGGAGAAGTAAGACCCATGTGCCATCAATTTTCCTGCGTATCGGATTTTTGGATACGATAGCATCGTATTATGGCGCCCACCACACGATGAAGTGCAATGATCCCGACATCATACGCCTGCTGCAGTCCCCGAGCCCAACCGGTGGTTCGACGAGCCACGGCACCATTGTCTAGCGTTGCGCGAATTCGTTGGCGACACGCCGGATGAAGGCAACTCGTAGCTCGCGCGCTGGGCAAGCAACGGGTGACGTGTGCCGCTTGCAAGCAGGGATTGATTGATCACCCAGCCGTAGGGCCTGATCCCCGCGCGCTGCAGGTCGAACTGAAGGCGTTCGGCCTCGTGGACTGGCGTTGCTTCGGGCAGCGTTACGATGAGCACCCGCGTGAAGCAAGAGGAGGGTGTGGCCGGTCGGCGCTGTGTCCAGCACCACGAACCCATCCTTACCTTCGTCGACGGTATGGGCGAAAGCTCGGAACACCGCGGTTTCCTCGGTGCCCGGCGAGCGCAGACCCTCTTCGAACATGGCCCGCGCGCCAGCGTTCAGATTGCGGCCACCCCCGGCGAGTACCTCTTTGCTGTAGCGAGCGAGTCGGGTCGATGCGTGGGACAGGTTGGGTCGAGCACTTGTCCGCGGCCTGTCGCCACGGGCGGCCGCTGTACTTTTTCCTGTCTTCCCGTTGTCGACAGCTTGAACGTCGGTAATCGATCAACTCCGGCGCGTTACATTGTCGGACCGGATGGTCAAGAAGAAATGGGCTAACTGGTCATCTATGGGTGTAATACGCAGGTGGTGGTAGGTTCATTTCACCGTTCTTGAGAAATTTATTTCACCGATGTGAGAAAAATTTCAAGGTGAGTGAGAACCTACAGAACCTGTAGGTTCTCAAATACGGTGAAATGGTTCCCCAGCAGCGGCGCCGGAAATTTCACCCTTCAATGAAAACCCTT
>NZ_AMXE01000151.1 GCF_000310205.1 Thauera linaloolentis 47Lol = DSM 12138 | reverse complement strand
GCGGGCCAGCGGGCTGCCCGCCAGCCGGGTCGGGGCGGGCGCCGTCCCGCCCGTGGGCGCGGCCGCCGCGGCGTGCGGTACGGAAGCGGCCTTGGAGCGGGCTCGAATCACGATATCTGGAAGTAGTGCTGGAGCAGCGCACCGAAGCGGTTGTAGGCGGCGTGGGCTCCGGCGACCACGGCATCGTGCTCTTCGGGGGTGATGGCCTCGCCGTCGAGCGCGGCGACGAAGCGGCGCCATACCGCGGCACGGCCTTCGGGGTAGGCGGCCAGGTTGCGCGCGCCGAAATCGGGCGACAGATCCAGCCTGGCCTGCGCCTCCTTGAGCAGGAAGGCCGCGCCCAGCGTCGAGCCCTCGGAAACATAGACCCAGCCCAGGGCTTCGGGCATCGTCACGCCCGCACTGGCGATGAAATCGTCTTGCGGAAGCGTGGCGCCGAGGTCGTCGAGGTCGGCGCGCGATGCCTCCTGGCGGCCGCGCACGTCGAAGTCGGGAACGGCGGCCTGGACCTGCGGATTGGCGAACAGGTGTTCGATGTCACGCTGGAAGAAATACTGGGCGACGACGTAGCGCACATAGTTTTCGCGGCTGGCGAAAGGCTGTCCGCCCTCCATCAGGTTGTGCATGCGTTCGTGCTGGGCGGAGGTTTCGGTTTTCAGCCGTAGTGACAGGGAATGGCGTTCGGCAATGGCGATGGTCATGGTTTCGGCCTGTAGGAATGACAATGAAAGTTCCCGTCCGATGCGGCAGGAGCATGTTCATTTGTATCCGAAGCAGGCCGCCAAGACACGTTAAATATCATTAAGAAACAAGGGTATCCGCCGTTTTGTGGCAGATCAGAAGCCGCTTTCGCGCAGTATGACCGCAAGGCTCTGCCGCCACAGGCGGGCAAGCGGGCTTTCGGCTTCGCCGTCGATGAGCACGGTGCCGCGCAGGGCCTGGCGGCGCGGCAACGCCGCCGGCGCATCGGGCGGCGGCGCCAGCAGGATGCGATAGACGGCCTGCTCCGGAACCCAGCCGCCGCCGTCGGCATCCCCGCCGACGCGGGCCGGTGCCGGCACGGCGGCGATGGCGCCGCCGTTGGGCGAAGCCAGTTCGGGGGTGGCGTTCAGGCGCTGCGCCGCGGCGGCGGCGATCTCCACCACCCGCAGCTTCAGCGCCCCCAGGCCGGGGTCGTCGGGCAGGAAGCGCGCCGCATTGCCGGCACGCAGGCGGTGGACGTCGTCCTCGGTCGCATAGGCTTCGACCACCATGCCGTCGGGTGCGGCCAGCGTGCCCAGCCACTCTCCGGCGCCCACCCATTCGCCTTCGGCCAGCGGTTCGGCCAGTTCGACGAGCACGCCCGCAAAGGGCGCGGCCATCGCCAGTTGCGCGCGCTGGCGCTCCAGCTCGGCGAGGCGAATGCGTGCAGCACGCAGCTCGCTCTGCGCGACGGGGATGGATGCGGCAGTGTCCATGCGCATGGCGTGGAATCCGGATTGCCACTCCAGGATGCCGATGCGCTGGCGCAAGCTGCGCAGCTCGTGATCGAGGTCGGGCGCCTCCAGCATGAATACCGCGGCGCCGGCCTCGACCGCCTCGCCGCTACCGACCAGGATGCCGGCCACGCGCGCGCCGGAGGGTGATACCAGGCGTGCCTGCTCGGCGGCGCGGGCCAGTGCCGGCGCCTGTATGCGGGTGTGCCAGGGCAGCGCCGCGAGCAGCACCGCGGCGACGAGCAGGGCCAGCGTGCCCAGGCTGCGGTGGTTCCAGCGGGTTTTTCTGGCCAGCAGCCGCTGCATCCAGATGCCGAATTCCTTGAACATGGGGCGTAGCACGAAGAAGAAGATCTCGATGACGAAGAGCAGGATTCCCAGCAGCTTGAAGGCCATGTGGTAGACCAGCAGGGCAATGCCGAGGAACAGGAAGAAGCGGTAGACCCAGGTGCAGAACGCATAGGCAAGCATTGCCCGCTCGCGCCACGGCGCGAAGCTCTCGGGTTTGTCGTCGCCAAGTCCGAACAGCCATTCGCGCAGCCGCCAGCGCGCCAGGGTAAAGGCGCGCTCCTGCAGATTGGGCACGTTGAGCGTGTCGGCGAGCAGGAAATAGCCGTCGAAGCGCATCAGCGGGTTGAGGTTCACCGCCAGCGTCAGCAGCCAGGTCGTGGTGGCGAGCATGAAGGCGGCGCTGCGCAGCATGCCGTCGGGCAGAAAGCTCCAGGCCAGCGTCGCCCAGGCAGCCAGCGCCGTTTCGGCCAGCATGCCGGCGGCGCCGATGCTCAGGCGCCGGCGCCGGCTCGCCAGCCGCCACGCGCCCGAGGTATCGGTGTACAGCACCGGCCACATCACCATGAAAGCCACGCCCATGGTGGACACGCGGCAGCCGTGGAGCTTGGCGGTGTAGGCGTGGCCCAGCTCGTGGATGATCTTGGTGCAGGCCAGCACCGCGGCGGCGATCAGCGCGCCCTCCAGGGTAAAGAAGTGGAGGAAGGTGTGTACGAAGGCGTCCCACTGGCGCGCGGCGAGAAGCAGGCCGGCAAGACCGGCCGCCATGGTGGCGGCGGCGAAGCGGCGGTTCAGGAAGACGCGCCGCACCCATGGCAGCGTGCGCTCGAGAAAGGCGTCCGGGCGCAGCAGCGGGATACGGAAGAAGAGATAGTGGTGGAGCAGCCACGTCAGCCAGTGTCCGCGCCGCTGCGCGCCGGCTTCCTTGGCATAGCGCTCCAGCGCCTGCGGCCCGCGCAGTTGCAGCAGGCCCTGGGTGTCGAGGAAATGCGAGAATTCGGCAACCTCGCCGGCATCGAGGCGCAGCGTCGTCTCGCGGCCGATGGCCTCGGCGACGGCCTCGGTGCCGCCCAGGTGCCAGCGCGCGAGCATCTCGGCCTCGGCCCAGCCGATCTGGAAGAAGCGGCCGCGGCCGGGGTCTTCCAGGGTCCATGCCGGCGCGCCGTCATGGCCGTGCGGAGCGCGATGCAGCAGCAGCTCTTCGCGCAGCGGCGGCAGCTTTCCGGTGCCATCCCTCCGGCTCTCGCCCAGCGGCGAGGGGGGCGGGATAGCGGCAGTGCCCGGCCGCACGCTCACACCCCCAGCCACACCCGCAGCGTCGCCAGCGGCCGGCGCAGCAGGTAGACCGCCAGCACGGTGCGCTCGCCGTAGAGCTTGGCCGTGCCCTTGAGGCCGACGCGCAGCGCGCCGGCCGCTTCCGGGCTGTCGAAGCGGGCGCGCACGCGGTAGGCCAGCGTGCCGTCGGCGGTCGGTGCCGCGCGATAGCCTACGCGCAGCACGGTGGCGGCCACCGGCGCCGTCGGTGCGGCATTGAGGAAGAGCCGTGCCGGCGCCGCGTCCGGCAGCGCGATGGCGTCCGCCACCGGCACCAGCACTTCCAGTTCGGCGTCACGCGGATCGGCCACCATCATGATGCGTTCGCCCACCGCGACCGGCTTGCCGATCCAGTCGGCGGGGTCGTCGAACAGTGCGATGCCGGCGCGTTCGGCACGCAGCTGCGTGCGCTCCACCGCCTGCGCGTAATAGTCGACGTCGGCCACGGCCTGGTCGCGCTTGCCGCGCAGCAGCGCCAGCGCGGCCTTGCTGCGTTCGTCGAACAGCGCCTGCTGCTGGCCCTGGCGCCATTCCGCCTCGGCGATGGCGAGTGCCTGGCGGGCCGATTCGAGCCGGCCCTGCCATTCTCGCGCATCCAGCCGGGCGAGCAACTGGCCGGCGGCAACGGTCTCGTTGGGCTTCACCTCGATACTGTCCACCACGCCCTGCAGCGGCGCGCGCACGGCCTCGGGCGCACGCGGGACGATCTCCGCCGGCGCCAGCACCGATTGGCGCACCGGCAGCGCAAGCAGGGCCAGTGCCGCCGCCGCGGCGAGCATGGGCCAGCGCCGCCGCGCGAAGCGGCGCAGGCGCTGGC
>NZ_AMXE01000150.1 GCF_000310205.1 Thauera linaloolentis 47Lol = DSM 12138 | reverse complement strand
AAGGGTTTTCATTGAAGGGTGAAATTTCCGGCGCCGCTGCTGGGGAACCATTTCACCGTATTTGAGAACCTACAAGAGACATGTCAAGTGGTGTAGGTTCTCACTCATCTTGGGATTTTTCTCACATCGATGAAATGAACCTACCGCCACCTGCGCATTACGCCCATAGGTGACCGTTTAGCCCTTTGCTTAGGTGCTTGAGTTTGATGAGTCATGCAGAGCATCTGTCTGCTCAGGGCTACCGCAGCTACGCATTCATCATTCATCGTCTTCGTCGTCAGGGGGCGCTTCAAAGCCCAGCAACGCTGCGCGAAACTGATCGGATGTCGCGGCCAGCAGTCGCTTGGTCTTGATGCTGGTCTTGATGGAGGTATCGAGCCGGATGAGGTTGAGGGCAATGTGGCGGACGAGCGCGAGGTTGTGTGCGACGTGGCCGGTACGGGCACGGGCGTAATCATCACTGAACTGAACATCGAGACACCAGTGCAGACGATTCTCGACCTCCCAGTGACTTCTGACCGCCTGCGCGATCCGCTCGGCCCCGGCGGGCAGGCTGCTGATGTAGCAGACGCGCTCGGTGCTGGTGCGCTCGCCCACCGTTCGGATGCGTTCGACCACGGCGAAGCTGGCGACGTCCTTCCAGGCGGCGGCATTGTGGAGCCGATCGACGGCGTCGTAGGCTTGGCAGCGACGCACTTCGGTTCTTCCGTGCCCGGTGCTCGTGCTCTCGTGGGTCGAAGTCGGTACCAGCGGGCCGCGTGGGTCGAGGTTGGCGAAGATGATCGAATCGTGCAGGTTGCGGTGGTTGTCTTTCACACACAACACGTAGTGCGCACCTCGTTCGCGAATGGCGTGGGCGATTTTGGTCTGCGTGCCCATCGCGTCGATGGTGACGATGCACCCCTCAATGTCGAGCACCTTGAGCAGTTCGGGAATCGCCGTGATCTCGTTGCTCTTCTCTGCGGTGGCCGTCTGTCCGAGCACCACGCCCACGTTGGCCGCAAACGCGCTGACCATATGCAGCGGCGCAGCGGCCGTCTTGCTCGTGGTGCGCCGGCTCGCCTTGCCATCGATGGCGATCACCTGGTCCTTGCCCAGCGCCGGAATGATGCCGCCCACCCAGGTGCGAAAGGCCTGTTCGAACTGCTTCGGATCGAGCAGCGCGAACACCCGCTCGAAGGTATCGGGCGAGGCCACGCCGTAGTCGAGCCGAAGAAAGCCCCGCAGCCAGGCCAGTTTGGCGTGCGCCCACTGCGAAATCTCCTCTAAATCGTCGGCACCGCTGAGCACCGCGCATACCGTCACGGTGAGCAGCTCGCTCAGCCGGTGTCGTGTCTGTTGCGTGCTACGCCAGTCCTCCAGGCCTTCGAAAATCTCCACCATGCCGGCCAGCTTCCCTGTGTCCATCGATCACCCAAAAAGACAGAAAGCTACACAAAACAATGGCCTGTGAGCAGGGGTGTTGCAAGTGATTGATCGTGAACATCATTTTTGGGCGGCCAACGACAGGTGGGTAGCTGCGGGAGCCCTGTCTGTCTGCTCGTCCCGGAGCCAGTCCAGCAGGAGCTGAGCCCGTGCCTCGGTTCCGTACGCGAGATAGAGAAGCATCTGCACCGGTTTCGGGATGTCGCGCCCAGACTCGTACCGTGACCCACCGGACTGTGTTACATCGATGCACGCTCAGAACTTCGCCTGATTCAATCTGACCTTCTTGCGATATGCCTGAATGTCCGAGCCAGTTCGGAAGCGCAGTGTGGGACGCTTCTTGGGTGTGGTGGCGGTAGCGGCCGGCTTGGTATCGGTCATCGGATCGGTGCCTCAAACGCGTATGGCAAGTGCCACTCATCATGCCATGCCAGCGTCCTGGCAGGTAACATGCGGCGGACCGTCGGTGACGATGTGGTCGTAGCCGCAAAGCCAAACTCAGTCCGCAGGAGTGAGGAGCACGTGAACGGGCACGCTGAGGGTGTGTGCCAAGCGCTCGATGTTGTCGAGCGAGATGTTTCGCGCCCGGCGCTCAACATGCCCAATGAAGGTTCGGTGCAGGCCGCTTTCAAAAGCGAGCTCCTCCTGGGACCAGCCGTGCGCGCGCCGCAGCCTCACCAGATTAGTGGCAAGGACGGCTCGTGCGTTGGGGAAGTCCTGCGAGGGAGTTGAGCCGGGAGACATTTTTCAGAGTCTCCTGGCTTGATGATTTTGCGTCAGCCGCGTTTACGTCACAATATGCCGATGACAACAAATAGGCGGGTCGCGATGAAAAAATAGATCACTGACAGAGGCACCTGCCATCGCGAAGATGGCACCTAGAGGAGCTGAGAAGCCCTCAAGATGCAAGAAAAAGGACAAGGGAGACCCAAGAATGGCGTCCTCGCTGGTGTATGCCAGAACGTAATCTAGCCACCATCCGAGAGCAGTTCGTTGATGTGTCAGCAGGGGCAGCGAATCGGAAGCTGAATGCTGCATCAGGCGGCCTTCTGTTCGGGTGCCGCTAAGGCCCGTTCGACCCTCCACGGCAGGAGTTCATCGACACGATTGACCAGATGCTCGGCGACACACCCGATCACATGGCGTAGGTAAGCTTCGGGATCAAGCCCGTTCAGCTTGGCCGTGCCAATCAAACTGTAGATCACAGCAGCACGCTCGCCTCACCGACACGAACGCGGCCGTCCTCAAACTGCCTTCCTTGTGGACCTTGCGCCAAGCGAAGATCTGATTGCGTTGAGGTCGTGCGGGCGAGCAAGCAAGTCGCGACACCGAAGCACCCGGCTGCAGGGACTGCTAGACGACGGCGCGCTCGAACTCGAGCGTGTGGTGCCAGTACGGTCCGCGTGGGTCGCGGTGGAGACGCTGATCCAAATCAGTGTCCATGAAATCCATTGTGGGTACAAAGTTAGATGCCCCCTCCGGGAGGATCGTCAACGACGACTACTCCAAAAGGAAGGCGGCGCTCACCAGATGCTTACAAATTAGATGTGTTTACGTCACAATATGCTGCTGACAATAAACCAAGGCGCAGCGCTGGAAAAAAGGCTCGCTACACACGTAAGGCAAGCATCAAGTCCAAGGTCATGCTGACCGAACGATTGATGAGTTCCGTGCGGAGCTGCTTGGATTATGTCATTAGGGTGAGGTTGCTCTGCAAGGATCACCACGCTGTATTCATGATTTCGCACTAACAATCGGAGAAATATGTATGCGCTTCCATCTGCTACCTCTCACAACGAGCTTACTGTTCACTTCTCAAGTGTCCCATGCAAACGAGGCTCTTGATTTTGTATTACAGAAAGCTAAAGACCACGGGTTCACAGCATGCAACGCAGCAATTCGAAATGCGTTTTCCGTGGTTGGAGGCTCCGGCATCAGGGTTATTACCGACAAGCTTCCGCAGACCAGAGATGACAGCCTCAAGATAACAGCAGCTTTCGGGGAGGCCGGAGACTCCGTCTACGTTTCGGCAGAGTTTAGAAAAATCGGAAAAGAGTGCATCTACACCAGGACGATTATCCTACCCATGGCTAAATCGTGCACAGCCTACTTCGCTGAAATGAGCGATTCATTTAAGTTAGAAGCGGAGACAGCAGGCACAATTTTCACAAAAAATTCAGGTGGTGCAAACATGTTGCTTATTCCAGCCGGAAGCAATTGCGTTGCGATATTCAATAGTGACGGCGTAAAACCTGCTACTAAATAGCAGCCTTACCTTCCCCAAGGGACTTCCCGTCAACTGTTTTCTGCAGACAGCAGCCGTTGATCATGCACGCATCTTCTTCTCCTGCTGATCACGCTCGGACGTGACCGCTTCTCGACTGGCGGCATTGCAATGGACAAGGACAGAACAGACTGCCTTTCCCCAATCGGCCTTGTTCGGCACTGTGGTGCCGGGGCCATGCGACTCACCGCTCCGGCTGGCCTCAATCGTTCATCGGCGCGACCGGGGCGCGGGGAGAGCAGCACCTTCCGCTGGCTCTTCGATGAAGTGGTGCGCGCCTGCATGGCGGCCGGCCTGGTCAAGGGA
>NZ_AMXE01000149.1 GCF_000310205.1 Thauera linaloolentis 47Lol = DSM 12138 | reverse complement strand
GCGCGCCGCCACCGCGCCGTCGCGCCACGCCAGCGCGCCGCGCTGCAGCGTCCACACCTGGTGGCCGCGCGCGGCGGCGGCGCGCATCATCGCGATGCTGGAATCCTTGTAGGCCTTCAGGCCGTCGAGCGGATCGAGGATGAAGGCGAGCTTCATGCCGCCTCTCCGAGTTCCTCGAGCGGCGCCGTTTCCTCGATCTCGACCGAGGCCGCCAGCAGCGCCAGGCGCGCGACCACGCCATAGGCGTAGAAGCGGTTGGGCGGCGCATCCGGCCCCTGCGCCGCGTCGGGCAGCGTGCAGCAGGTGTCGAAAGCCAGCGGCTTGAAGTGCATGCCCGGCGCATTGAGGTTCTCGTCGCGGCCGCGCTCGGTGTGGACGCGGTAGAAGCCGCCGACGACGTAGTGGTCCATCATGTAGACGACGGGCTCGGCGACGCCGTCCTCCACCGTCTCGAAGGTGTGCACGCCTTCCTGGATGATGACCTCGTGCACCTGCAGGCCTTCCTTGACCACCGCCATCTTGTTGCGCTGGCGGCGGTTCAGGCCGACCACCTCGGACGCGTCCTTGACCGTCATCACGCCCATGCCGTAGGTGCCGGCATCGGCCTTGACGACGACGAAGGGCTCGTCGCCGACGCCGTACTCCTTGTACTTGGCGCGGATGCGGGTCAGCAGCGAATCGACCTGCGCCGCCAGGCATTCCTCGCCGGTGCGCTCCTGGAAGTTGATCTGGCCACAGACGCCGAACTCGGGGTTGATGCGCCACGGATCGATGCCGATCGCGGCGGCGAACTCGCGCGCCACGCGGTCGTAGCACTCGGCGTGCTTCGACTTGCGGCGTGCGTGCCAGCCGGCGTGCAGCGGCGGGATCAGCCACTGCTCGTCCAGGCCCTTGAGCACCGGCGGAATCCCTGCCGACAGGTCGTTGTTGAGCAGCACCGCGCAGGGGTCGAAGCCGTCCAGCCCGACGCGGCCGCCGCTGCGGCGCAGCGGTTCGAGCGTCAGCGTGGCGCCGTTGGCCAGTTCGAGCACCGTCGGCGCGGCGATCTCGGGCAGCAGGCTGCCGATGCGCACCTCGAGCCCGGTCAGGCGCAGGATGGACACCAGCTTGGCGACGTTCTGCAGGTAGAACTGGTTGCGGGTGTGGTTCTCCGGAACCAGCAGCAGCTTGCTGGCATCGGGGCAGATGCGCTCGATCGCGACCTGCGCGGCCTGCACGCACAAGGGCATGAAGGCATCGTTGAGATTGTTGAAGCCGCCCGGAAACAGGTTGAGGTCGACCGGCGCGAGCTTGAAGCCCGAGTTGCGCAGGTCGGTCGAGCCGTAGAAGGGCGGCATGTGGTCCTGCCACTGGACGCGGAACCACTTTTCGATGTCCGAAGCATTATCGAGGAACTGGCGCTCCAGTTCGAGCAGCGGCCCGGTGAGTGCGGTAGTGAGATGCGGAACCATGGATTGTCTGACCCGGAAGGAGCCGCTGCCGGCCGGCAGGCGGCGAAACGATTGGCGGGGATGTTACACCATGGCCCGCCCCGATCAGTCTGCCGGCGCGCGCACCGGCAGACTGCGCGCCTCCTTGACCACCTCCATCACCACGTAGCTGTGGGTCTGCTTGACGCAGGGCAGGCCGGAAATGCCATCCCCCATCACGCGGCGGTACTCGTGGATGTCGCGGGTGCGCACCTTCAGCAGGTAGTCGAAATCGCCCGCGACCATGTGGCAGGACTCGATCTCGGGGATGCGGCGCACGGCCTCGTTGAAGCGCCGCAGGTCCTGCTCGGCGGTGCTGCTCAGCAGCACCTGCACGACGACGATGTGGCCGGCGCCGATCGCGTCCGGGTCGAGGTCGGCATGGTAGCCGCGGATCACGCCGCGCTTTTCCAGCCGGCGTACGCGCTCGGCGCAGGGCGTCTTGGTAAGGCCGACGCGGCGCGACAGTTCGACGATCGACAGGCGGGCGTCGGCCTGCAGTTCGGCGAGTATCTTCAAATCGATCCGATCCATTGCGGTGCAGCAGTCTTTTCGACTACCCCTGGGCGCCAAAACCGGAATTATGTCTGTATAGATTCGAATTTTGGAGCCATCAACTATTGTTTTTGGCGAAAAATTCGGCCGAATCGACGCCCTGCCAGAAGCGCCGCCGTTCCCTACACCCGCCGGAGGCTTTCACCGTGGATCACCCCGCTTCGCCCATTGCCTCCGGCCTGGCCGCCGCCGCGCTGCCGGCGCATGCCCGCCCGCCGCTGCGCGCCGCCATCGACGACACATGGCGCCGCCCGGAGGCCGAATGCGTCGCAGCCCTCATCGACGCGGCACGCGTGGACGATGCGGCACGCCAGCGCATCGCGGACCTGGCCCGCAGCCTGGTGGCCGGCCTGCGCGCGCAGCGCGGCCGTTCGTCCGGCGTCGATGCGCTGATGAAGGAGTTCTCGCTGTCGAGCCAGGAAGGCGTGGCGCTGATGTGCCTGGCCGAAGCCCTGCTGCGCGTGCCCGACAAGGCCACGGCGGACCGCCTGATCCGCGACAAGCTCGCCGACGGCGACTGGCGCGCGCACGTCGGCCACAGCCCCTCGCTGTTCGTCAACGCCGCCACCTGGGGTCTGCTGATCACCGGGCGACTGGTGTCGACGAGTAGCGAAGCCGGCCTGTCCACCGCGCTCGCCCGCCTGGTCGCGCGCGGCGGCGAGCCGCTGATCCGCAAAGGCATGGACCTGGCGATGCGCATGCTGGGCGAGCAGTTCGTCACCGGCCGCGACATCGGCGAAGCACTGGAGCGCGGCCGCGCGCACGAGAAGCGCGGCTACCGCTACTCCTTCGACATGCTGGGCGAGGCGGCGGTCACCGCCGAGGACGCCGAACGCTACTTCGGCGACTATGCCCGCGCCATCGACGCCATCGGCAAGGCCTCGGCCGGACGCGGCGTGGTCGACGGCAACGGCATCTCGGTCAAGCTCTCGGCCCTTCACCCGCGCTACACCTGGTCGCAGCGCGAGCGCGTGTTCGCCGAGCTGCTGCCCAGGCTCAGGGCGCTGTGCCTGCAGGCGAGGGACTACGACATCGGCCTCAACATCGACGCCGAAGAAGCCGACCGCCTCGACCTCTCGCTCGACCTGCTCGAAGCCCTGGCGCAGGACGGCGCGCTGGCCGGCTGGGACGGACTGGGCTTCGTCGTGCAGGCCTACCAGAAGCGCGCCCCCCAGGTGCTCGACTTCGTCATCGACCTGGCGCGGCGCAGCGGCCTGCGCCTGATGGTGCGCCTGGTGAAAGGCGCCTACTGGGACGCCGAGATCAAGCGCGCGCAGATCGACGGCCTGCGGGACTACCCGGTGTTCACGCGCAAGGTCCATACCGACGTGTCCTATCTCGCCTGCGCGCGCAAGCTGCTCGCCGCGCGCGACGCCATCTACCCGCAGTTCGCCACCCACAACGCCCACACCCTGGCGGCGGTCTTCCACGCCGCCGAAGCACAGACCCCGGGCGCCGCCTGGCGCGCGGGCGACTACGAATTCCAGTGCCTGCACGGCATGGGCGAGCCGCTCTACGACCAGATCGCCGGCCATGCCGGACGCCATCGCCTGGTGCGCATCTACGCGCCGGTCGGCAGCCACGAAACCCTGCTCGCCTACCTGGTGCGCCGGCTGCTGGAAAACGGCGCCAACACCAGCTTCGTCAACCGCATCGTGGACGAGGCGGTGCCGGTGGACGAACTGGTCGCCGACCCCGTCGAGCAGGCGGCGGCACTGGGCGGTGCGCCGCATCCGCGCATTCCGCTGCCGGCTGGGCTGTACGGCGCGCAGCGCGTCAATTCGGCCGGCCTGGATCTGGCCAGCGAGCCGGTGCGCCATCGCATCGCGGCCGCCCTGCGGCGCGGCCGCGACAGTGCGCACCAAGCTGGTCCGATCGTCGCCGGCCAGCCGGCGGTGGATGCGTCCCGCCTGCGCGCGGTGGCCAACCCGGCCGACCTGCGCGACATCGTCGGCCATGCGGCGGAAAGCGCGGCGCCGGACATCGAGTCCGCCCTCGCCGCCGCCGAGGCCGCGGCCCGGCCCTGGGCGCGGACCCCG
>NZ_AMXE01000148.1 GCF_000310205.1 Thauera linaloolentis 47Lol = DSM 12138 | reverse complement strand
CGTCCGCCGCGCCGCCTCGCGATGCCGCGCCCCGCCCCCGGTCCGCTCACGGCGGGCGCAGGCACATGAGCGCCGTCGCCCGGCCGCCCGAAGGCGGCGCGCACCTCCCATGGAGAGGTGGTCGCACCAGCGACCGGAGGGCAGTCCAGTGAGCACAGCCCCTCCGCCCCTTCCCGCCACGGCCGAACCGCCGTCGCGCCATTTCGTCCTGTTCACCGTCGGCCACGGCATCTCCTCGATCGGCGCCTGGGCACAGAAGACCGGGGTCGGCTGGCTCACCTGGGAGCTGACCCATTCGGTGGCCTGGGTCGGCACCATCGCCATGGCCGACCTGATCGCCGCGCTGTGGGTGGCGCCGCTGGCCGGCGCGGTCGCCGACCGCAGCAACCCCTACCGCCTGTTCTGCCTCACCCAGACGCTGACGCTGCTGCTCGCCCTGCTGCTGTGCGCAGCCACCGCCAGCGGCATGGTGAACATGTACGGCCTGCTGCTGTTCGCGGTCGCCGAATCCACGCTGCAGGGCTTCAACCAGCCGGTGCGGATGCTGCTCAACGGCCTGCTGGCACCGCGCGAACGCTTGTCGCAGGCGATCGCCGCCAACTCGATCGCGGTGGCGGTGGCACGCAGCCTGGGGCCGGCCGGCGCCGGCGTGGCCATGCATTTCGGTTCGGTGGCGCTGGTGTTCGCGCTCAACGCGATCTCCTTCCTCGCCATCCTCGGCGTGGTGTTCCACCTGCGGCGATGGATCGACCGCCCGCCGCTGGCACGCGGCGCGGCGCTGGCCGGCGACGTGGCCGAGGGCTTCCGCTATGTGCTGCGCACGCCGGAGATCGGCGCGGTGATCTTCCTCGCCCTCGCCTTCTCGCTGCTGGCGCGGCCGTTCTCCGAGCTGTTCCCCGCCTTCGCCGGCGAGGTCTTCGGCGGCGGCCCCGAGGTCCTGTCGATGCTGATGAGCGCCCAGGGCCTGGGCGCCCTGCTGGGCGCGCTGATCATGCTGCGCGCGCGCAGCAGCCGCGCGCTGGCGCGCAGCGTGCTCGTCACCGGGCTCGGCCTGGCCGCATCGCTGCTCGCATTCACCGCCAGCACCGCGCTGGCCATCGCCCTGCCGGCCATGGTCGCCGCCGGCCTGTTCCATGTGGTGTGCAACATCGCCATGCAGTCGCTGTGCCAGTTGCAGAGCGCGCCGGCGCTGCGCGGCCGGGTGGTGGCGCTGTACGGCCTGATCTTCCGCACCGGGCCGTCGGTGGGCGCCTTCCTGATCGCCCAGGCAGCGCATTGGGCGACGCTGAGCGCGCTGGTCGGCGGCTGCGCGCTGGCCTACGGGACGCTGCTGCTCGCCACCGGGCCCGCCATCCGCCGCACCGGCCTGTATTCGGCCGTTCCCGCAGAAAAGTGAGGGCGGGCCGGGCGATGCGTGCCCGCCCCCGACCCCCCTCCGACGCCCTCCCCCGACCGAGACCTCCCTCCGCCCCATGACCGCTTCCGACCTCCCCAGGCGCATCCCGCTCATCGTTGCCGGCGCCTTCTTCATGCAGGTGCTGGACAGCACCATCATCAGCACCTCGCTGCCGCAGATGGCCGACGCCTTCGGCGTGCGGGCGCTCGACCTCAGCTTCGGCATCACCATCTACATGCTGGCGGTGGCGGCCTGCATCCCGGCCAGCGGCTGGCTCGCCGACCGCTACGGCAGCCGCAACGTGTTCGCCGCCGCCATCGTCGTCTTCAGCCTCGCCTCGCTGGCCTGCGGCCTGGCCGACAGCCTGCCGACCTTCATCGCCGCCCGCGCCGTGCAGGGCGTGGGCGGCGCACTGATGACGCCGGTGGGCCGCCTGGTGGTGCTGCGCAACACGCCCAAGGCCGGGCTGCTGCAGGCCACCGCGCTGCTCACCTGGCCGGCGCTGATCGCGCCGGTGCTCGGCCCGGTGCTGGGCGGCTTCATCACCACCTACGCCTCGTGGCGCTGGAATTTCCTGATCAACCTGCCGATCGGGCTGGCGGGGTTGCTGCTGGCGCTGCGCTTCATCCCCAACCTGCACGGCGAGGCGCCACGGCGCTTCGACGGCCGCGGCTTCCTGCTCTCCGCCGGGGCGATGGTGCTGTTGCTGCACGGCCTGGAGTCGATCGGCCATGCCGGCGCCGACCTCGGCCTGTCGGCGGCCTTCTGCGTCGCCGGCAGCGTGCTCGGGGTGGCCGCGCTGCGCCACTTCCGCCGCGCCGCCGAACCCTTGCTGGATCTGTCGCCTTTCACCGCACCGACCTTCGCCCTGACCACGTTGAGCGGCGGCTTCTTCTGCCGCATGGTGATCAGCGCCACGCCCTTCCTGCTGCCGCTGCTGTTCCAGATCGGCTTCGGCCTCAGCTCGTGGGAGGCAGGGCTGATGATCGTGGCCTACTTCGCCGGCAACCTGGGCATGAAGACGGTCACCACGCCGCTGCTGCGCCGCTTCGGCTTCCGCCGCGTGCTGGTCGCCAACGGCATGCTCGGCGCGCTGGCGATCGCTGCCTGCGGCCTGCTGCGGCCGGATACGCCGGCATGGGCCGTCGCCGCGCTGCTGGCCGTGGCCGGGCTGACCCGCTCGATGCAGCTCACCGCGCTCAGCACCCTCACCTTCGCCGACACCGAGCCGCAGCAGCGCAGTTCCGCCTCCACGCTGTCGAGCATGCTGCAGCAGGTCGCGATGATCGTCGGCGTGGCCGCCGGCGCGCTGCTGGTAAAGCTGTCCCAGGCGGCGCATGGCCTCGAGCAGCCCGTCCTGGCGGATTTCCGCAACGTCTTCGCCGCCATCGGCCTGATCGGCTTCGTCGCTGCATTGCGCTTCCTGCGCCTGGCGCCGGATGCCGGCGCCGAAGTCAGCGGCCGGCCGGCCCGCCACGCCGCCTGAACGCCCCCGGCCGCGCTGCTGCACGGCGGCCAGACATCCGCCGCGGGCTGTTGAATACGCAACAGCCCGCGTCCGCGGCAGGCGCCCCGCAGCGCCGGGAAACCCCGCCGAATCCGAGCAAACGGGCGACGGACGCGCGTGGTACGGGATTTGCTGTTGTCCCTCGTCAGCAACATCCCGCCAACCCTATCCGGCACATCGCCCAGAGGACAACCATGAACCATCCGGCCATCGCCTGCTTCCCATGCCACAGCGCCCGCCCCACCCCCCGGCGCCGCGTCCGATGAGCACGGCCCTGAGCAGACGCCCGCCGCGCCTCCACGGCGACGCGGGCGACACGGGCGGAGAAGGCGCGGCCAGGCCGCATTCCGCCGGAGCCTTCGGCAGCGGCATGCGCCTGGTATCGAGCCAGGGCGATGCGGCGCTGGCCCCCCTCGCGCTCGCCGCCGGCCCGGCCCCGTTCGCGGCCGCCCTGGCACGCCTGCGGCAGGCGGCGCCGGCAGCGTTCCAGTACGCGGTCTTCCCGCTGTCGGTGCTGCTGCTGTGGTGGTACGCCAGCAGTGCCGAATTGCTGCCGTCGAACATCCTGCCCGGCCCCGGCGCGGTGCTCGCCAGCTTCCTGGACCTGCTGCACGGCGGCGGTATCGCCGAGCACTTGTTCATCAGCCTGTGGCGGGTCGTCCAGGGCGCCGCACTCGGACTGGTGCTGGGCCTGGCCCTCGGTGCCGCGCTGGGCGCTTCTCCCGCGTTCGAGAGCTGGATCGGGCCCAGCTTCCGCGTCATGGTGCAGATCCCGTCGATCGCCCTGATCCCGCTGCTGATGATGGTGCTGGGGATCGAGGACAGCCTGAAGCTGTTCATCATGACCAAGGCCTGCGTGGTGCCGCTGGCGCTGGTGACCGCCGACGGCATC
Organism: Thauera linaloolentis 47Lol = DSM 12138; assembly: GCF_000310205.1. Lineage (GTDB taxonomy): Bacteria > Pseudomonadota > Gammaproteobacteria > Burkholderiales > Rhodocyclaceae > Thauera > Thauera linaloolentis. Next base: position 401 of record NZ_AMXE01000148.1, on the reverse strand, counting down.
CGCAACATTCCGCCGGCCTACCTCGAGGTGGCGCGGGTGATGAAGCTGAGCCGCTGGACGCTGTACCGTCGCGTGGTGCTGCCCGGCGCGCTGCCGGCCATCGCCACCGGCGTGCGCCAGGGCATCGCCCACGTCTGGGTCGCGCTGGTGGCGGTGGAGGTGATGGCCTCCGCGGAGGGCATCGGCTACCTGATGACCTGGAGCCGGCAGATCTTCCAGCTCGACGTGGTGCTGGTCTGCGTCGCCCTGATCGGGCTGATTGGCTTCAGCCTGGACTATGGCCTGCGGCGCGCGGAAACACGGCTGCTGCGCTGGCGGGGGCGGGCATGAGCGCGCCGGCCCCTCTCCCCGCCGGTGGTGCGCGGCCGGCGGCCGGGCCATTCACCGCGGCCCCCGGGCGC
>NZ_AMXE01000147.1 GCF_000310205.1 Thauera linaloolentis 47Lol = DSM 12138 | reverse complement strand
CGCTGGCGGCCAGCGCCGACAGGCTGACGCGGAAGTCGCCGTCGGCCGGCTCGCGTGTCGCAGCCGGCTGCTGGGCGGGCGGCGCGACAGGCTCGGCGGCCGCCTGCGCCGGGTTCCTCGCCGTACCCATCGTCTTCGCCGCGACCGCCGCGCGATTGGCCGCCTGCAGCGCGCTCACCGCTTCGCCCGGCAAGGCCAGGATCTCCACGCCGCCATCGACGGCGCGGTTGGACAGCACGATCGCATCGGGGCCGAGCGCTTCCTTCAGCGCGCGCAGCGCTTCGCGCGCGGTGGGGGCAAAGTAGCGTTTGACGTTCATGGCGTTTCTCCGGGCAGCCAGACCTTGACCGCAGCTTGAGAAGGATTATCCCGGCCGGACGCGCGATCCCTTGGGCCGAATAAGACGCCTTTAACCCGGTTATTCGGTGCTCGAACCCGCCATCATCGCGGGGCGGCGTCAGCCCTGCTGGCCACCGACCATGGCCGTGACGCGGATGGTGCGGGACTCGGGCACCTCGCTGTTGGAGATGACCTTCAGCGACGGCACCGCGCGGCGCAGGAAGCGCGACAGCAGCATTCGCAACTGCGAGGGCACCAGCAGCACCGGCGGCAGGCCGATGTCTTCCTGGCGCTGGGCGATCTGCGCCGTCTGGCGCAGCAAGGTGTCGGCCAGGCCGGGCTCGATCGCCCCGCCCTCGCCGCCCGTGCTCATGGCCTGCATCAGGATGCGTTCCAGGCCGGGCTCCAGCGCCATGACGTTGACCTCGGCATTGCCGGGGAACAGCGCCTGGATGATCGCGCGGCCCAGCGCCTCGCGCGCCTTGAGCGTGAGCTGCACCGGGTCCTGCGTGCGCGGCGCATGCTCGGCCAGCACTTCGATGATGCTGCGCATGTCGCGAATGTTGACGCCTTCTTCCAGCAGGTTCTGCAGCACGCGCTGCACGATGCCGATGGGCAGCAGCTTGGGCACGAGATCCTCGATGAGCTTGGGCGAGTCCTTGCCCACGTGGTCGAGCAGCGCCTGCGTCTCCTGGCGGCCGAGCAGTTCGGCGGCATGGTTGAGGATGACGTGGTTGAGGTGGGTGGCGACCACGGTGCTGGCGTCCACCACGGTGTAGCCCAGCGCATGCGCCTGCTCGCGCATGCCGGCGTCGATCCAGAACGCGGGCAGGCCGAAGGCCGGGTCGGTCGTCTCGCGCCCCTGCAGCGGCCCGGACACGTGGCCCGGATTGATCGCCAGCAATTGTCCCGGATAGGCCTCGCCGGCGCCGACCTCGACGCCCTTGAGCGCGATGCGGTAGGTATTGGGCTTGAGCTCCAGGTTGTCGCGGATATGCACCGGCGAGGACAGGAAGCCGACCTCCTGCGCGAACTTCTTGCGCAGGCCGCGGATGCGCTTGAGCAGTTCGCCGTCCTGGCCCTTGTCGACCATCGGAATCAGGCGGTAGCCCACTTCCAGGCCGAGCACATCGACCTGGGAGACATCGTTCCAGCTCGCCTCCTGCGCATCGGGCTGGGGCATGGCGGCCTGCGCCGCGGCGGCCGGCGCGGCGGCTGCGGCGGCTTCCTCCACGATGCGCTTGCGCCGCATCCATGCCATGCTGCCGAGCGCGGCTGCGAGCAGCAGGAAGACCAGGTTGGGCATGCCCGGAATCAGCCCCAGCACGCCGATGATGCCGGCAGTCAGCATCGTCACCTGCGGGTTGGAGAAGAGCTGGCCGATGACCAGGCCGCCGATGTCGCCGTCGTCGCCGACGCGCGACACCACCAGGCCCGCCGCCACCGAGATGATCAGCGCCGGGATCTGCGCCACCAGGCCGTCGCCGATCGTCAGCAGCGTGTAGGTATGGGCCGCGTCGCCCACCGCCATGTCGTGCTGCATGACACCGACGAACAGGCCGCCGACGATGTTGATGACGAGGATGATGATGGCGGCGATGGCGTCGCCGCGCACGAACTTGGAGGCACCGTCCATGGCGCCGTAGAAATCCGCTTCCTGCGCGATCTCCTTGCGCCGCGCCTTGGCCGTCTTCTCGTCGATGAGGCCGGCGTTGAGGTCGGCGTCGATCGCCATCTGCTTGCCGGGCATCGCATCCAGCGTGAAGCGCGCCGACACCTCGGCGATGCGGCCCGCGCCCTTGGTGATGACGACGAAGTTGATGATGGTGAGGATCACGAACACGACGATGCCGACCGCCGTGTTGCCGCCGACGAGAAAGCTGCTGAAGGCCTCGATGACCTTGCCCGCCGCGTCCGGGCCGCCGTGGCCTTCGAGCAGCACGATCCGCGTCGACGCCACGTTCAGCGACAGCCGCAGCAGCGTCGTCACCAGCAGCACGGTGGGGAAGACGGAAAAGTCCAACGGCTTCCTCGAGTACATCGCCACCAGCATCACCATGACCGAGATGGCGATGTTGAACGTGAAGAACACGTCGAGCAGGAAGACCGGCAGCGGCAGCACCATCATGGCCAGGACCATGATGATGAGCAGCGGCGCCGCCAGCGGGCGCAGATTGGCCGGGGTCAGCAACTGGCGCAGGTTCAGGGCGTTTTGTATGGCCATCGTTCAGGCACTCATTCGTCGGGGGAGCCGGGGTCCATGCCCTCGGGCACCGCCAGGCTGGCGGGCATCTGCGGCGGCAGGCCTCCCTGCTTCATCCAGGTGTCGAGCTGGTAAACATAGGCCATGACCTCGGCCACCACGGTGTACAACGCGGCCGGTATCGCCTGCTCCAGTTCGCAGTGCTTGTACAGCGCACGCGCCAGCGGCGGCGCCTCCAGCAACGGCACGTCGTGCTCGCGCGCGAGTTCGCGGATCTTCAGCGCCATCTCGCCGCGCCCCTTGGCGACCACCACCGGGGCGCCCATGCGCTCGGCGTCGTACTTCAACGCCACCGAGAAATGTGTCGGGTTGGTCACCACCACGTCGGCATTGGGTACTTCGGCCATCATGCGGCGGCGTGCCATCTCGCGCTGCATGGCGCGGACGCGGGCCTTGATCTGAGGATCGCCCTCCTGCTCCTTGCCCTCGCGCCTGACCTCTTCCTTGGTCATGCGCAGCTTCTTGTTGTACTGCCAGAGCTGGAAAGGCACATCCATCAGCGCCAGCAGCCCCAGGCTGGCCGCGATCAGCACCGCGGCGAGGATCACCGTGCCGGAGAAATCCGCCATGCCGGCCTCGATCGGCATCACCATGAGGTCGAACAAATGGTCCTTGTTGGACCACAGCACCATCGACGCCACACCGCCGATGATCAGCGACTTGAGGATCGCCTTTACCATCTCCATCAGGCCGTGTGCGGAAAACATCCGCCCCAGGCCCTTGAGCGGGTTCATGCGGCCGAAATTGGGCCCCAGGGCCTTGGGCGCGAAATTGAGCCCCCCCAGCGCGATCGGCGCGGCAACCGCCGCAAGCAGCAGGACGAGGAAAAGCGGCATCAGCATCAGCAAGGCGCCGCTGAGCTGCCCGCGCAGCACGCCGATCATCAAGACGACGTCGAAGGCCGTGTCGCGCTCGAAGGCGAAGCCCGTGCGCACCAAGCCCGCCAACCGCTCGGCCATCCAGCCGCCGAGCATCCACAGCGCCAGCACGCCGGTGATGGTGACGAAGAAAGTCGACAGTTCCCGTGACTGCGGGACCTGGCCTTCCTCACGCGCCTGTTCCAGCCGCCGCGGTGATGGGGCTTCTGTTTTTTCGAGATCGCTGTCTTCGGCCACTGCCGGCTCCATGTCGGCCCCGCCGCGCGGCAAGCGGCGCGGACGCGGGGCGACGTGAGCGGATTATCGGCCGCGGCCGGCAATATCTGCCGGCCGAAAAAAGGCGGTAAAGGGGCGCTATTCGTCCTTTCCGCCAGACCGCTCAGCGCGCCGGCGGCAGGCGGTCGAAGCCGCGCAAGGTGTCGCCCGGCTCGATGCCGCGTTCGCGGAACCAGCCCAGGTTCATCTCCAGCGCATAGCGCGCGGGCGCGGCGGCGCAGTGGTTGTCCTCGGTATGCGGTTGCATGTCCTCGATGTTGATCACCTTGCCCTGCGCATCGACGAAAGCGACGGACAAGGGCAGCCAGGTGTTCTTCATCCACATGCAGTGGGTCGTATCCTGGTCGAACACGAACACCATGCCCCGCTGCAGCGGCATGGACTTGCGGTTCATCAGGCCCAACTGCCGCGTCTGGGGCGTATGGGCGACCTCGGCCTCGATGCGGTACATGCCCGCGCCAAGCTCCGCCACCGGCAACGCGGCCTGCGCAAGCGCGGCACCCGACGGAACGGCCATCGACAGCATCGCCTGCATGAACACCGGCACCCGCTTCATCCCTTCACTCCCGAACCTGTCCTGACGCGGCGCATCTTACCCGCGCCTGCCGCCGGCTGGCGAGCCCGGCCTCCACCGCCG
>NZ_AMXE01000146.1 GCF_000310205.1 Thauera linaloolentis 47Lol = DSM 12138 | reverse complement strand
CCTCGCCCGCCTGGCCCGGATCGCCGAAATCACCGGGCGGCCCGCCGGCGCGCTCGACTATGCCGAGATGTTCCTCGTCGGCGTCATCGACGCTGCGCTCGCCGCGCAGAACGCGGCCGCCGCGGCCGAATCGCTCGGCCTGGGCACGGTCTACATCGGCGGCATGCGCGACCAGCCCGAAAAGGTCGCCGAGCTGCTGGCGCTGCCCCAGGGCGTGGTGGCCGTATTCGGCATGTGCGTCGGCCACCCCGATCCCGCCCGGCCCGCGGCAGTCAAGCCTCGCCTCCCGCAATCGGTCGTGCTCCACCACGAAAAATACTCACTGGCCGCGCAGGAACCCGGCATCGAAGCCTACAACGCCGCGATGGCCCATTTCTACGATGCACAGCGCATGAACGTGCATGGCACCTGGGCCGTGCATTCGGCCAAGCGCATCGCCGGCCCGCAGACCCTGTCGGGCCGCGACCGCCTCGTCGAAGCCCTGCGCGAACGCGGCTTCAAGCTCAGATAGGGCGCCCGCCGCGCCGGCCGGCGGGCATTCCTCGCCGGCTCTCGCGGAACGGGCGGAAAGGGCCCCGGGGCATCTTCGGACCGTGATGGACTCGGCGCCCACGGGTAATCGCCACGGGACAGGTTGCCCAGATTGGGGCATATTGCACGCGTGCGCACCAACGACCCGCAAGCGTGGCTACCGACCAACACGACATGCAAGAGACGAGATGATCCGCAAATCGCTGCGCCTGCGACTGTGGCTGACCATCGGTCTTGCCCTGGCACCCGTGCTGATGTTCGTGCTGTTCGACTATCACGACCAGCGCACGCAAACCATCAAGCGCGCGCACGAGGAGATCGCCCAGTATCTGACGGTCGCCAGGCGGGAAGCCGACGAGGCCCACAAGGCTGTCGGCCTCGCACTGCGGCTCATGGCCGAGTCGGACGAACTCCGTTCGCCGGACAGCGCCCGCTGCGACGACGTCGCGCGCCGGCTGCTGGACACCCTGGAGGATTTCGTCAACATTGGCGCGGCCCTGCCGGATGGCACCGTCTTCTGCAGCGCCCTGCCGAAAAGCGAAGCCATCAACGTCTCCGACCGCGCCTGGTTCCAGGCTGCCATGCGGGGCGGTGAAATCACGCGCGGAGAATTCCATGTCGGCCGCATCTCGAGCCAGTCGGTACTGGTGTTCGGCTACCCGCTGAGCGGCCCCCGCGGCGAAGTGCGCGGCCTCGTCTTCGCGGCGATCTCGCTGAACTGGCTGAACAAGCTGATCGACGACTTCAAGCTGCCGCCGGGCTGGGAAGCCAGCCTGATCGACGGGCACGGCAGGATCCTCGCGCACCATCCCGACGCCGAGCAGTGGCGCGGCCACGCCCTTCCCGCCGACGAGCTGGCGCTTCTTCACCGGACGCTGACGGAGAGCAGCAGCATCGCGGAATTGACCGGCCCCGACGGAAAGCGGCGCCTGTACGGCCTGGCCATGCCCGGCTTCGTGCCGGACAAGGACCTGATCGCCATCGGCGCGCCGCTGAAGCATTCGCTGAACGCCGTCGACAAGCGCTTCCACATCCAGCTCGCGGTATTCGCGGCCGTGGCCCTGCTGTCGGCCCTCATCGCCCGCCTCTACATCTACCAGTTGATCGAAGTCTGGACCGCGCGCGTGCGCAACGTGGTCGCCCACATCGCCGCGGGCAACCTGGATACGCGCATAGGCCATGGCTCGGCGGTGCGCGAACTGGACGACGTCAGCGCCGGCATCAACCACATGGCCGAGGAAATCGAGCGGCGCGACGCCGAACTGCGGCGGCTGTCGATGGCCATAGAGCAGAGCCCGGAATGCATCGTCATCACCGACACCGACGCCCGCATCGAGTACGTCAATGACGCCTTCCTGCGCATCACCGGCTACACCCGCGAAGAGGTCATCGGGCAGAATCCGCGCGTCCTGAACACCGGCAGGACGCCCAAGGAAACCTACGTGGACCTGTGGGCGACGCTGACGCGCGGCGAAGTGTGGCGCGGCGAGTTCCACAACTCCCGCAAGGACGGCTCGGGCTACCTCGAACTCGCCACGGTCGCGCCGATCAAGCAGCCCGACGGCACGATCACGCACTATGTCGCGGTCAAGGAAGACATCACCCAGCGCAAGCAGTCCGAAGCGCTGCTGCACCGCCTGGCCTACTACGACCCGCTGACCGGGCTCCCCAACCGGGCCCTGCTGCGCGATCGCCTGGAGCAGGCGATCCGCGGCAGCAGCCGCAGCGAAGCGTGGGGCATGCTGATGCTGCTGGACATCGACCGCTTCCGGAAACTGAACGATTCGCGCGGCCACGCCATCGGCGACCAGTTGCTGAAGGAACTCGGCGACCGCCTGCAGGAAGCGCTGCGCGAAGACGACACTGTCGCACGCCATGGCGACGACGATTTCGCCATCATCATCGAAAACGTCGGCACCAACGAGACCGATGCCATTGCGCGCGCGGAACTGATCGCGAAGAAGCTGCATCGCGAACTGGACGCCCCCTACCAGTTGGGTGACGCGCAGGAAGGCCCCTACTACGCCACCTTGAGCGTCGGCATCAGCCTGTTCCGCGGCAAGGCGTCCTCCCCCGAAACGCTGTTGAAGCAGGCCGAAGTCGCGCTCTACTCCGCCAAGGAAAATGGCCGCAACGCCATCCGCTTCTTCAACCCGGCGATGCAGGCGGTGGTCGACGCCCATGCGCGCATGGAGATCGGCCTGCGCGAAGCCCTCAACACCGGCGGCTTCCGCCTGCTGTACCAGCCCCAGGTCGACCGCCACGGCCGCCTCGCCGGCGCCGAAGCCTTGATCCGCTGGCCCGGCGCCGCGGGCACGACGGTATCGCCGGCCGACTTCATCCCGCTGGCCGAGGACACCGGGCTGATCGTGCAGATCGGCCAGTGGGTGCTCGACACCGCCTGTACGCAGCTCGCGCGCTGGCAGCAGTCGTCGTCGACCCGCCACCTGTCGATCGCGGTCAATGTCAGCGCACGGCAGTTCCGCCAGGCGGATTTCGTCACCCTCGTGCGCCGCACCGTGGAGAACGCGGGCATCGATCCCTCCCGGCTGAAGCTCGAACTCACCGAAAGCGCCATCCTGGACGACCTGGACGAGAGCATCACGCGCATGAACCAGTTGCGCGAACTGGGCATCCACTTCGCCCTCGACGACTTCGGCACCGGCTACTCCTCGCTGTCCTACCTGAAACGCCTGCCCTTCGCCCAGTTGAAGATCGACCAGTCCTTCATCCGCGACATGGCGCAGGATGAAGGCAGCGAGACCATCGTGCTCGCCATCCTGTCGATGAGCCACGCCCTCGACCTGGAAGTGATCGCCGAAGGCGTCGAAACGCCGACCCAGCGCGAGTTCCTGCGCCTGCACGGCTGTGAATTCTTCCAGGGCTACCTGTTCGGCAGGCCCCTGCCGATCGAGGACTGGCAGGACTTCCTGGCGATGGTGTGAGCGCGGACAGCACGGGCCGGAAACATCAATACACGTCGCGCAGATAGCGTTTGCCGCGGCTCAACTCCGCCACCCATTCGGCGGCGCACTCGGCATTCATGCCGCCATGGGTGGCCACCACTTGCTTCAGCGCGGCATCGACGTCGCGCGCCATGCGCGCGGCATCGCCGCAGACGTAGAAATGCGCGCCGTCCTGCAGCCACGCCCACAATTGCGCACCCTGCTCGATCATGCGCTGCTGGACGTAGATCTTCTCCGCCTGGTCGCGCGAGAAGGCCAGGCTGAGCCGGGTCAGCAGGCCATCGCCGTGCATGCCCTGCAGTTCGTCACGGTAGTAGAAATCGGTGGCGGCGTGCTGCTCGCCGAAGAACAGCCAGTTGCGCCCGGTGTCGCCGCGTGCGCGGCGCTCGTGCAGGAAACCGCGGAACGGCGCCACGCCCGTGCCCGGCCCCACCATGATCATCGGCGTGTCCTTGCCGGCGGGCGGGCGGAAGTGCGCCGACTTGTGCACGAAGATCGGGATTTCGCCGTCGCCGGCCCGGTCGGCCAGGAAGGCCGAGCACACGCCGCGCCGCGGCCTGCCCCCATGCTCGTAGCGTACGATCCCGACCGTGAGATGGGCTTCGCCGACCTGCGCCTTGGGGCTGGACGAGATCGAATACAGGCGCGGCTGCAGGCGCTTGAGCGCCGCGCTCCATTCCCGCGCGGAGACCTGGATCGGGAACGCCTCCAGCAGGTCCACGATCTGGCGCCCCTCGAGCCACTGCTTGAGATCCTGCGCACGTTCGGGCTCGAGCAGATCGGCCAGCACCTTGCTGCCGGAGCGGTCCCGGATGAAGCCCAGGATGTCGGTGGTGATTCTCGCGATGTCCCGGTGGCGCAGCAACGCCTCGACGATCGGCAGGTCGCCCAGATTCTCGACCGGGACGGGGGCCGAGGCCGGCAGCTCGAGGGCGGCCAGCATGTCGGCGACCAGCTCCGGGCAGTTCGTCGGCCACACGCCCAGCGCGTCGCCGGCTTCATAGTCCAGGCCGGAATCCTCCAGGCCGAAGATGAACTGGCGGGGTT
>NZ_AMXE01000145.1 GCF_000310205.1 Thauera linaloolentis 47Lol = DSM 12138 | reverse complement strand
TGCGCCAGGCGGGCGGCCTCGCCGCGGTCGGCCAGCACGCCCGCCGCCATGGCAATGCCGGCCAGCGCAAGCGCGGTGCCGGCCGCGAGTGCCGGCCAGCGCAGCGTCGTCCACAGGCTGGCGCCGACGCCCACCTTCGGCGCGAAGCCGCCATGGAGCAGCGTATGCGCCTGTGCGCTGCGGGCCCATACGGCATCGAAGCCGAGCGGCTGCAGCGCGACCCCCGTGCGGTGGGCGAGGGTGTCGCAGCATTCCGCCGGCAGCGCGGGCGTGAACGCCAGCTCGATGCGCTGCGGCGGGCTGCCGGCGTCGCGCAGCGCGAAGTCCAGCATGGCGGCAATCGCCTCCACGCGCCCATCGTCGTCCGCCTGGCCGTGGCCGCCGGTGTCGCCGCCGTCGTTCCGCTGCGGCAGGTCGAAGGCGATCGCACTGCCGGTGCCGGTGCGCAGCGCGGCGCTGCGGCCGTCGCCGCTCGCGAGCTGCCAGCATTCGGGGCTGGCCGCCAGGCATTCGAAGATGCTCACGGCGCGATGCAGCGGGCGCTGCAGGGTGTCGAACTGGGCGCAGACCTGGCGCAGGCGCGCCGTGCCGGCCACCAGCACGGCAAGCTGGCGTGCATCCGGATTCGCGCCTGCGCTTGCCGCGGTGTCGGCGACGATGGTGACGTGTTCCTGGTCGACTTCGCGCGCGAGCCGCGCCTCGAGGGCGTAGGCGATCAGCGCGGGGCGGTCCTTGCGCTTGCTCGGCGGGACCGTGATCGTCAACAGACTGGTCTGCGCGCCGTCGAGGATGGCGACGTGCTCGTCCGCGCGCGGCCAGTGCCGTGGCGCGCTGCGGCCGCGCTGCGCCGTCCTGCCGTCGCGGTCGCTCAACTGCCATTCGCATTCTGGTGTCTGGGGCCAGTGCTCGGGGACGAGGAGGGTGAGTCGGGATTTCATTCGTAGCGGTACCAGAGAAGGGTGGGCCAGTTCTGTTCGCGGTCGAGCAGCGCATGCAGACGGGTGACCGCTTCGCCGTAGCTGGCGTGGATGTCGATGCTGAAGTAGCGGCTGCGTACATCGATCACGTCCTGCGTGGGCGCAGTGGCGCCGTCGCCGAGCCGCTCGCTGAAGTCGCCGCGGTTGCGATACCAGATGCGTTCGCGCTCGGCGGCGATGATGCGCGCCTGGTCGAGGGCGAGCCCCTCGACGACCGCCGCCAGCACCTCGGGCGTGGCGGTGTTGGCATTGATCGCCGCGCCGGTGGGCAGGGCGGCGACGTGCGGCGCCAGCGCGGCGATGATGTCGGCGTCGAACCCAGGCAGGCGCACGAGTTCGTCGATGCCGAGCAGCAGCGGGCCCTGGGCGCCCGTCGGAACGCCATCTTCCGCCGGCGCCAGGCTCGCGGCCGGGCGCGGCGTGCGGAAGTGGGTGTCGAGCGCCTGCGCCAGCCGTGCCGCCAGCGCCGCGTCGCCGAGGACGAGGGCGAATAGCCGTTCGCAGCGCGTCCTCGCCGTTGCGTGCAGGCGCCGCGACGGATGCAGCGCGTTGAGGTCGAAGCGCCCCGAAAGCTCGCTGATGTGGCCGCCGGCGATACCGGCGGCGGGGTCGCCGTCGACCGGCGTGGGCGGAATCCGTATCGCCCAGGCTTCGCCGAGGTGGTCGCTGGCGCTGGTGCGCCTGTCCTCGGCCAGCACGTTGCGGGCCCAGTCGAGTGCGCCGAGCGCGAGCTGGCGCGACTGCGCCTGCTCGTAGCGGCCGGCATGGACGTCGTAGGCGTGGCCGAAGTCGGCGAGCGCGGCGGCGGCCAGTATCGCCGCCAGGCTCACCGTCAGCAGCGCCAGGATGACGGCCGCGCCCCGCTGGCGCCGGCGGGGCCGCTCAGCGCAGCGCGAACACGCGTACCAGGGTGCCGGCATCGGGCAGCTCCAGTTCGATGGATATGGCGGCGGGCAGCACGCGGGCGGCAGCCTGGTCGGGCGGCCAGGTGTCGGTCCAGCCGTCGGCATGGAGGAAGCGCCAGCGCACTGCATCCACGTCGTCCAGCAACGTGATCCGCTCGGGCGGGACGGTCGCGTGGTCGTGGCTCCACAGCCACCATTCGAGCCGGCGTTCGACGAGCACGAAGCCGCCGCGCGCCGGCAGGCCGTCGTACCCCTGCAGCACGGTGAAGCTCAGCATGTGGGCCGTGTCCTGGGCGGTGGCGTTGGGGGCGGGCGTGAACTGCAGTGTACCGGGGGCCGGTGCGATCTGCTGCAGCTCGCCGCCGATGCGGTGCGCGGTGAGCGAGATGGCACGCCAGCGTTCGAGCTCGGCGCCGATGTGCTGGCGTGCGCCGACGAGGTGGTCGGTGGCCCGCCAGGTCAGCACGCCCAGCACGGCGAACACCGACAAGGCCACCATCACTTCGATCAGGGTCAGGCCGCGCTGCGCGGCGCGCACGAGGCTCATTTCAGCGGCCTCACGGCGAAGCCGTCCATGCGCACCAGCGGCGCGCCGCCATCGCCGTCGCCATCGCGGACTTCGATCAGCACGCGGCGGAACAGCGGATTCGGCGTGCCGCTGACCTTCTCGGTCCATGGATAGCGGCGCCCGCCCATCAGGCTGTGTCCCTGGCGCTGGCCGATCGCCGGCCATTCCTGGCGCGCGCGCATCTCGGCGAAGCGGTTCTCGGCGACCCAGGTCGCGAGCGTGTGTTCGCGCAGGCTGCCGGCCGCTGCGGCGGTGCTGCCCATCGCGCGCATCGCGGCGCTGAGTGCGAGTGCGATGATCGACAGCGCGACCAGGGTCTCGAGCAGCGTGAAGCCGGCGCTGTGGCGTTTCATCGGCCTATCCTTCCGGGCGGGAGACGGTGTGGCGCACGCGCCCGGCGATGTCGCCGTCGAGCGTGTGCAGCGTGGCGCCTTGCCGCAGCTGCAGCCGGTAGCGCGGCGCCCGGCTGGAGAAGGCGATGCGGCGGTGGAGCGGCGAAGCGCTGGAAGGCGTGCGCGCCGGGCCGGACGCGCCGGTGCGCAGGCCGACCCAGGCCAGGCCGTCAGGCAGGCGCCGCGGCGCGAGTTGCGCGTCGGCGCTCAGCGGGCGCCACTCGCCGTGGCGGTCGAGTTCGACGAAGTGGTAGCCGTCCACGCTGAATTCGAGTGCGATCGTCCGGCCGCGGATCTCCGCCCGCGCCGCGGCGTTCTCCAGCGCGCGGCGGAGCTGCTCGACGGCGGCCTGCGGGTCGCGCGCGCGGGCGCTGTCGACGAGCAGGCCGACGCCGCTCACCGCAATGCCGAGCAGGAGCAGCGTCACCATCAACTCGACGAGGGTGAAGCCGCGTTGCGGGCGCATGGGCGGGCGGGGAAAGGTGCCCGGGCGGGGGCTCAGGGCTGCCACGAACCGATGTCGGCGTCGAAACCTTCTCCGCCGCTGCGGCCATCGGCGCCCAGGCTCATGACGTCGACCTCGCCGTTGATGCCGGGGTTGAGATACTGGTAGGCATTGCCCCAGGGGTCGGTCGGCAGGCGCTCGACATACGGCTTCCAGTTGTCGGGCACCGGCGCGCTCGCCGGCCGGGCGACCAGCGCACCCAGTCCCTGCTCGGTGGTCGGATAGCGGCGGTTGTCGAGCTTGTAGAGCTTGAGCGCCTGCATCAGCGAGGCGATGTCCTGGCGCGCGGCGACGACGCGCGCCTCGTCGGGGCGACTCATCACGCGCGGCACCACCAGCGCGGCGAGCACGCCGAGAATGACGATCACGATCATGACTTCGATCAGCGTGAAGCCGCGCGGCGCGTGCCGGTGGCGGCGGGGGGCGGACAGGGACATGCTTACCTCATCAGGGTGTTGATTTCGATGATCGGCTGCATCACCGCGAGCACGATCAGCAGCACGACGGCGCCCATCAGCAGCAGCAGGGCGGGCTCGATCAGGCTGGTCAGCGTCGCGGTGCGGGCTTCGAGTTCCTGCTGCTGCAGGCGGGCGGCCTTGTCGAGCAGCGGGGCGATCTGGCCGGTGGCTTCACCGTTGGCGATCATGTGCAGCAGCAGCGGCGGAAAGCTGCGTGTGGACGCCAGCGCGCGCGACAGGCCGACGCCTTCGCGCACCTTGTCGGCCGCGCTGGCGATCGCGTGGCGCAGCGGAATGCGCTGCACCACGCGGCCGCCGGCTTCGAGCGCGGCCAGCAGCGGAACGCCGCTGCCGACCAGGATGGACAGCGTGCTGGCGAAGCGGGTGGCGTCGAGCGTGCGCAGGTGGCGGCCGATGAGCGGCAGGCGCAGCAGCAGGCGGTCGACCCGCAGGCGGAAGGCGGGCCGGCGCAGCGCGGCGGCGAACATCAGGCCCAGGCCGCCGACGGCGATCAACAGGGCTGCCCCCCAGTGCTGGATGAACGCGGACGCGCCGATCATGATCCGCGTCAGCGTCGGCAGGCTCTGGCGGCTCTGTTCGAAGACGCCGACCACTTGCGGCACCACCCAGATCATCAGCGCGGTGATGATGGCGAGCGCGACGCAGGCGACCAGCACCGGGTAGATCAGCGCCTGCAGTGTCTTGCGCCGCAGGGCGTCGCTCTGTTCCAGATGGTCGGCGAGCTGCTGCATGACGCGGGGCAGTTCGCCGGAGCGTTCGCCGGCCGCCACCGAAGCGCGGTACAGCGTCGGGAAGGCCTGGGGAAAGCGTTCGAGCGCGGCGCTGAGGCTGTGGCCGGCGACGATCTCGCTGCGCACCCCGGCCAGCACCCGCCGCGCCGGCTCGTGCTCGGCCTGCTCGATCAGGGCTGCCAATGCGTGTTCGACGGTG
>NZ_AMXE01000144.1 GCF_000310205.1 Thauera linaloolentis 47Lol = DSM 12138 | reverse complement strand
CCGGCAGCCGGGCGAGGCTGTCGCGCAGCGCGGACAGGTCCCGCGGGCGGGCGCTGCGCAGCGCGATGCGCGCGGTGATGCGGTCCACGTCGGCCACGCCGCGCAGCGCGGCACGGACGCTCGCGGTGCGGCGTCCATCGTGGCCATCGCCGGCGGATTCATCGCCCAGGCCGTTGGCGAAGCCGCCGGCCAGTTCGGCCACCGCGGCCTGGCGCGCGGCGGGAACGGTGCGGTCGCGCAAGGGGTGGTGCAGCGCATGGCGCAGCCAGCGCGAGCCCATGCTGGTGATGCAGGTGTCGAGCAGCGACAGCAGCGTGGGCGAAGCCTCGCCGCGCAGGGTTTCGGTCAGTTCCAGGTTGCGCCGGGTGGCGGCGTCGAGCCGCAGGTATTCGGATTCGCGCTCGACGGTGAGGCCGGTGACGTGGGCGAGGGTCTGGCGCTGCGTGGCCTGCGCATAGTCATACAGCGCCGCTGCTGCGCCGAGCGCCACCGGCAGGTCTTCGACGCCGAAACCGACCAGGTCGCGCGTGCCGAAATGCGCCGTCAGCAACCGAGTGCCCGTTTCGGCGTCGAACTGCCAGTCCGCCAGCCGGCGCAGTGCCGGGGCCAGGGTGTCGAGCAGCGGCAGCGACAGGCCGTCCGGAATCAGCACCTCCGCCGGGCGCAGGCGCTCGAACTGGGCCTGGAGCGTTTCGGCGGGGCACTGCATCAGGCGGAAGTCGCCGTTGGCAAGGTTGAGCCAGGCCAGGCCGAGCACGCCCCGGTGCAGGTTGGCCGCCAGCAGCAGCGCGTCGCGCCGGTCGTCCAGCAGTGCGGCGTCGGTCAGCGTACCGGGCGTGACGATGCGGCTGACGGCACGCTCCATCGGCCCCTTGGTCGCGCCGGGTTCGCCGACCTGTTCGGCGATGACCACCGCTTCGCCCAGCTTGACCAGCCGCGCCAGGTACTGTTCGACCGCGTGAAACGGCACTCCCGCCATCCTGATCGGCTGTCCGCCCGACTGCCCGCGCGTGGTCAGCGTGATGTCGAGCAGGCGCGCGGCTTTCTCCGCATCGCCGAAGAACAGCTCGTAGAAATCGCCCATGCGGTAGAAGAGCAGGGTGTCGGGATGCTGCAGCTTGATGCGCAAATATTGCTGCATCATCGGCGTATGGGCACCGATCTCGGCTTCGGTAAGCGGCTGCTTTGCTTGTGTTTTTTCCATGAATTCCAGCGCTTGCGCTGTTCCTGTCATCGGGGCCGGACGATCGTGCGCCTTGTTGTCCGTGCCGTCGGAATGCGGCCAATCGGGCGGGCATTTTACCAGCCCGGCCTTGCCGGGGCCCTGTTTCGAAAGGCGTCGCGCTGGAATCCAATGCCCGCCTGCGGGCTCCCCAGAAACGGTGTGCCTGCTATAGAGGAAAAAAATTCTCATCTTTACGGGCGCAATCTCCCCCCATGCCCGTCGTGCATCGGAGGGACCATGCCTCCCCCTGAACTGGCGCGCCGGCAGCAGCTTGCCGAACTGGATACCGAACACCATGATTGGTTGCGCGCCTGGCCGGTGTTCGGCGAGCGGGGGCAGATCGTTCGCGCCGGGCTGGGGCTGGAGAAGCCGTGACATCGGATAACATTCCGCGATGCATCGGTTGCCGGGCCGGCGGCGGGCTTGGATGTGAAGCGATTCGGAGCCGGCTGAGAACACCGGCCCCGCCTGAAATGCGCCGGCAATTCCACGGGTTGCCGGCGTTTCGTTGCCGGAATGAAACCTCAGTCGCCGAATACCCCTTCAAGGGTTTCGGCGAACAGGATGCGTTCGGTCCAGGAATCCAGCTCGGCCTCGCCGGCTTTGTCCAGCCGCTCGCGCACATTGTCGGACAAGGGGCCGAACTTCAGTTGCAGTTGCCGCGAGAGGGTGGCGACGCGCCCGCGCTCCATGCCCTGCTCAAGGCCTTGTTCCATACCTTGTTCGAGGCCCTGCAGCAGCCCCCGCTCGGTGGCTTTCCTTTCCAGAATGCTTACGTACGGCACGGTGTTTTCCTCCTTGAGCCGGTCCATCTGCTCAGTATAGTAAGGCTCGATTTCGGCCGGCAAGGCGACCAGCCATTCGACGAAGCGCAGCAGCCGGGCGATGGTCTCGGGGTCGAGCTGCTTTTTCAGGGCCAGGCGGTAGAAGCCGATGAGGTTGTCGACGCGCTGCTTGCCGCCCTTGACCAGTTTGGCGGTGAGTTGGGCGGCAGCGAGCAGGGCGAAGGGGTTGTCGGTGGCGAGCAGTTCGTCCAGGCGGGGTTGGAGGTCGAGCAGCTTGGCGGTGCGGAAGCGGAATTCGACGCCGCTGCCGGCCAGGGTTTCGCGGAAGCGGCCGGGGCGCCAGTTGGGGTCGGTGTCGGTGAGCACGGCCAGGCTGATGACGTGCTGGCGGTGGTGGTCGCGGATGCGGTGGTAGTAGAGAAACATGCGCTCGGGGAAGGCGGTTTCCCGTTCGCCCTGGACTTCGACGTGGATGAGCAGCCAGCGCACGGCGCCGGCGTGGAAATGGACGCGAGCGAGCTTGTCGACGTGGCGTCGGCCGTTGCGGCTGGTGGGGGCGATCTTCTGCAGTTCCTTGTCGAGGAAGGCGACGGGCCTGTTCCAGTCGATGGCGGCCTCGATGTCGGGGTAGAGCAGTTGCAGGAAGGGACGGAAGAAGCATTCGAGGGCTTCCTTCCAGGGGCTGTCGTGGTCTTCGGCGGGCGGGGACATGGGCGAATCCCGAGGGTTCATGCACAGGGCATGAATTTAGCATCGATTTCCGATTGATGCCAAAAGCATTTTTTGCGGGCCGGCGAGCCTTGCTTCCGCACGAGAGTACGGGTGCTTCCAGCCGGGCCCTGCAACACTTCGTGCAGTTCGTTCCAAGTGGTACCGGAAAGGGCCGGTTCGCGGCTCAGTGCGGTCTGCCTGTCCGCTGGCGCAAGGGCAGGCCAGTGTCTGGCGCGATGGGCGGACACTGGCCTGCGGTGTGGCGGGCGCTCAGGGGTGACCTGGTGGGTAAGGGTGGCGGGGGAAGCGCCTCAAGCCGCGGGGTTGATGGCCGGGTAGCTGCCGGTGCCTTCGGGCCAGGGGGTCAGGACTTCGAAGCCGTCCGGCGTCACGGCGACCATGTGTTCCCACTGGGCCGACAGCGAGTGGTCCTTGGTGACGACGGTCCAGCCGTCGGCGAGTGTCTTGGTCTCGCGCTTGCCGGCGTTGATCATGGGTTCGATGGTGAAGACCATGCCCGGCTCCAGGCGCAGGCCTTCGCCAGGGCGGCCGTAGTGCAGGACCTGGGGCGCATCGTGATAGATCTGCCCGATGCCGTGGCCGCAGTACTCGCGCACGACGGAAAAGCGTTCGCGGTGGGCTACGGTCTGGATCGCGTGGCCGATGTCGCCCAGCGTGGCGCCGGGGCGCACCGCGCGGATGCCGGCGACCATCGCCTCGTAGGTGGTGAGGACCAGGCGGCGCGCCAGCGGTCCGGGTTCGCCGACGAAGTACATCCGGCTGGTGTCGCCGAACCAGCCGTCCTTGATCACGGCGACGTCGATATTGACGATGTCGCCTTTCTTGAGAATCTTGCCGGGCGAAGGAATGCCGTGGCAGATCACGTGGTTGACCGAGGTGCATACCGTCTTGGGGTAGCCGTGATAGCCGATGTTGGCGGGAATGGCGCCCTGCACGTTGACGATGTGGTCGTGGCAGATGCGGTCCAGTTCGTCGGTACTGACGCCCGGCTTGACGTAAGGCGCCACGACGTTGAGCACTTCCGCCGCCAGCCGGCCGGCTGCGCGCGACAGGGCGATCTGTTCGGGCGATTTGATGGACACCGTGCTGTTCATCGGGCCTGGCCCCCCGTTGCATGTTCGGCCGCCGGCATCGGGCTGTCGTCGGTGAAGCATGCCAGGTCGAAGCCGCCTCCCGTCTGTTCCGCGCGCAGCAGCAGGCGGCAGAGGTCGCGATGGTTCATTTCGGGGTGGAGTTCGGAGAGCATGCCGATGCGCATCCAGTGCTCGGCCTGTGCGTTGATCGAGCGGCTGAGCGCGGTGCTGGCGACACGCAGGTTGGCGTGCATGATTTCGGAGATTTTGATGATTCCCATTCGAGAGATTATATATGAACCGTATATTGTTCGTATATCTTTTGTAGCCGTGCGGAGGGACAGGGGGCGGGCCGGGGATGTCCTGCCGCCCGGGCACGCTTGAACGGCGCTGCAGCCATGGCTGATTGGTCTTAAAAAACACAAACATGTTTGTGTGTTTATGTTAGATTTTCGATGCTTGTGCAGGAGGAGACAGTCGGGCGGTAGCCGCAGGAGCGGCGCCGTATCGGAATCCTGCCGGTTTGGGGGTGCCTGGGCACCGGACTGAAATGGATAGGAGGGGATGCACATGTTTGCCAAAGCGGTTTTCTGTGGCCTGGCCCTGTTTTGCCTTGGTGAAGTCGTTACCGCGTCCAAGACCGGCGACGGCGAGGCGCAGAAGCGCGCGCAGCTGCCCGGGTGCGATGCCGGGCAGGGGGGCTGCCAGGGGGTGCCGGTCGTGGCGGAGGCCACGGCGGACCGCTTCTTCACGATGGTGGCGCGCTACTGAAGAGATATTCCGGGCACGGCAGGTCTGCATCCGGCGCGCGTCCCAGGGCGGAGAGGCGCGCCGGACAGGCCGGGGACCGCTCAGGTCGAAGGTGGCAGTACCACGTCCTCGATCACCAGCAGCCCGCGCAGCGGGCCCGCGATGCGCCGGGCGTGCGCCGCCGCGGCCCGCCACGCCTGCTGCGCGGCAGCGGCATCGG
>NZ_AMXE01000143.1 GCF_000310205.1 Thauera linaloolentis 47Lol = DSM 12138 | reverse complement strand
CGCGGCGGCGGCTCAGGCCAATGCGCCGCCGCCAGCCGCTGCCGCCGGTGCGCCCGCCCGGCGCGCGGAACCCGTCGTCGGCGAGGTGCGCAGCAGTGCCGGGATCACGCCTACCGGCGTGCGCTTCGCCCAGCTTCGCGGCCAATTGCGTTTCCCTGTGCGCGGCGAACTCGTCGGGCGTTTCGGTGCTCCAAGGGCGGAAGGCGGCACCACGTGGAAAGGCGTGTTCATCCGCGCCGGCACGGGGGCCGACGTCAAGGCGGTCGCGGCGGGCGAAGTCGTGTATTCGGACTGGCTGCGCGGTTATGGCAATCTGATCATCGTCGACCACGGCGGCGATTACCTGACGGTATACGGAAACAACGACACGTTGCTGAAGGAAGTGGGCGACGCGGTGTCCGGCGGCGATGCGATCGCCAGTGTGGGCACCAGCGGAGGGGCCGGGGATTCGGGTTTATACTTCGAACTCCGCCATCAGGGCCGCCCGCTCGACCCGATGCAGTGGGTGCGACTCAACTAGATAAAACGGCGCGAAGGGCGGGAGCCGCTTCCCCGATGGAGTTCTCATGCGCAGCAAGCTGAAACAGCTCGGCCTCGTCATGACCGGCGTGTTCGTCGGTGTGACGCTCAGTCTCAATTTTTCCGCCAATGCCGACCGTACGGCCCAGGTGCCGCTGCCGGTCGAGGAACTGCGCGCATACGCCGACGTGTTCAACGCGATCAAGCAAGGCTACGTCGAGCCGGTCGAGGACAAGAAGCTGATCGTCGATTCGATCAGCGGCATGCTGTCGGGGCTCGATCCGCATTCGGCCTACCTCGATACCGAGGCCTTCAAGGAGTTGCAGGTCGGCACCCAGGGCGAGTTCGGCGGGCTGGGCATCGAGGTCGGCATGGAAGACGGCTTCGTCAAGGTCATCTCGCCGATCGAGGATACGCCAGCCTTCCGCGCCGGGGTCCAGGCCGGCGACCTGATCGTCAAGCTCGACGAAACGCCGATAAAGGGCATGAGCCTGAACGACGCGGTCAAGCGCATGCGCGGCAAGCCCAATACCAACATCGAACTGACGATCATGCGCAAGGGCGAGTCGCGGCCGATCGTGCTGACGCTGACACGCGAAGTCATCAAGGTACAGAGCGTCAAGTCGAAGCTCGTCGAGCCGGGCTATGGCTACCTGCGTGTCGCGCAGTTCCAGGAGAACACGGCCGCATCGGTGATCCAGCACCTGGGCAAGCTGACTGCCGAGGCGCCGCTCAGCGGGCTGGTGCTCGACCTGCGCAACGATCCGGGCGGTCTGTTGCATGGCGCCGTGGGCGTATCCGCGGCCTTCCTTCCCCCGGGCGAGCTCGTCGTGTCCACCGACGGCCGGACCGAAGACGCCAAGCGCGAATATCGCGCGATTCCGGAGGACTACCTGCGCGGTACGCGCGATGACTTCCTGAGCCGCCTGCCCGCGGGCATCAAGGACGTACCGATGGTCGTCCTCGTCAATGCGGGTTCGGCCTCGGCTTCCGAGATCGTCGCCGGCGCGCTGCAGGATCACAAACGCGCCGTCGTGATGGGAACGCAGACCTTCGGCAAGGGCTCGGTGCAGACGATCCTGCCGCTCAACAACAGCACCGCGATCAAGCTGACCACCGCGCGCTACTACACGCCGAACGGACGCTCGATCCAGGCCAAAGGCATCGAGCCCGACATCGTGGTCGAGGAAGGCAGCAATGGTTCGAACCGCCGCGTGCGCGAGGCCGACCTGCAGGGGCACCTGGGCAACGACAAGGACCCCGAGGCCGAGCTCAAGGCCAGGCAGGCGGAGCAGAACAATGGCGCCGACGACGATGCCGAGCCGGTGCGCTTCGAGCTTGCGGGCAAGGACGACCACCAGTTGATGCAGGCGGTCAACCTGCTCAAGGGCCTGCAGATCGTCCAGAACAAGAAGCCGTAATTCCGGGCGGGCATGAGGTGCAGGTCAAGGGCTTGCACCCGTGCCCGCCGGTGAATGCAGACGAGCCCCTCGCGTCATGAACGACGATCAGTTGCTGCGCTACAGCCGCCACATCTTGCTGCCCGAAATCGGCGTGGAGGGGCAAGAGGCGATCCTCGGCGCGAAAGTCCTCGTCATCGGGGCCGGCGGGCTGGGCTCTCCGGCAGCCATGTATCTCACCGCCGCCGGCGTCGGCACCTTGATGATCGCCGACGACGACGCGGTCGACCTGACCAACCTGCAGCGCCAGATCCTGCACTCTGCTGAGACCATCGGCCGGCCCAAGGTCGAATCGGCGCTCACCAGCCTGCACCGCATCAATCCCCTCGCCAGGGTCGTGCCGCTGCATGCGCGGCTCGAAGGGAGTGCGCTGGATGAGCAGGTGGCTGCGGCCGACCTCGTGCTCGACTGCTGCGACAATTTCGCCACCCGCCATGCGGTCAACCGCGCCTGCGTGAAGCATCGCAAGCCGCTGGTATCGGGGGCCGCCATCCGCTTCGATGGACAAGTGTCGGTGTTCGACCTGCGCGACCCCGAGGCTGCCTGCTACCACTGCCTTTTTCCCGAAGGCGAGGACGTCGAGGAAGTGCGCTGCGCCGTGATGGGCGTGTTCGCACCGATCGTCGGCATGATCGGCACGACGCAGGCCGCCGAGGCGCTGAAGCTGATCACCGGCTGTGGAACACCGCTGGCGGGGCGTCTGCTGCTGCTCGACGGCCTGGCGATGGAGTGGCGCAGCGTCGGCTTCGGGCGCGATCCCGGCTGTGCCGTCTGCGGCCAGGGGCGCTAGCCGCGCGCGATGCGCGCGAGGATGCGGATGTCGCGGCCGAGCTGGCGCAGGTCGCGGATGTCGAGCCGTGTGGCGTCTTCCAGCCGCGTCAGCGCGGCGAGGTTGAACAAACCGTGGGCGGCATCGCCGGCCAGCAGCGGCGCGAGATAGAGCAGCAGTTCGTCCACGCAGCCTTCGCGCAGCAGCGAGCCATTGAGCTTGAAGCCGGCCTCGGCGTGGATCTCGTTGAGGCCGAGCGTCCCGAGTTCGGCCAGCAGCCGCGGCAGGTCGACCTTGCCGGCGGCATTCGGCAGGACGATCAGCCGGTGCCCCGCCGCCGACAGACTGGCGATGCGCGGACCGTCTTCGCAAGCGGTGGCGATCAGGATCGGCTCGCCCTGCAGGATGCGGGCCGCGGGCGGGGCCTCCAGCCGGGCATCGATCAGGATGCGCAGCGGCTGGCGCTCGCAGGCGGCCTCGCGCACGTTGAGCTGCGGATCGTCAGCCTTCACCGTGCCGACACCGGTCAGTACCGCGCAGGCGCGCGCACGCCAGGCGTGGCCGTCGCGGCGGGCTTCCGGTCCGGTGATCCATTGGCTGACACCATTCTCCAGCGCGGTCTTGCCGTCCAGCGTGGCAGCCGCCTTGAGCCGCAGCCACGGGCGGCCGCGCGTCATGCGCGACACGAAACCGATGTTCAGCTCGCGCGCTTCCGTCTCCAGCAGGCCGTGTTCGGTGACGATGCCGGCGGCGCGCAGGCGCGCCATGCCGCGTCCGGCAACGAGGGGATTGGGGTCTTCCATGGCGGCGACGACGCGTGCGACCCCGGCGTCGATCAGTGCATCGGCGCATGGCGGGGTGCGGCCGAAATGCGAGCAGGGCTCGAGCGTGACATACGCCGTCGCGCCGCGTGCCGCCCCGCCGGCCTGGCGCAGCGCATGGATTTCGGCATGGGGTTCGCCGGCGCGGCGGTGCCAGCCTTCGGCGATGATGGCGCCGTTTTGCGACAGCACGCAGCCGACGCGCGGATTGGGCGAGGTCGTGTTCAGCCCGAGCGCGGCGAGTTGGAGCGCGCGTGCCATGGCAGCATGGTCAGCCGCCGAAAAGGTCATGTTCGGAATCCTGGTTTGGCTTGCCGGCCTTGCCGCGGCGGGGGCGTGGCTGGACCTCGCGGATGAGTTCGGAAAACTCATCCACGTCGGCAAAATTGCGATATACCGAGGCAAAGCGGATATAGGCCACCTTGTCGAGCTTCTTCAGCTCCTTCATCACCAGTTCGCCGATCTTCTCGCTCGGCACTTCCTGCTCGCCCATCGACAGCAGGCGTGCCTCGATGCGGTCGACCGCCGCGTCGACGGCCTCTGTCGTGACGGGGCGCTTGCGCAGCGCCAGTTTCATGCTGCCGGCCAGCTTGCCGTGGTCGAATTCGGTGCGATTGCCGTTGCGCTTGACGATGTGCGGCATCTTCAGGTCGATGCGCTCGTAGGTGGTGAAGCGCTTGTCGCACTTCGGGCAGCGCCGGCGACGGCGCACGACGTCGCCGTCCTCGTTCTCGCGGGTGTCTGTGACCTGGGTGTTGGGGTCACTGCAAAAAGGGCACTTCATTGCGGAAGAGGGAGAGGTCTGCGGCCGGAAAACGAACGATGGCGGATGGTATCACGTGGTGCGCCGGCCGTATCCGGGCGGGGCGGGGGGAGATACTCCTGCGGCCGTCGCCTGTCTCCAGGCGAGGTCGTGTCTAAAGTACAGACGTCAGTGTCCATACAAGCCAACAACGAGCGGAGTTCCGCCGCATCGACGGCCTGCCCGTCGAGAACTGGGCGGCCTGTCCCCCTTCCTGGCAACGAGAATCGACGTCATTGCCAGCCTCGGTGGCGGTGCAGATTTGCACCCGTGGCCGTGAACGAAAACGGGGGCTGGCCCTGCGGCCGCCCCCGTTCTTCGTGGCGTGACGAGCGATTTACTTGCCGTACACCGGGAACTTGGCGCACAACTCGGAGACTTGGCCGCGCACGCGTTCGATCACGGCCTGATCTTCCGGCGCGTCGAGCACGTCGGCGATCAGGTGGGCGACCTTCTCGGCCTCGATCTCGGTGAAGCCGCGGGG
>NZ_AMXE01000142.1 GCF_000310205.1 Thauera linaloolentis 47Lol = DSM 12138 | reverse complement strand
TCGCCGCGGCGCAGGCCCGCGGCAAGCGCGCAAAGGCCGGCGCCCAGCACCGCCAGGTTGCCGGCGGCGGGCAGCGCGGCGCACAGCAGCGCGGCGATCGGCAGGGCGAGCCAGATGGCGGCGCGCGCGCGTGCCCGATGTTCATGCATGAGCGTGCTCCAGAGGGCGTGCCGCGTCCGGCGCGGCGCCATGTGCGGAATGGGCTTGCATGGCGCCGGCCGGCCTCAGCGGCGCACCAGGCGCATCGAGCTGAGCACCTGGTCGCCGTTGCCGACGATGATGGTGCCCTTCTTCTCCAGCGTGTCGCTGTCATGGACGGCGATCTCGTTGATGGTGCCGCCGATGTACAGCTCCTTGCCGTCGGACGACACGTTGACGGTGTAGAAGGTGTGGTCGAGATCCACCCGCTTGACCAGCGTGTTGGTGTCGAGGTCGGTCTTGGTGAGCTGGGTGTACACCGTGTACGCCTCGTTGCGGCGCACCGGGTTGATGGCGGTGGAGAAGAACATCACCGTCGCGTCCTCGAACTCGGAGAAGCGCACCCTGTCGTTCTCGATGTCCAGCGCCCAGATGCCGGCGCGCAGCGACTCCTTGCCGTCCTTGTCCTTGTGCGAAATGAAGTAGGGCGTGGCGAACTCGTTGGCCTGCTCGAACTGCGGCGACACCGACAGCGAGTCGGGTTCGCCGTAGCCCTTGCGCTTCCAACTCTTCCACGGGTGCGAGCCGATCTGCTCGCCGGTCTTCGGGTCGAGCACCAGCATGTCCCAGGTGAAGGTGTACAGGCGCTTGTAGTCGGGCGAGTAGGCCAGCGTGGTCGCCCGGCGCGGGGCGGGCAGCTTGCGCACCGGCTGGGCATGGATGCCGGCGCCGGTATCGTAGATGGCGATGTACGGGTCCAGCACCTCGTATTCGCCCGGCTTCAGGCGGGTCGGATTGACATAGACCGCCAGTTCCCCGCCGTCCGGGCTGACGTCGATGGCGAAATGCGCCTTGGCGCGGATGTCGGGCGAGGACAGCTCGGCGCGGAAGACTTCCTTGCCGGTTTCCAGGTCGATGCCGGATACGCTTTCCCAGCGGTTGTGGATGGCGTAGGCCACCTTGCCGTCACGCGATACCGCGATGCCGGCGACGCTGTTGCCCGGCGCGGTGTTGGGGATCTCGTGGGTCTTGATCACCTGGCGCGCCTGGGCATCGACGACGACCAGCTTGTTGGGGCGCACCGCGGTGACGAGATAGTCCTTGGCGGCCAGGCTGGCCTGGCTGAGCAGGCTCATGCCGAGGCCGACGATGCCGAGCGCGAATGCCTTGCGCAGGGTGGATTGCTGCTTGTTTTTCATTGTGGGAGTCTCCTGGCGCGGCGGCCGGGCCGCCGCGCCGAATGCATTGGCGGGATTCGTGGGGGCCGGCTTCTTCTACTTGGGGAAAACCGACTGCAGCTGGGTCCAGTCCTGCACGGCGGCATCCTTGCCGGCGGCCCAGTCGGTGTAGTTGTGCAGGGTGTCGGGCACCTGCGCGGGCCACCAGCAGGGGTCGGCGCAGCCGTAGAGGTCGGCCTCCATCGGCTGGCACAGCCCGGCGACGCCGAGGAAGGCGTCGACTTCCCAGCCCGGGTCGAAAGTCGTGGCGCAGCCGACCACCGTCTGCATCGCCATCACTTCCTCCGCCTCGCTGCCGCCCTTGCCGATCGCCACTTCGACCTGGTGGGCCTTCGCGTTCATCGCTTTCATGTGCTTCATAGCTGGATACTCCTCGTGCTCAGGTGTTGTCTGAAAAAGCCCGGGTTCTTGACCAGGATTTCCGTGTAGATCTCGATGCCGAAGTCCACCCAGTCGCGCATCAGGTCGCAGTAGTGGTAGGTCGGCGACAAGGGATCGCCGAAGTGGGCATAGGACTCGTGGTAGCAGCCGCCGGCGCACAGGTTGCGGATGCGGCAGGTGGAGCAGCCCTTGTCGGCGCGGTCGGTGGCCTTCTCCAGGAAAGCGCCCAGCGCCTCCTTGGCGATGCCTTCGTCGACGTTGCCGAAGCGCGGCATGTCCGAGCCGGTGAAGCGGTGGCACAGGTTCAGGTCGCCCTTGTGGTCCACCGCCAGCAGGCCGACGCCGGCGCCGCAGGGCAGGGCCTTCTTGCGCCCCTCGTACAGGTCGCTCATCAACTGGTGCATGTTGGAGAAACCGTTGTTTTCCCCGCGCAGCGCCGCGTCGCGGTAGGCCCGGCCGAGCGCCTTCATGCCGTCGAAGACCGCCTGCAGCTCGTCCGCGTTCAGGTTGAACGCCGTCAGCGGCCCCGAGGTGGCGGGCGCGAACCCGACCTCGAAGAAGCCCAGCTCGCCCTTCAGGTGCCGGTGGATGGCGGGCACGTCGGTGTAGCCCGCAGTCATCGTCACGCGCACGCCGACCGGCTTGGAGCGGTAGCGTTCCAGCAGCATCCGCGCCTTGGACGCCACCACCGAGTAGGTGCCCTTGCCGCCGACGGTGAGCCGGCGGCGGTTGTGCACCGCCTCGGGGCCGTCCATGCTGATCGACAGGCCGAAGCGGTGGCGGTCGAGGTAGTCGACGATGTCCTCGGTCAGCAGCGTGGCATTGGTGGTCATCGAGAAATCGACATGCTTGCCTTCCTCGGCGCAGCGCCGTTCGGTGTAGTCCACCACTTGTTCGATCAGCGCCAGGTTGGTCAGCGGCTCGCCGCCGAAGAAGATGACGTTGATGCGGTCGTGGACGGCCCCTTCGGCGAGCAGCAGTTCGATGCTCTTGCACGCGGTGTCGAAGTTCATTCGGCGTCCCTTGGACGGGACGTCCAGATCCTCCTTGTAGCAATAGGTACAGCTCAGGTTGCAGCCAGTGTTGACGTTCAGCACCACGGTGCTGATCGGAAAGGAACGGATCTCCGTGCGCAGGCCCAGGTCGGGGCCGGCGGGGGCGTCGCACAGGATCGACAGCTCGCGAAAGTTTTCGAAGGTCTGTGCCAGGTCGGATGCCGTGACGCGGCCGTCGAAGCGTTCGCGCACGCCATCGAGCGAGACGCGGTCGTTTTCCTTCAGGAAGTCGAGCAGCGAGCCGCCCACCTCGTCCAGTTCGAACAGGCCGCTGGATGGGATGTGGAACAGCATCCGCCGCTCGGGCAGCTTCACGTCGTGGAAGCTGTGGCGGTTGACGAACAAGGTGGTCATGGGGGCGGCTCCTTTGCGTGCCTCAGCGCAGCGGCGGGTCGTTCCAGCGCTGCAGGGTCACGATCAGGTGCTTGCTGGCGCTGAGCTTGCGCCCGGCGTCGTCGACCGTCGCCGTCACCGCCAGCTCGCCGGCGTTGTTGGTACCGAACCTGCGCTTGGGATTGGGGCCGGCGTCGCCGGGGATGAACAGGCCGTCCGTCTGCAGGGTGCCGGCGTAGGCCATGTCCCGCATCTCTTCGGCGAAGGCGTTGGCGTTGGCCATCGACCAGGTGGCGGGGAAGTAGCCCAGGCGGATGTCGTCGGCCGTGCCCTGCTTGCCGTCGGGCCCGAAGGCGTAGCCCACGCTCTCGAACTGGACCGGGACTTTCGGCAGCGGACCCTTGCCGCCGCCGACCACGGCCATCGCCTGCTCCGGTTCGACGGCCACGTAATCGACGTTCCGGTAGAGGGCGAGTCCCTGCTGCAGGCGGGCGTTGCCCACCGCTGCGGCGCGCACGCCATCCTTGCCTGCGCCATCGGCCCGCGCTTCGACCACCACCTTGCCGGCGGCGCGCTCGACCACCCTGGCGACCGTGATGCCGTCGCCCAGATCGACGTCGCCCGACAGGCCGTTGCCGTAGAGGGTGACGCGCTGGGTCGTGCCGGCCTTGATGTGGGTCGGCTCGACCGCCAGCAGGCGCTCGGCCGAGCTCTTGCCGCTGCGGGCGGCGAGCAGGCGGCCGCCGATCGCGTCGATGCCGTTCTCGTACCAGCGGCCGGACAGCGTCTGGCCGTCGGGCGACAGCGTGAACACCTGGCGCACGTCCATGCCGCCCTGCTTGACGGAGGCGCGCCACTCGTAGCCGGTGTAGAGGATGGCTTCGCCCTCGGCCGTTTCGCGCTGGCCGTCGGCATAGTCGAACCGGAACTTCACCTTGTAGCGGTCGGCGCCTGCGCGGTCGGCCTCGATCGTCGCCACGCCTTCGTAGGCGCCGCGGCCGGGGCGGTGGCCGACGAAGCGCCAGGTGCCGGCGGCGCTGGCCCGCTCGCGCTGCTGCCATTGCTGCCAGGCGCCGCTGTCGTTGGGGTACAGCTTGCCGAGGATCGCCGGAACCTGCGTCGTCGCCAGCTCCCACCAGTTGCGGTCGCGGCCGCCGGCCTGGATCTCGATCACCGGATACTGGCCCACGTGGTAGTGGGGCAGCTTGGCCCAGTCGGACTCGGTGCGGCGCTGCAACGCGATGCGGCCGTAGGAGTGGCAGCGCGCACACGTGTCGAAGGCCAGCTTGGCTTCGCCCTGCACGCTTTCGACGCGGTTGAAGTCGCGCTCGATCAGGTAGCGGTAGCCGTCGGTTTCCTGGGGCGCCAGGCCGCGCGTGTCGGCCAGGTACTTGACGACCGCGGCGCGCTCGTCGGCGCTCAGCTTCACGCCGTGGCTGATGATCATCCGCGCCACCGTCATGTCCCAGCCTTCGGGGGTGCGGCGGCTGTCGCCGATGCGGGCCAGTTGCCCGTCTTCGGCCGGCGCGTGGCACGTGATGCACTTGCTGTTGACCAGGGCTTCGCCCTGCGGCGCGGCCTGTGCCGGGGCGGCGAGAAGCGGTGCCGCCAGGCTCGCGGCCAGCGCGAGCAGGCGGGGTTTCCTCCCGGGTACTTTCTCCATTGGGTTGTCTCCTTCATGAATCTTGATTGGCATGGCCGCGCATGAGCGGGCGGCTTCGGTATCGCGTGGTGGCACGGCCCGTACCGGGCGCCGCGAAACGACTATAGGAGGGAAGGCGTCCGGGACTTATCGGGAAACGGCCAGAGGCGGCG
>NZ_AMXE01000141.1 GCF_000310205.1 Thauera linaloolentis 47Lol = DSM 12138 | reverse complement strand
CCGCAGAAGAGCCCGTGGCGGATGCCCCCACGCCTGCCGCCGAGCCCCAACCCGCCCGCGCGCCGCGCACACCGGCCGCCGCCAGCCGCGACAACGACGCCGGCCCGGCGCCGAGCGCCTCGTCGGGCCTCGAACTGGCCTACGAAAAGACCCGCCTCAACCCCGACTTCACTTTCGACACCCTGGTCACCGGCCGTGCCAACGATCTGGCCCGCGCCGCCGCCATGCAGGTATCGCAAAACCCCGGCACCTCGTACAACCCGCTGTTCGTCTACGGCGGCGTCGGCCTGGGCAAGACCCACCTGGTGCACGCCATCGGCAACGCGGTGTTCAGGCACAACCCGCGCGCGGTGATCCGCTACGTGCATGTCGAGGACTACTACGCCGACGTCGTGCGCGCCTACCAGCAAAAGAGCTTCGACGCCTTCAAGCGCTACTACCGCTCGCTCGACATGCTGATCATCGACGACATCCAGTTCTTCAACAACAAGAACCGGACGCAGGAAGAGTTCTTCCACGCCTTCAACGCCCTCACCGAAGCGCGCAAGCAGATCGTCATCACCTGCGACACCTATCCCAAGGACATTCAGGGCCTGGAAGACCGCCTCATCTCCCGCTTCGACTGGGGCCTGACGGTGCAGATCGAGCCGCCGGAGCTCGAGATGCGCGTCGCCATCCTGAAGAAGAAAGCCGAGGCCCTGCGCGTGGCGGTGGACGACGACGTCGCCTTCTTGATCGCCAAGAACCTGCGCTCCAACGTGCGCGAGCTCGAAGGCGCCCTCAACAAGGTCGTCGCCTACGCCCGCTTCCACGGCCGCCAGATCGGCCTCGAAGTCGCCAAGGAAGCGCTCAAGGACCTGCTGCACGCGCACAACCGCCAGCTCTCGATCGAACACATCCAGAAAACCGTCGCCGACTACTACAAGATCAAGATCGCCGACATGCACTCCAAGAAGCGCACCCGCGTCATCGCCCGCCCGCGCCAGGTGGCGATGTGGCTGGCCAAGGAGCTCACGCCGATGAGCCTGCCGGCGATCGGCGAAGCCTTCGGCGGCCGCGACCACACGACGGTTCTCCACGCCTGCCGTACCATTACCGAGCTGCGCCTCGGCGACCACCAGCTCAACCACGACGTCCACGTGCTCACCCAGGTGCTGCGCGGCTGAACCCGAAGCAGCCACACCACACGAAACCGACCCTTCCGACCAACCCAACGACCTGATCTGACGCCATGCTCCTGCTCACCACCACCCGCGATGCGCTCCTGGCCCCGCTGCAGTCGGTCGCCGGCATCGTCGAAAAGCGCCACACGCTCCCGATCCTGTCCAACGTGCTGATCGAGAAGCACGGCGACCAGCTCACGATGCTCGCCACCGACATCGAGATCCAGATCCGCACCACCACCGCCGGCCACATCGGCGGCGAGGATGCCGCGATCACCGTCGGCGCGCGCAAGCTGCAGGACATCCTGCGCGCCCTGCCCGACTCCGCCGACATCAACCTCACGCTCGACGACAAGCGCCTCACGGTCAAGGCCGGCCGCAGCCGCTTCCAGCTGCAGACCCTGCCCGCCGCCGACTACCCGCGCCTGTCGCCGCCCGACGAAGCGGCCGCCCGCATCACCGTCAGCCAGCGCAGCTTCAAGCGCCTGCTGGCCCAGGTGTCGTACTCGATGGCGCAGCAGGACATCCGCTACTACCTCAACGGCCTGCTCATCATCGCCGACGGCAACGAACTGCGCATGGTCGCCACCGACGGCCACCGCCTGGCCTACGCCGCAGCCGACCTCGACGCGCCGGTGGAACAGCGCACCGAAGCCATCCTGCCGCGCAAGACCGTGCTCGAACTCGCCCGCCAACTCGCCGACAGCGAAGATCCGCTCGAAATCGTCCTCGCCGGCAACCAGGCGGTGTTCCGCTTCGGCCCAATCGAGCTCGTCACCAAGCTCATCGACGGCAAGTTCCCCGACTACGAGCGCGTGATCCCGCAGGGCCATCCCAAGCTCATCAACTTCGCCCGCCAGCCGCTGCTCGCGGCGCTGCAGCGCGCCGCCATCCTGACCAACGAAAAATTCCGCGGCGTGCGCATGGTGCTCGAGGACGGCATCCTCAAGATCATCTCCACCAACGCCGAACAGGAAGAAGCGCTGGACGAGCTCGAGATCGACTACCAGGGCGACAAGCTCGACATCGGCTTCAATGTCACCTACCTGCTCGACGTGCTCAACAACCTGGGCTCGGAAACGGTGGACTGGCGCTTCAACGACGGCAATTCCAGCGCCCTGATCACCCTGCCCGGCAACGACAAGTTCAAGTACGTCGTGATGCCGATGCGCATTTAGTGGAGAGCGAATAAACCTACTGCGCGGGTCGGCGTCGCCGCTGCGATGCTCGCCATTCACCAAGTATGGCTGCGCTTCTCGCGCCGACCTCGACCCGCTCGTTACGGTTTCTTCGCACTCCACTGTGGCAATTTTGTTTTTAAGCAGCAGCGTTCTTTGAATCACCGAGATGACCATGTCCGAACCGCAAAACACGCCGGCCCCGCAAGGGGGCAACGACTACGACGAATCCAGCATCCAGCAGCTCGAAGGGCTGGAAGCCGTGCGCAAGCGCCCCGGCATGTACATCGGCGACACCTCCGACGGCACCGGCCTGCACCACATGGTGTTCGAAGTCGTGGACAACTCCATCGACGAGGCCCTGGCCGGCCACTGCGACGATATCGTCATCACCATCCACGCCGACAACTCGATCTCGGTGACCGACAACGGCCGCGGCATCCCGGTCGGCGTCAAGATGGACGACAAGCACGAACCCAAGCGCTCGGCGGCCGAAATCGTCATGTGCGTGCTGCACGCCGGCGGCAAGTTCAACCAGAACAGCTACAAGGTGTCCGGCGGCCTGCACGGCGTGGGCGTGTCCTGCGTCAATGCGCTGTCCAAGTGGATGCAGGTCACCGTCGCCCGCGACGGCAAGAAGCATCTGCTCGAATTCGAGCGCGGCAAGCCGCAGAACCGCGTCATCGAAGTCGTCGACGGCGTCGAGATCAGCCCGGCACGCATCGTCGGCGAAACCGGCAAGCGCGGCACCAAGGTGCATTACCTGGCCGACGACGAAATCTTCGGCACCGTCGAGTACCACTACGACATCCTCGCCAAGCGCCTGCGCGAACTCTCCTTCCTCAACAACGGCGTCAAGATCCGCCTCGTCGACCAGCGCACCGGCAAGGAAGAAGACTTCGCCTTCGCCGGCGGCGTCAAGGGCTTCGTCGAATACATCAACCGCGCCAAGACGGTGCTGCACCCCACCGTCTTCTACGCCACCGGCA
Source organism: Thauera linaloolentis 47Lol = DSM 12138 (assembly GCF_000310205.1). Lineage (GTDB taxonomy): Bacteria > Pseudomonadota > Gammaproteobacteria > Burkholderiales > Rhodocyclaceae > Thauera > Thauera linaloolentis. The sequence continues at coordinate 1,761 of NZ_AMXE01000141.1, read as the reverse complement.
CCACCCGCATCCCCACCGGCCAGGGCCACGATGCCGAACTGGCGGTCGAAGTCGCCATGCAGTGGAACGACAGCTACCAGGAACAGGTGCTGTGCTACACCAACAACATCCCGCAGGCCGACGGCGGCACCCACCTCACCGGCCTGCGCGCGGCGATGACCCGCGTCATCAACAAGTACATCGAAGAAAACGAGATCGCCAAGAAGGCCAAGGTCGACATCACCGGTGACGACATGCGCGAAGGCCTGGCCTGCGTGCTGTCGGTCAAGATGCCCGACCCCAAGTTCGCCAGCCAGACCAAGATGAAGCTGGTGTCCTCCGAGGCCCGCCCGGCGGTGGAAGAAGTCGTCGCCAGCAAGCTCGGCGACTTCCTGCTCGAAAACCCGATCGACGCCAAGACCATCTGCAACAAGATCGTCGAAGCCGCCCGCGCCCGCGACGCCGCCCGCAAGGCACGCGAAATGACGCGCCGCAAGGGCGTGCTCGACGGCGTCGGCCTGCCCGGCAAGCTTGCCGACTGCCAGGAAAAAGACCCCGCGCTGTGCGAGCTCTACCTGGTCGAGGGCGACTCCGCCGGCGGTTCCGCCAAGCAGGGCCGCGATCGCAAGTTCCAGGCCATCCTGCCGCTCAAGGGCAAGATCCTCAACGTCGAAAAGGCACGCTTCGACAAGCTGCTGCAAAGCCAGGAAATCGCCACGCTCATCACCGCGCTCGGCACCAGCATCGGCAAGGACGACTACAAGCCCGAAAAACTGCGCTACCACCGCATCATCCTGATGACCGACGCCGACGTCGACGGCGCCCACATCCGCACCCTGCTGCTCACCTTCTTCTACCGCCAGATGCCCGAGCTGGTCGAGCGCGGCCACATCTACATCGCCCAGCCGCCGCTGTACAAGATCAAGCACGGCAAGACCGAGATCTACATCAAGGACGACAACGAGCTCAACGGTCACCTGCTCAAGCTCGCCCTCGACGGCGCCATGCTCATCCCACGCGAAGGTGCCACCGCCATTGTCGACGAAGCCCTGGGCGGCCTCGCCCGCAGCTACCTGCTCGCCGAGGCTGTCATCAAGCGCCTGGCCAGCTACATCGACCCCGAAGTGCTGCAAGTCATGCTTGCCCACGACCTGCAGGTCAGCCTCGACGACGAAGCCGCCGCCCACGCCTCGGCCGACCGCATCCAGGCCCACCTGCCCGAAGGCCTGCAGATCTACCCCGAATACCACGACGAAACCGAAGGCTGGCGCCTCATCATCGAGCGCCTGCACCACGGCAACCGCAAGTTCGGCTGGGTCGAACAGGACTTCCTCGTCTCCGGCGACTACCGCAGCATCCGCAACGCCGCCGAAGCCATCTCCGGCCTCATCGGCCCCGGCGCCGAAATCCGCCGCGGCGAAAAGCGCCAGCCCGTCACCCGCTTTGCCGACGCCATCGGCTGGCTGCTGCGCGAAGTCGAACGCGGCCTCAGCAAGCAGCGCTACAAGGGCCTGGGCGAGATGAACCCCGAACAGCTATGGGAAACCACCATGGACCCGGCCGTGCGCCGCCTGCTACGCGTGCAGATCGACGACGCCATCGCCGCCGACGAGATCTTCACGACGCTGATGGGCGACAACGTGGAGCCGAGAAGGGCGTTCATCGAGGGCAATGCGCTGTATGCGCAGAACATTGATGTGTGAGGTTGTGTAGGTTCTCACTCGTTTTGAAATTTTTCTCACATCGGTGAAATAAATTTCTCAAGAACGGTGAAATGGACCT
>NZ_AMXE01000140.1 GCF_000310205.1 Thauera linaloolentis 47Lol = DSM 12138 | reverse complement strand
TTGTCGTACTTCGCCTTGTACTGGATCGGCGCGCCAGAATGGCCAGGGTGTGCGTAAAGCATCGGGTGTCTCCTGATGGAAGTGATGGGGGTGGTTGGACGAATATGTCGGGGAAAAGAGGGCGCCTGCTATCCGGGCGCCCCTGGATCGTGGCGCAGGTGCCCGGCCCGGCCGGGCTGCGCCGCTGCCCGCGCGAGCCGGATGACGCGTTCATCGCCTTCGCCCGCCTCGGCGCGGCCGAGGACGGCCTTGGCCATGCGCACGCTGGCGAGCTTGACGGCCGTGGGCGACTCGGCGCTGGCGATCCTCACAACGGCGACCCCTCCGCCCAGCAGGCTTGGCAGGGCATGCGGCCCGAGAAGGCGGCCGGCCGTTTCGCCATGCCGCCTGCCGTGGCGGGGGGAGGCCATGCCCGGGGAGGCCGCGCGCCGCGGCGGGTGCGGCAGGCCGCCGTGGTGGATGAAGGCTTCGATTTCGAGGCCTGGCACCTCGGCGGCGATTGCGCATGCGTCGTCCAGCGTCGCGTCCCGCGGCAAGGCCAGCCGCGGCACGCCAAGCTCCCGATACAGCAGCGCGGCGCCGCGCATGCGGCGGTTTCCGGAGGCGTCGGCGTGGATGCGCGACAGCGGTACGTGCCGGAACAGCTCGCCGATCAGGCCGAGGCCGGAGACGATCAGCGCGTCACCCCCCATCCCCAGGAAGGACTCCGCGATCGAGAGGGTGGCGGCGAGCCGTTCGCCAGCGTCACCCCGTGGATTCAGGGCCAGCGAGATCGTCGCCCCGTGGCGGTGCGCGGCGCCGATGGCGTGCAGGAGCGCCCGCGGGTCGTGGAAACCGCCTGGCTGGCGCGCTGCGGAACCGGCACGCGGATCCGGGCCGAAGCCGCAATGGAGTTCTCCGGCTCCGGCGCGTGCCAGGACTTCGGCCTCTTCGACGCTTGCGATGGGTACGGCAATTTTCATGTTGTCTCCCGATGCCGGCCCGTTCGATGCGGGCCGGGTCGTTGCGGGCGGGAGCGGTCCGGCCGAGGGGCCGGCGCGTTCCCGCCGCGATGCGACTGCCGGATGCATGTTAGGGCGCAGGAAGGAGCGGGGCGTATCGTGAAACGGCCAGAGTGCCCGGGCCGCGCTATCAAGAATCGGCCAGACGCCGAAGCGGGGCGCCGCTTGCTCTTGCGACGCCCCGAGCACGGACCTAATCTTGAAAAAGCCGGCGGAATAACCGCCCCCTGGCGAGTGAACTCGCGTACCGGAGGCCGCATCCATGCGGCGGCGCTTGAGGAGACGAATCCAGATGATGAACACTGGCCTGCCCCCGGGCCAGGCGGCATCGCGCCGGCCGACCGAGCGATGTTCCGTCATCCCCACCGATGATCCCTGTGTGCATGCGGCCAGCCTTCGCGACTGGATGCAGGACTACCTGCAGCTGTCGGCGGGGCGCTTTCTCGGCGAGATCATCGAAACGACGATCGGCCCGATCCAGATCTTCCGCGAGACGATCTGGCAGTGCGTGGACGAGAAGGCCAACCCGCGGCGCAACAGCTACACGGTCGGCGTGCCGGTCTACATGGAGGAGGGCGGCTACTGGCAGGGCTATCGCGTGGCACGCGATTCACTGATGATGCTGCGCCCCAACGAGGAACTGCATTTCCGCACGCCGAAGAAGTCGACGATCCTGGTCGTGGTCATCGACCGCGACGTGTTCGATGCCTTCGCGCGCGATACCACGGGGCGCGACGCGCCATTGCCGATCTCGGGTTCATGCACGCGCGAGCTGCCGGAGGCGGTCGCCCGCCCCTTGCGGGTGTCGCTGAAGGAAGTGCTGTCGTCGGCGGTATCGACGCCGGAGGTGCTGGAGCACGAAGGCTCGATGAAGGCGATGGTCGAGACCATCCTGAGCGCCGTGCTGCACGCGGTGCTGGCATGTTCGGCGGAAAGCGAGGCGGCACGCAGCAGCCATTTCGTGCAGCGTGCGATCGTCGAGCGTGCCCGGCAATACGTCCTGGCCAACCGCGAGAGCCCGCCGACGGTCACCGAGCTGAGCGCCTGGCTCAAGATGAGCCGGCGGGGGCTGCATCACGCCTTCATGAACGTGCTGGGCATCAACGTCGTCACCTTCCTGCGCTACGTCAGGCTGCACGGGGCGAGAAAGGACCTGCTGCTGGCAGGCCCCGAGGATTCGGTGAACGGGATCGCGTGCAAATGGGGCTTCTGGCACATGGGCATGTTCTCCGCCTACTACAAGGCCTTGTTCGGCGAGCTGCCGTCCGCGACCTTGCGCAAGACATCCTGTATTTCCACCACGCCGGGGCACTGGATGGGCGCGGCGCGCCCTGGCGCGGGCCAGGCGATCCAGTTGCCTTAGCGCGCTCGCGGCTGCCATGGCGGCAGGCCGCTCCGCATGGCGTCTCAGGCGGAGAAGCGCCTCGCGCCCGCCACGCACGCGACCGCGCCCAGCGTCACTCCCAGCATCGTCCAGCTCACCGTTTCGTGCAGGAACAGCGCCGCCAGGCCGAGCCCGAAAAAGGGCTGCAGCAATTGCAGCTGGCCGACTGCCGCGATGCCGCCCCGCGCCAGGCCGTGGTACCAGAACACGAACCCCAGCAGCATGCTGAACAGCGAGACGTAGGCAAGCCCGAGCCATGCCGGCACCGCCACGCCCTGGAAGGACGGCGGCATGGTGAGCAGGGCGCCCGGGAGCATGGCCGGCAAGGCCAGTACCAGCGCCCAACTGATGACCTGCCAGCCGCCGAGGCGGCGCGCAAGGCGCCCGCCTTCCGCATAGCCGAGGCCGCAGGCGACGATGGCGGCGAACATCAGCGCATTGCCTGCGGGCGAGGCGTCGATGCCGCCGCGGGCAGCGTATCCCGCGACCAGGGCGGTGCCGAGCAGGGAGAAAAGCCAGAACGCCGGCCGCGGACGCTCGCCGCCGCGCACCACGCCGAAAACGGCGGTGCATGCTGGCAGCAGCCCGACGAAGACGATCGAATGCGCCGCGGGCACGTACTGCAGCGCCAGCGCGGTCAGCAGCGGGAAGCCCAGCACCACGCCGAGGGCGACGATGAGCAGTGCGGGCGTGTCGGCCGAGGCCGGGCGGGGTTGCCGCAGCCCGAGCAGCAACGCCAGCCCCAGCAAGGCTGCGATGCTTGCCCGTGCGCAGGTAAGGAAGATGGGATCGAAATCCGTGACCGCGGCGCGCGTGGCCGGCAGCGAGCCGGCGAAGATGACGACGCCGATGAATCCGCTTATCCAGCCGCTTGCCGTTCTGGCCATGACTTCTCTCCGTCGGGAACGTGTGCAGTAGACCACCGGGTCGAGAGGCAGGCCATGAACGGTGCAGTACAATTCAAAAGAACTGTAATGTCATTGATGGCCATACGGTTTGGCTGGAGGGGGTTTCGATGGGGCAGGGCGGAACGCGGATAGAGGCGGTCATGGCGGTCGTCCGGGCAAGGATCGCAGCGCGCAGCTACCTGCCGGGCATGCGCCTGCCGTCGGTGCGCGCACAGGCGAGGGCCATGGGGTTCTCGGTCTCGACCGTGGTCGAGGCCTATGAGCGCCTGGCCGCGGAAGGGGCCATCCGCGCCCGGCCGGGTTCGGGGTTCTATGTTTGCGGGCCGCTTGCCCCGCTGGCCTTGTCGGAGATCGGCCCCCGGCTCGAGCGGGCGGTCGATCCGTTGTGGATTTCGCGTCAGGCGCTGGAAGCCCCGCCGGCGATGCTCAAGCCCGGCTGCGGCTGGCTGCCCGCTTCCTGGCTGTACGAGGACGGGATGCGGCGGGCGCTGCGCGCGGTCGCGCGGGCCGATGCCGAGGTCCTCGCCGATTACGCCACGCCGCTGGGTTTGCCGGCACTGCGCCAGTTTCTGGCCCGGCGCATGGCGGGCATGGGCATCGAGGCATCGCCCGAGCAGATCATGCTGGCCGAATCCGGCACCCAGGCCATCGACCTGGTGTGCCGGTTCCTGCTGGAGCCGGGCGACACCGTGCTGGTGGACGACCCCTGCTACTTCAATTTCCATGCGCTGCTGCGGGCGCATCGCGTACAGGCCGTGGGCGTGCCCTTTACCCGGAACGGGTCGGACCTCGCGGCCTTCGAGGCCGCCCTGCGGGCGCACTCGCCCCGGCTCTACATCACCAATTCCGGCATCCACAATCCCACCGGGGCGGTGCGCTCGCCGGTCAATGCGCACCGGCTGCTGCAACTGGCGGAGGCGGGCGGGCTGGTGATCGTCGAGGACGACATCTTCGCGGACTTCGAATTCCACCCGGCGCCGAGGCTGGCGGCCTTCGACGGGCTGTCGCGCGTGATCCATATCGGCAGCTTCTCCAAGACCGTCTCGGCCTCGCTGCGCTGCGGCTTCATCGCCGCGCGCGCCGACTGGATCGACAGCCTGGCAGATCTCAAGATCGCGACCGGCTTCGGCAGCAGCCGGCTGGCCTCCGCCGTACTGCTCGCCGCCCTGACCGACAGCGGCTACCGCAAGCACATGGAGGCCGTGCGCGTCCGTCTGGCGGGGGCGATGGAGCGGACCGTCGCCCGCCTCGAGGCGATCGGCGTGCAGCCGTGGCTGGTGCCGCGGGCGGGCATGTTCGTCTGGTGCCGCCTGCCCGGCGCGGCCAGCGCCACGGAGGTCGCCCGTGCGTGCCTCGAGGAAGGGGTGGTGATGGCACCCGGCAGCGCCTTCAGCCAGTCGCCCGAGGCGAGCGGCTTTCTGCGCTTCAACGCCGCGCAGTCGGACGACCGCCGGGTGTTCGACGTCCTGGCGCGGGCCTTGCGGCACGGGCGATAGCGCGTGATGCGCTCATCATGCTTGCACGCTCCGTGCCGCCGTGGTCTTGATTCGAGCGCAAGATTCGGAGTGTCCGCTGATCGATCGGAGCTTAAGCTTGCGCCGTGATCAAGCTTTGCAGGACATCAGCCATGAGCGCGAGTCTCCGGGTGCCATCGCCCTATGCAACCGATGAACTGCGCTGGCGAGCGGTGCAGGCGCGCGACGCCGGCGCCGACGGGTATTTCGTCTACGCCGTGCGCACCACCGGTGTGTATTGCCGGCCCAGCGCCTCGGCCCGCCTGCCCCGGCGCGAGAACGTGGAATTCTTCGACTCGGCCGCAGCCGCCGAGGCGGCGGGCTACCGCGCCAGCCGCCGCACCGGGGGCGACCGGACCGCCGCCGCGGCCGAGCG
>NZ_AMXE01000139.1 GCF_000310205.1 Thauera linaloolentis 47Lol = DSM 12138 | reverse complement strand
GAGGCCGCGCAGCGCCTGGCCCAGCGCCAGGCGCGGCTGCGGCCGCTGCAGCGCGGCGACGCAGTGGCGCCGGCCGGCGTCGTTCAGCACGACTTCGCCACGCAGCGCGGCCAGGCCGAGCGCGGCCAGGCCGGGTTGGCCGGAGATCCACAGGTCGTCGCCGGGGCGGGCGCCGGCGCGCGTCACCGCTTCGCCCTGCGGGACTTCGCCGACGATCGTCAGCGACAGGTTGAGCGGTCCGCGCGTGGTGTCGCCGCCGGCCAGGTCCACGCCGAAGGCATCGGCACACGCGAAGAGGCCGCGGGCGAAGGCGGCGATCCAGGCCTCGTCCACCGCCGGCAACGCCAGTGCGAGAAAGGCCCAGCGCGGTTCCGCACCCATCGCCGCCAGGTCCGAGACATTGACCGCCAGCGTTTTCCAGCCGAGGTCCTCGGGGTCGGTGCCGGCGAAGAAATGCGTGCCGGACACGAGCATGTCGGTGGAAATGGCCAACTGCATGCCCGGCCGCGCGCGCACCAGGGCGGCGTCGTCGCCGACGGCGAGATCGGTGTGCCGCGCATTGCGGGTGAAATGCCGCCGGATCAGGTCGAACTCGGATGGAGGCGCGGACGAGGGCGCCGCGGGCAGAGCGGGATCGGTCGGGCAGGGCATGGCGCAGGTGCGGCAGCGAAGCGGGGGCGCAAGCTTAACGCAGATGCCGCCCGCCCGCCCGCTATCCCCATGGCCGCCGTCGTTTGCGCGAGGCCATCATCGGTCCGTGGGCATTCCCGCCGACAGCCCCGTTTTTCGCGGGAGCGGCTGAAGCCGCCCCTGCCGATCGCTTCATCGGCCCCCGAGGCCCAGCTTTGCCTTCAGCGCGTCCCAGTCGACCGCGTCGAGGGTGTTCTTGACCAGCAGGCCGAGTTCGGTGTCGCCTTCCATGCGCAGGCGGCGGCTGAAGAACAGGGTGTCGGGGTCTTCCTCGCGCAGCGCCAGGGCGATGAAGTCGCGCGTGGTGGCGGAGATGACGAGGTCGGGCCGGGCGCCGGCGGCCGGCGCGGCGCGGCGGAAGCCGCCGTCGCCCAGCGTGAAATCGAGCGTGAGGCCGGCGTCGAGCACCCGCATCTGCAGGTGGCGGCCCGTCAGGGGGGCGAGCGTGTCGCGCGGCAGGATGCGGTCGAGGGCCAGATTCAGCGCCAGGGTCAGGGCCAGGGTAGGCGGCTGCTGCGGCAGGTGTGCGGCCACTTTCGCGAGCCGCGCGGGCACGGTGAAGTCGGGGACGCGGAAATTCTCCAGGCGTTCGCCGATGCGGCGGCGCAGGCCGCCGGGCAGCAGGACGGCCGGCAGCGGCGGGCGGGGCAGGCGCGGAAGTGAGGGCAGTGCGGACATGTTCTTGCTCCGGATGGGCGGCGCGTCCTGACGGGGGCCGCGGGCTCGCGCGGGATGCCCGCGGCGGGATGAAGGGCGCCGGGCGGCGGGGAAAGGACTCAGGCCGCCACATACTGCTCGACGCCGGCGCGGCCGTGCCAGAAGCCGTTGCACGGGGCTTCGACCATCAGTTCGCGGCTGGCGGCGAGCGCGGCGGCCGGCGCCTGGGCACCGTCGAGGACGGCGCGGAACAGTTCCACGATCCGGCGCGTGTCCGCGCCCTGCGGGCTGATGCGCAGCACTTCGGCGGCCTGCCGTACCGCGGGCAGGTCGCCGAGCAGGGTGTGCACGCGCGCCGACTGGGTCTGTACGCCGTTCAGCGTCAGGAAGGGCTCGCCCTCGCGGGTGCGCAGCGTGATGCCGTCCATGATCGACAGGCAGCGGAACTCGCAGGTGTCCTTCTGCAGGTTGAAATGGCGCGCCGTGAAGCAGCGCGCCGAGTGCGCCAGCGGCAGGCGGCCGTAGGCGAAGACCTCGGTCTCGACCGGTGCGGCGAGCACGGCGCGCACCTCGGCCAGCGCCGCGCCCGACATCTCGGGCGCGACCGCCCAGCGCGTGGCCCCTGCATCGATCATCAACTGCAGCGTCGCCGGGTTGAAGATGTTCAGCGTCGGGCCGGCGATCCAGTCCCTGGCGCCGGCTTCGGCGAGCAGGCGCACCGCGCCCATGTCGTTGGCTTCGACGCGGAAGCCCGGCGCGCCGTCCACGCTCTGGCGCACGATGCGGCGCAGCACCTTGAGGTCGGATTCGGATTCGATCAGGCCCTGGGTGCTGACGACGACTTCCTTGCCGGCGTCGGCGAGCACCTTGCTGACTTCGAGCCAGTCGTCGAGGCGCAGTTCGTGGCGGCGCGAGCACACGGTCTCGCCGAGATAGACGCTGTCGACCGGTGCCTCGGCGAGGTCGGCGTAGAAATCGAGCACGCTCTGGCGCGGCCAGTAGTAGAGCAGGGGGCCGAGGGCGAGTTTCATCGGGGGGGTCTCACTATTTCCACGGGCGGTAGTAGGCGCCGAGCGTGTGGCTCTGGCCTTCGGACACCTTGTTGAGTTCGGCCATCCAGGCGGGCAGCACGCTGAACGCCTCGGCACCGCCGCGCGCGAGCTTGTCGAGCGCGGCACGCCATACCTTGGTGACCTGGGCGACGTAGGCCGGGCTGCGCTGGCGGCCTTCGATCTTGATCGCGCGGATGCCGATGCGCGCCAGTTCGGGCAGCAGTTCGAGCGTGTTGAGGCTGGTCGGCTCTTCGAGTGCGTAGTAGGTCTCGTCGTTGACCTCGAAACGGCCCTTGCACAGTGTCGGATAGCCGGCGCGCTCGCCGTCGGCGAAGCGGTCGATGAGAATGCCGTTGAGGCGGGTTTCCATGCCGCGCGGCGTGTCTTCCCAGCGCACGTGCTTGCCAGGCGAGCAGGCGCCGTTGCAGTTGGGCGATTCGCCGGTGGCATAGGCCGACAGCGCGCAGCGGCCCTCGACCATCACGCACAGGCCGCCGAAGCCGAAGACTTCGATCTCGACCGGGGTGTTGGCGACCACGCTGCCGACCTGGGCCATCGACAGCACGCGCGGCAGCACCGCGCGCTGGATGCCGAAGCGCTCGCGGTACCAGTTGATCGCCTCGTAGCTGGTGGCCGAGCCCTGCACCGACAGGTGCAGGCGCAACTGCGGATGGGTGCGGGCGGCATAGTCCATCAGGCCGGGGTCGGCCAGGATCAGCGCGTCGATGCCGAACTCGGCGGCGCGGTCGATCGCTTGCGTCCAGCTTGGCCAGTTGCCTGTCTGCGGATAGGTGTTGAGCGCCAGCAGCACTTTGCGGCCGCGCGCGTGGGCGTAGGCGACGCCTTCGCGCATCTGCGGCGGGTCGAAGTTCAGGCCGGTGAAGTTGCGCGCGTTGGTTGCGTCCTTGAAGCCGAGATAGACGCAGTCGGCGCCGTGGTCGACGGCGGTCTTGAGGGCCGGCAGGCTGCCGGCGGGGCAGACGAGCTCGATCGGGTTAGGCACGGTGATGGTGTCCGGGGCGGAGGAAAAACGCCGCCACCATAGACGAGGGCCGCCGCCCCTGCGTTGATCGCCATCAAACCCGGCCGCGACAGCTGCCCGTCGATGTGGGCCGCCGCGCGCCGCCGCCAGCAAGGAAAGACGCGCGGAGGGGCGGCTCAGTGCGCGGTGCGGCCGCCCGCCTGGAGGTGCGGCGCCGGGCGCGGGCCGAGCAAGCCGCCGGCCAGCATGCCGAGCGCGCTGGCGAACAAGCCGTAGAGCTGCGGTTCGACATCGCCCTCGGCGACGAAGAGTTCGAGCAGGATCCAAGTCGACAGGCCGAGCCCGATCGCCAGCGCCGCCCCCAGGTTGTTGGCCCGCTTCCAGAACAGCCCGGCGGCCAGTGGGACGAAGGCGCCGGCGAGGGTCACGCGGTAGGCGTTCTCGACCATGTGGTGGATGGACGCGTCGGTGCGGGTGGCGTACCAGGCCACCAGTGCGGTGAACACGGTGATGGTGACGCGGGTGCACCACAGGAAGTGGCGGTCCTTCATGTCCGGGATGAAGCCGCGCAGCACGTTCTCGGCGAAGGTCACCGACGGCGCCAGCAGGGTGCCCGAGGCGGTACTCATGATCACCGACAGCAGCGCGCCGAAGAAGATCACCTGGGCGTAGAAGGGCATGTACTGCAGCACCAGCGTCGGCAGGATGAGCTGCGAGTCCTGCTCCATCAGGCGCTCGACCATCGCCGGGTCGATGATGTTGGCGGTGTAGGCCAGGAACAGCGGCACCGCGGCGAAGAAGAAATAGCTGACGCCGCCGAGCGCCGTGGCCCAGACCGCGATGTTCTCGCTCTTCGACGAGTTGACGCGCTGGAACACGTCTTGCTGGGGAATGGAGCCCAGCGCCATGGTGGCGAAGGCGGCGATCCAGGCGACCATGTCGAGCAGGTCGAGCGAAGGCAGGAACTCGAACTTGCCCTCTGCGGCGGCCCGCGAGATCACCGGGCCGAAGCCGCCCGCCATGTCGCCGGCGAGCCAGGTGACGTACAGCAGGCCGAGGACGATGATGATCATCTGCACGAAGGTGGTCACGGCCACCGACCACATGCCGCCGAACAGCGTGTAGACCAGGATCACCGCCGAGCCGATCATGATGCCCTGGTTCATCGATACCGCGTCCGCCGACAGCAGGCTGAACACCAGGCCCAGCGCGGTGATCTGCGCCGCGACCCAGCCCAGGTAGGACAGCACGATACAGATCGACAGCACCAGCTCGGTCGTGCGGTTGTAGCGCATGCGGAAGAAGTCGCCCAGCGTCAGCAGGTTGAGCCGGTACAGCGGGCGGGCGAAGACGAGGCCGAACAGCACCAGGCAGGCCGAAGCGCCGAGCGGGTCGGAGATCAGGCCGCGGAAGCCCTCTTCGAGAAAGGTGGCCGAGATGCCGAGCACGGTTTCGGCGCCGAACCAGGTCGCGAACACCATCGCGAGCACCACCGCCATCGGCAGGTTGCGGCCGGCATTGACGTAGTCCTGGGTGTTGTGCACCCGGGTAGCGGCGATGAGCCCGATCGCGATGGACACGACCAGGTAGGCGGCAACGAGCCAGAGCATCATGGGGGCGTCTCCAGGCGGCGGGGTGGGAGTGAACGCAGTGGGGTCGACGGCAAAACCGGCGGATTCTAGCAACGAATCGGCCGGGTGTTGCAGCGCAATTCGCGGCTGTTTCGGGCGCGTACAGGCGGCCGTGCGGAGCGGGCGACGGACGCCGTGCCGCGGGGGCGGTCCGCGCCGCAGCGGCGGGCCCCGGCGGCGCCGGCGGTGGCTTCAGCGCGGCA
>NZ_AMXE01000138.1 GCF_000310205.1 Thauera linaloolentis 47Lol = DSM 12138 | reverse complement strand
TTCCAGGTAGCGCTCGGCCACCACCCCTTCGCGCACGGCGCCATTGAGCAGCACGCGCACATGCACCCAGCCGGCGGCCGTGGCCGGGCCGCGCAGCTCGACCTCGGTGCCCTGCACCAGCGACGCAAGCAGGCTCGCCGGCGACACCTGCGGCGCGGAGCGCAGGTTGAGTTGCAGCGGAACGACACGGTGGCTGGGCACGCAAGGCGTCGTCGCCGGCGCGAAAGTGCCCGCGAGACCGAGCTCGCGCAGCGCGCGGCGGGCCTTCTCCAGCAGTTCGCGGCGATCGGCGAAGCCGTTCAGCCCGCCGTTGATGCGGCGCGTCACCGCTTTCAGGTCATCGACGTCGGCCAGCGCGTTGAGGTCGTTGCGCTGCCAGAAGAACACCGCCGATTGCACCGCCAGATCGCCGGCAACGCGGTCCGGTTCGGCCGCCACGTCCTCGCCGCACCAGCGCGCGAAGGCGCGGTAATTGTCCTTGCCGGTCAACTGGATCAGGCCGCGGCCCCGGTAGCGCCAGCCCTCGCCGCTCGCCTCGGGCCCATTGCCCATGCGCCCGCCATACACCCGGCTGGCGATCCTTTCGGGCTTGCCCGCATAGGCCTCGGCGTCCGGGCGCGCGCCGAAATGGCGCGGAAAAATCTTCAGCAAGCCATCGGCGGAATAGTTGAGGTTCTCCACCGTCAAACGCAGACAGCCGGACTCGTGCATCAACTGGGCCAGGAAGTGCGCGATGCGCGGCACCGTGTCGATGCCATGCGCGGCCATCTCCGTATTGAGCGCATCCACGTAGCGGTCGGAATTGGCGCTCGTCGCGCCCATGCGGGTAAGCACTTCGCGTGTGATCAACATGCTGGATCCCCCCTGAAAGCGCGCGCCACGGCGTTCGTGCGCTTTCACTTAAGTCCAGCGCGGGGCGCAATTCAAGCCAGACAGCATCCGTACCCTGCACGACGGGCATAATGCATCGTCCCATGCCCCTGGAGCCGGACGATGCCGAAGCGCCCGCCACCCCGCCCGATCGCGGCGCTCACCGCCTGCGCTATGCTGCTTTGCGCCGGCCACGCCACGGCGGCGCAGACCCTGATCATCTGCACCGACCTGGACGACGCCGAGCGTACGCGCGCCGTGCTGAGCGTGGAGGAGGGCGCGGCGGAAAGCGGCGGCGGCCCGCGCGTCTCCAGCCTGGAGATCGTCACGCCCGAGTTCCTGTGGTCCGCCCCCGGCCAGCCCGAAACGGCCCGCTTTCCCGCGGGCCGCAGCGACGTGTCGCCCGATCTGGCCGGCCTCGACACCGTCGCCATCCGCAGCGCCACCGATGCCGATGGTGTGTTGCGCATCGTGGATTTCGGCGTGCTGCGGCCCGGCGCGCTCGAACTGGAAGGCCTGCGCGGCTCGCTGGTGCTGCACGAGACATGGCAGAACGCACACGCCACCGGCTCGCTGTACTACACCAGCGCAGCCAGCCGGCCCACCGTCGCAGCGCTCGCCTGCCAGCGCTTCGACGAAGACTGAAAGCCACCGCCGGGCCGGAACGGCCCATCCCTCGCGGTGCTGCCTAGATCAGCCCGCCACTGCGCAGCAGCATGACGCCCGCGCTGGTCGTCAGCAGCGAACCGAGCGTCGTCAGTGCGATGATGTTCGCCGCCAGCGTTGCGTTTCCGCCCATCGCACGCACCATGACATAGCCGGCGGCGGCGGACGGCGACGACGCCATCAGCATCAGGATGCCGAGTTCCATGCCGCGGAAGCCCAGTGCCGCCGCGCCCAGCGTCAGCGCCACGGGCACCAGCAACAGCTTGCCCAGCGCGGCCAGCGCCGTGCTCACCATCTCCGAGCGCAGGCTGCGGAAGTCCAGCGAGGCGCCGGTGCACAGCAGGGCGAGCGGCAAGGTCATGTCGGCGATGTACTGCGCCGACCGTAGCGCCAGCGCCGGCAGGCGGATGTCCAGCGCCGAAAACGGAAGCGCGAGCAGGATGCCGATGATGAGCGGGTTGGTGGCGATGCCGCGCACGATCCTGCCGATGCCCTGGCTGCGGTGCAGCGAACGACTCAGGGTGATGACGCCGAGAATGTTGACCAGGATCGTCACCAGGCCGACATACAGCGAGGCGGCGGCCAAGCCGGCGTCGCCATAGGCATTGGCGCAGTAGGCCAGGCCGATGGTGCCGAAGTTGGAGCGGAACGCTCCCTGCACCACCACGCCACGGTCGCGCTCGGGCCGCACGATGAACTGCGCCACCCATTCCAGCACGAGGTAGAGCGCCAGTGTCGCGCCCAGGCCATAGGCGATCATGCCGGCGCTGGCCGACTCCGAGATGCGCGTGCCGGCGATGCTGACGAAAAGCAGCGTGGGCAGGGCGATAGTGAAGACCAGCCGCGAACCGCCGTCGATGAAGCCGTCGGTGAGCATGCCGGTGCGGCGCAGCAGGATGCCGAGGCCGAGCAGCACGAAGATCGGCCCGGTGACCGAAAAGGAAAAATTCAGGATTGCGAGAAAATCGGACATCGGCCGGCCAGGTTCATGCTGCTGCGCAACAACGGTTGCAGCATGCTACGCACCCGCCGCCGCCACGGCAATCCGGGCGCGGCGCATGGCGTCAGGGCCGCAGCAGGAACAGCAGCACCGACAAGGTGACGACCGACATCAGGGTGGACAGGAATACCGCCGACGCGATCGACGACTGGCACAGGCCGTAGCGCTGGGCGAAGAGGTAGGGCGTGACACCGGCCGGCAGGGCCGCCAGCAGCACGCCGGTCGCCACCCACAGCGGCGGCACGTCGAACACGAAGGTGGCGAGCAGCCACACAAGCAGCGGATGCACCAGCGTCTTCAGCGCCACCAGCACCGCCGGTTCGCGCAGGTTGCCGCCCAGGCTGTAGCGGGTCAGCGAGGCGCCGAGCGCGAACAGCGCGCAAGGCGTGGCCGCGGCGCCCAGTCCACCGGCCACGGCATCGATCGGGCCCGGAACCTTCAGGCCCGACAGCGCGAACGCCAGCCCGCAGCTCAGCCCCCAGATGATGGGCGTGGCCAGCACGCTCTTGCCCAGGTTCAGCACGGTCGCCATCGTCGACTGCCTACCGCCGCGCGCGGCTTCGATCAGGACCGTGGTCGGCGGCAGGATCAGCAAGCTGTGGCAGGCGATCATCACGAACAGCGGCAGGGCCGCCGAAGGGCCATAGGCCGTCATCACCAGCGGAATGCCGAGCATGGCGGTGTTGGAAAAGCCGGCGCCGATGCCCATCACGGCCTGCTCGTCCAGCCGGCGCGCGAACAGCGTGCGCCCCGCCGCCATGGCCAGCCCGAACACCACGAACGCGCCGATGTAGTACGACAGCAGGTAGCCCCAGGGCATGGTGTCCGGCAGTTCGGCCTGGGCGATGGCGCGGAACAGCATCAGCGGCAGGGCGAAATTGAACACGAACAAGGACAGCCCGCGATTGGCCGCCTCGTCGAACACGCCGCAGCGCGCCGCGGCGTAGCCAAGGCCGAGCGTGCCGAAAACCGGCAGGACGATGCCGAAGATGATGTCGACCAAGGCGGCTTCTTGCGAGAAAACTCAGGGGGCGCTCATCGTAGCGCAACGGCGACCATTCCGATGCGCAGGCCGGCCGCCACGTTGCGCGCGGTCAGCTCGACGTTCGCCGCCGCGTCGCGCAGCGCCTCTTCCAGCGAGCAGGGCCGGTGGAGCACGCTGAACACCGCGTCGATGCCATGCTCATGAACGACGCCGACGTTCTCGCCGAGCGAGCCGGCGATGCCGATCACCGGCTTGCCGTGGCGCTTGGCCACGCGGGCGACGCCGATCGGCGTCTTGCCATGGATGGTCTGGAAATCGATGCGGCCCTCGCCGGTGACAACGAGATCGGCGTCGCGCACATGGCGATCGAGCTCGACCGCGGCGGTGACGATCTCGATGCCGGGCTTCAGCTCCGCGCCGAAGAAGGCCAGCATCGCCGCGCCCATGCCGCCCGCCGCGCCGGCGCCCGGCACCCTATCCACGGCCACGCCGAGGTCGCGCTCGACGATACGGGCGAAACGGGCGAGGTTGTCGTCGAGGATGCGCACGCCCGCCGCCGTCGCGCCCTTCTGCGGGCCGAACACCGCCGACGCGCCGCGCGGGCCGGTGAGCGGGTTGTCCACATCGCACGCGACCTCGATGCGGCACGCCGCCAGGCGCGGGTCGAGCGCCGAGACGTCGATGCGCGCCAATTCGCCCAGCGCGCCGCCGCCGGGCGGCAGTTCGCGGCCATCGGCATCCAGCAGCCGCGCGCCCAGCGCCTGCACCATGCCGGCGCCGCCATCGTTGGTCGCGCTGCCGCCGATGCCGAGGATGAAATGCCGCGCGCCCGCGTCGAGCGCGGCGCGGATCAGCTCGCCGGTGCCGCGCGACGTGGTGCGCAGCGGATCGCGCTGCGCCGGCGGCACCAGCATCAGGCCGCTGGCGGCCGCCATCTCGATCACCGCGGTGGCACCGTCGCCGGTGAGGCCGTAGAAAGCCGGCACGCTGTCGCCCAGCGGGCCGCTGACGGCCACGTCCAGCCTGCGCCCGCCGGTGGCGGCGACCATCGCCTCGACCGTGCCTTCGCCGCCGTCGGCAACCGGCACGAGCACGTACTCGGCCTGCGGGAAGACGGCGCGGAAGCCAGCCTCGACCGCCCGCGCGACCTCCAGCGCGGACAGGCTTTCCTTGTAGGAATCGGGGGCGATAACGATTTTTTTCATGGCGGAAGGCTCCAGGCGGTGGACGATGCGCGTGCCGCGGGGCGTGCACGGCAGACATAGCTTAGGACCGGAAGCGCGTCGCCGTCTTCGTTCACGAGCACAAAAAATATTAAAAAAATAAAGATTATTTGTGCATTCTCACAATGTCAGGACAGATCGATCTGCAGCGCGATGTACAACAGCAGGCAGTCATCAAGACGCGCCAGATCCAACCCGCTCAGCTCTCCCGCCCGGCGCAGGCGATAATCGAGCGTATTGCGATGCACGTGCAGCGCACGCGCCGCCGCGGCCGATTTCATGTCGTGCGCGAACCAGGCCACGAGCGTCTGCCGCAGCAGGCCGTCGCGGTCGTGCTGCGCCAGCCTCGCCAGCGGCTGGCGCAGCTCGTCCGCCTGCCAACCTTCCCCCAGGCCCGCCAGCAGTACCGCGAGCGTCTGGTCCGCATAGCAATGCAGCGTAGGCGTTGCACCACGCCGGTGGCCGAGGCGCAGCAGCGCGCGGGCCGACTGGTAGGAGCGCTCCAGGCCGGCCCGGCCCGGAAACACACCGCCGAGCGCCAGGCGCGGCGGTGCCTGGCCTTCGCGCTGCAGGCGGGCGAGCAGGGCCCCGGCCCGCGCGCGCA
>NZ_AMXE01000137.1 GCF_000310205.1 Thauera linaloolentis 47Lol = DSM 12138 | reverse complement strand
GACTGGGCGCCGCGCGCATCATGGCTCGGCGCGCTGGACGCGGTGCGCGGCATCGATGCCGGCGCGATCGCGCACAGCTGCGCCGACAAGGCCCGGATCCCGCAGGCGGTCCACGCCGCACGGGTAGACGCGGTACGCTCGCTCGGGCTCCGCGCGAACGGGCCCGGCCCGGACACCGGAGATACGGCCCGAACGTGACCCACTCGCCTTGCCGCCCTCCCCGGGCAGCGACAGAATCCAGAACGACAGACCATAACCCCTATCCCCGGACAGCAACCCGGCCACCCTGCCGCATCCGCGCCCGGATCGCTGTTCCCCGTCCCCAGGAGATCCCGTAATGAACACCAGCCGCTTCGGCGAACTCGAAGTCCTGTGCCACTCGCCCTCCGGCACCGCCCGCCCGACGCCACTGCTCTTCGTGCATGGCGCCTATGTCTCGGCCTGGTGTTGGGAAGAACACTTCCTGCCCTGGTTCGCGGCACGCGGATGGGCCTCCTACGCGGTGTCGCTGTCCGGCCACGGCCACAGCCGCCAGCGCGAGCATCTCGACACCTATTCGATCGACGACTACGTGCGCGACGTCGCCGAAGTCGTGGCGAAACTGCCCGCGCCGCCGGTGCTCATCGGCCATTCGATGGGCGGCATGGTGGTGCAGAAGTACCTCGAACAGCACGACGCCCCGGCGGCCGTGCTGATGTCCTCCGTCCCGCCGCAAGGCTTGATGAGTTCCGCCGTCGGCCTGATGCTTCAGCGCCCCACGCTGATGAGCGACCTCAACCGCATCATGGCGGGCAACGACGTCGACATCAGCAGCCTGCGCGAGGCGCTGTTCCACCAGCCGGTCGACAGCGCCGACCTGCAGCGCTACTACAGCCTCAGCCAGCCCGAATCGCACCGCGCGATCTGGGACATGACGCTGTTCAACCTGCCGAATCCCGGGCGCGTGCGCCAGGTGCCGATGCTGGTCCTCGGCGCCGAGCACGACACGCTGATTCCCGCCGAGCAGGTGCGGACGACGGCAGCCACCTATGGCCGCCGCGCGGAGATCTTTCCCGGCATGGGCCACGGCCTGATGCTCGAACGCGACTGGAAGCAGGTTGCCGAACGCATTGCCGCCTGGCTGGAAGGGCAGCAACACTGAGGCCGGGCCGCGGCCGCTGCGGCGCCTACAGGGTGTGCAGGCGGTCGCCGCGCATGAAGCCCAGCAGCGGCTGGCCGATGCCGCGGCCCAGCGCCAACACCTTGAACAGTTCGCCCATTTCCTGCGGCGCCGTCAGGCGCTGCACCGCCCGCGCGGCGCGAATGTAGTCGGCGCTTTCCTGCGGGCCGCGGCGCGCCAGGCATTCGAGCACGCCGCAGTTGAACAGGAACTGCGCCTGTGTGGCGTAGCCCTGGACATCCAGCCCCGCCTCGAAACCCGCCTCCGCGACTGCGGTGAAATCGACGAAGGCGGTGATGTCGTTGAGCCCCGGCCACAGGAAAGGATCGCCATGGGCGTGGTGGCGGTAGTAGCACAGCAGGGTGCCACCTGAGCGCGAGGGCAGATAGTACTCGGCGCGCGGATAGCCATAGTCGATCAGCAGCATCGCGCCGCTTTCCAGCCGCTCCGCCCAGGCCGACACCCAGGCCCGCCCTGCCAGATTGAGCTCGGTCACGTACTCGCCGCCGCCGGGCGCGGGCAGCGCCAGTGCCAGCGCGGCATCACGCACCACGCCTGTGGCCGGCACGTCGGCCCAGCACAGGCGGCGCACGCCGCCGGCATCGGCCGCGAGAACGACGCCGCGCTCGAACAGGCCATCCGCGCGCGACACCACCAGATGCACCGGCATCACATCAAGCACCTCGTTCGCCACCACCGCGCCGCTGAAACGCCCGGGCAGCGCATCGAGCCAGTGGACGCGCGCCGCCAGGTGGGGCGCCTTCTGCGCCAGGGTATCGAACTGGCGTTCGCGCAGTTCCCCCGACAATTCGAGGATGCCGTAGTGCTCGGGCAGGCAGTCGCGGCGCTCCAGTTCGAGCAGCAGGTCGGCGGCAAGCAGGCCCGTCCCCGCACCGACCTCGATCACCTGCGGCGCGCTCGCCCGCATCACCTGCGCGACCTGGGATGCCAGCGCCTGGCCGAACAAGGGCGTGAGCTCGGGAGCGGTGATGAAATCGCCGCCGGGACCGAACTTTCGCGCGCCGCCGCTGTAATAGCCTAGACCCGGCGCGTACAGCACCCGCTCCATGTAGCGCGCAAACGGTATCCAGCCGCCGCCGGCATCGATGTCGGCCTCGACGAGTGCGAGCAGGCGGGCGCTCTGGGCGAGCGCATCGGCGGAAGGCTGGGGCAGGGAAGACATGGGCACGGCGGGCAGGAAGGCGGAAGAGCGGGATTGTACCGGCAAGCCCGATCGTCCATGCTCACGCCGTGCAGATCACGATCATCGACACCGACACCCGACATGACGCCCTTCGATTCGCCCGGGCCTGACCCGCACGCCCCCCAGTCAGACGAGGCCCCCATCATCCTCGTCACCGGCGCGGCACGCCGCGTCGGCGCGGAAATCGCCCGCCACCTTCACGCCGCCGGCGCCCGCCTCGCGCTGCATTACCGCAGCAGCGCGGGCGATGCCGGACGGCTGGCCGCCAGCCTCAACGGGCTGCGCGCCGACTCCGCCTTCACCGTCGGCGGCGACCTCGGCCGCGCCGGCGTCGCCGAGGAAGTGGCCGCGGCCACCCTCGCCCGCTGCGGCTGCATCGACGGACTGGTGAACAACGCCTCCAGCTTTTTCCCCACCCCGGTCGGCCGCATCGACCACGCCGCCTGGGACGACCTCATCGGCTCGAACCTGATGGGGCCGCTCTTTCTCGCCCAGGCCCTGGCCCCGGCGCTCAGGCAACGGCGCGGCGCCATCGTCAACATCGTCGACATCCATGCCGAACGCCCGCTGCCGGGCTACCCGCTGTACAGCGCCGCCAAGGCCGGCCTGGCCGGCCTCACGCGCGCGCTGGCAATCGAACTGGCGCCGGAAGTCCGCGTCAATGGCGTGTCCCCGGGGCCGATCGAATGGCCGGAAGACGGGCAGTTCTCCCCGGAGGAACGCCAGCAGATCATCGGCCACACCCTGCTCAAGCGCATCGGTTCGGCCACCGACATCGCCCGCACGGTGCGCTTCCTGATGTTCGACGCGCCCTACATCACGGGCCAGATCATCGCCGTCGACGGCGGCCGCAGCGCCCACCTGTAAGCCAGACCAATGCGCTAAGTGTATAATTCAGCGCTTTTTTTGCCGACCGAGCCGACTCCGTGAGTGCCACCGCCGCCCCGCTTGACCCCCTCGCCCCCGCTGCTGACGCGGAGGCCGAGGCCCGCCATTCCAACACCTTCCTGCGCCTGAAGAAGAAACTCGAACGCAGCGTCGGCGAAGCGATCGGCGACTACGGCATGATCGGCGACGGCGACACCGTGATGGTCTGCATCTCCGGCGGCAAGGATTCCTACACGCTGCTGTCCTGCCTGCTGGCGCTGCGCGAGCGTGCGCCGGTCGACTTCCGCATCGTGGCGATGAACCTCGACCAGAAGCAGCCGGGCTTCCCCGACGACGTGCTGCCGGGCTACTTCGAGTCGATCGGCGTCGAGTACCGCATCGTCACCGAGGACACCTATTCCATCGTCAAGGACAAGATCCCGGAAGGAAAGACGACCTGCTCGCTGTGTTCGCGCCTGCGCCGCGGCATCATCTACCGCACCGCGAAGGAGATCGGCGCCACCCGCATCGCGCTCGGCCACCATCGCGACGACATCCTCGAAACCCTGTTCCTGAACATGTTCTTCGGCGGCAAGATCAAGGCCATGCCGCCGAAGCTCGTCAGCGACGACGGCAATCACGTCGTGATCCGCCCGCTGGCCTACTGCACGGAGGCCGACATCACCCGTTTCGCGCGCGCGATGGACTTCCCGATCATCCCGTGCAACCTCTGCGGCTCGCAGGAGAACGCCCAGCGCAAGCAGATCAAGGCGATGCTGCAGGGCTGGGCGCGCGACTTTCCCGGCCGCATCGAATCGCTGGCGACCTCATTGAAGAATGTGGTGCCATCGCATCTGGCCGATTCGCGGCTGTTCGATTTTGCCGGCCTGACACAGCAGACCCGCGTCGAAGAAGGCGACACGGCCTTCGATCCCATCGACCTGCCTCCCCTGCCCACGGCCCAGACGATACAGTTCCCGTCTCCCGTTCGCACCGACGCATAACGGCGAACACCAGGCAAGGGCTTGCACGGCGAGGCCCATTTCAACATCATTGGCGGCACCTCCCATACTCGCACCCGCATCCAGGCAAGCCCGAACCCATGTCCGACCGCAAGAACCTCTGTGTGCTCGTCGCCAATGCGATCGCTGACGACAGCCTCGTCGTGCGCCTCGGCACCACGGAAGCGGCGCACGCGGCCGAGCGCTGCCTGAACCGGGTCGAGCGTGCGATCGCCGCGCACGGCGGCCGTACGCTCATGCAGCAAGGCCTGTCGATCGTGGCCGCCTTCGAGCGCTGCGACGCCGGCGTGCTGGCGGCGAGCGAGATGCTCGACCGGATCAGGAGCCTGCCGAGCATGAACGGGCTGCGCCAGCCCGTGCGGATCGGCCTGCATTACGGCATCGTCGACCCGTCCGGGGAAGCCGGGGAAGGCATCGACGTCGCCCGGCGCATCGCTACCCACGCCGAGGCCGAACAGGCCCTCGCGAGCGGCACGGCGGTACTGCTGCTCACGCCCGGCACGCGCCACACAGCAGGGGCTCAGCCCTTGCACGCGCCGTCGCTGAACTCGCTCGGCTGGCCGGTCTTCGCCATCGGCCAGCGTGTGGGCATGGTGACCTCGATCCCGCCCACGTCGCGCCTGTCGCAACGCCTGCGCCTGCGCCACCAGGAAGACGTTGTCTTCGTCGAGGAACAGCGTCCGGTGCTGCTGCTCGGGCGCGAACTGGGCAACGACATCGTGGTCATGGACCCGCGCGCATCGCGCCAGCATGCGCGCATCGAACGGCGCCGGGAGGGCTTCACCCTCATCGACGCGAGCACCAACGGCACGTTCGTTTCGATCGAAGGCGGCGAGGAATGCTGCGTGCGCCACGACAGGCTGGTGTTGCGCGGCCCGGGCCGGATCGGCTGCGGCTTCTCCGCCGACGAAATCGACCGCGACCTGGTGTTCTTCGACATCGTCTGATCCCGCCCGCCGCAAGGCCGTTGCGCCGCCCGCTTTGCCGGCGAGCGGACGGCCATGGCCCGGCCTCCTAGCCCTTGGCGCACTCGGCGATGAAAGCCTTGCGCTTGGCACCGCTCAGCGATTGCTCGGTCGCCGCCTGGTTGCACGCCTTCCTTTTGTCGCTGGCCGCGCCTGCTGCGGCGCTGGCCGGAACAGGCGCAGCGGCGGCGGCAGGCACGGCAGCCGGCGGAGCGGCCGGCCCGGGGACCGGCGCG
>NZ_AMXE01000136.1 GCF_000310205.1 Thauera linaloolentis 47Lol = DSM 12138 | reverse complement strand
TCGCTTTCCTGCTCCTGTTGAGTTTATTGCTGCCGTCATTGCTTATTATGTTCATCCCGTCAACATTCAAACGGCCTGTCTCATCATGGAAGGCGCTGAATTTACGGAAAACATTATTAATGGCGTCGAGCGTCCGGTTAAAGCCGCTGAATTGTTCGCGTTTACCTTGCGTGTACGCGCAGGAAACACTGACGTTCTTACTGACGCAGAAGAAAACGTGCGTCAAAAATTACGTGCAGAAGGAGTGATGTAATGTCTAAAGGTAAAAAACGTTCTGGCGCTCGCCCTGGTCGTCCGCAGCCGTTGCGAGGTACTAAAGGCAAGCGTAAAGGCGCTCGTCTTTGGTATGTAGGTGGTCAACAATTTTAATTGCAGGGGCTTCGGCCCCTTACTTGAGGATAAATTATGTCTAATATTCAAACTGGCGCCGAGCGTATGCCGCATGACCTTTCCCATCTTGGCTTCCTTGCTGGTCAGATTGGTCGTCTTATTACCATTTCAACTACTCCGGTTATCGCTGGCGACTCCTTCGAGATGGACGCCGTTGGCGCTCTCCGTCTTTCTCCATTGCGTCGTGGCCTTGCTATTGACTCTACTGTAGACATTTTTACTTTTTATGTCCCTCATCGTCACGTTTATGGTGAACAGTGGATTAAGTTCATGAAGGATGGTGTTAATGCCACTCCTCTCCCGACTGTTAACACTACTGGTTATATTGACCATGCCGCTTTTCTTGGCACGATTAACCCTGATACCAATAAAATCCCTAAGCATTTGTTTCAGGGTTATTTGAATATCTATAACAACTATTTTAAAGCGCCGTGGATGCCTGACCGTACCGAGGCTAACCCTAATGAGCTTAATCAAGATGATGCTCGTTATGGTTTCCGTTGCTGCCATCTCAAAAACATTTGGACTGCTCCGCTTCCTCCTGAGACTGAGCTTTCTCGCCAAATGACGACTTCTACCACATCTATTGACATTATGGGTCTGCAAGCTGCTTATGCTAATTTGCATACTGACCAAGAACGTGATTACTTCATGCAGCGTTACCATGATGTTATTTCTTCATTTGGAGGTAAAACCTCTTATGACGCTGACAACCGTCCTTTACTTGTCATGCGCTCTAATCTCTGGGCATCTGGCTATGATGTTGATGGAACTGACCAAACGTCGTTAGGCCAGTTTTCTGGTCGTGTTCAACAGACCTATAAACATTCTGTGCCGCGTTTCTTTGTTCCTGAGCATGGCACTATGTTTACTCTTGCGCTTGTTCGTTTTCCGCCTACTGCGACTAAAGAGATTCAGTACCTTAACGCTAAAGGTGCTTTGACTTATACCGATATTGCTGGCGACCCTGTTTTGTATGGCAACTTGCCGCCGCGTGAAATTTCTATGAAGGATGTTTTCCGTTCTGGTGATTCGTCTAAGAAGTTTAAGATTGCTGAGGGTCAGTGGTATCGTTATGCGCCTTCGTATGTTTCTCCTGCTTATCACCTTCTTGAAGGCTTCCCATTCATTCAGGAACCGCCTTCTGGTGATTTGCAAGAACGCGTACTTATTCGCCACCATGATTATGACCAGTGTTTCCAGTCCGTTCAGTTGTTGCAGTGGAATAGTCAGGTTAAATTTAATGTGACCGTTTATCGCAATCTGCCGACCACTCGCGATTCAATCATGACTTCGTGATAAAAGATTGAGTGTGAGGTTATAACGCCGAAGCGGTAAAAATTTTAATTTTTGCCGCTGAGGGGTTGACCAAGCGAAGCGCGGTAGGTTTTCTGCTTAGGAGTTTAATCATGTTTCAGACTTTTATTTCTCGCCATAATTCAAACTTTTTTTCTGATAAGCTGGTTCTCACTTCTGTTACTCCAGCTTCTTCGGCACCTGTTTTACAGACACCTAAAGCTACATCGTCAACGTTATATTTTGATAGTTTGACGGTTAATGCTGGTAATGGTGGTTTTCTTCATTGCATTCAGATGGATACATCTGTCAACGCCGCTAATCAGGTTGTTTCTGTTGGTGCTGATATTGCTTTTGATGCCGACCCTAAATTTTTTGCCTGTTTGGTTCGCTTTGAGTCTTCTTCGGTTCCGACTACCCTCCCGACTGCCTATGATGTTTATCCTTTGGATGGTCGCCATGATGGTGGTTATTATACCGTCAAGGACTGTGTGACTATTGACGTCCTTCCCCGTACGCCGGGCAATAATGTTTATGTTGGTTTCATGGTTTGGTCTAACTTTACCGCTACTAAATGCCGCGGATTGGTTTCGCTGAATCAGGTTATTAAAGAGATTATTTGTCTCCAGCCACTTAAGTGAGGTGATTTATGTTTGGTGCTATTGCTGGCGGTATTGCTTCTGCTCTTGCTGGTGGCGCCATGTCTAAATTGTTTGGAGGCGGTCAAAAAGCCGCCTCCGGTGGCATTCAAGGTGATGTGCTTGCTACCGATAACAATACTGTAGGCATGGGTGATGCTGGTATTAAATCTGCCATTCAAGGCTCTAATGTTCCTAACCCTGATGAGGCCGTCCCTAGTTTTGTTTCTGGTGCTATGGCTAAAGCTGGTAAAGGACTTCTTGAAGGTACGTTGCAGGCTGGCACTTCTGCCGTTTCTGATAAGTTGCTTGATTTGGTTGGACTTGGTGGCAAGTCTGCCGCTGATAAAGGAAAGGATACTCGTGATTATCTTGCTGCTGCATTTCCTGAGCTTAATGCTTGGGAGCGTGCTGGTGCTGATGCTTCCTCTGCTGGTATGGTTGACGCCGGATTTGAGAATCAAAAAGAGCTTACTAAAATGCAACTGGACAATCAGAAAGAGATTGCCGAGATGCAAAATGAGACTCAAAAAGAGATTGCTGGCATTCAGTCGGCGACTTCACGCCAGAATACGAAAGACCAGGTATATGCACAAAATGAGATGCTTGCTTATCAACAGAAGGAGTCTACTGCTCGCGTTGCGTCTATTATGGAAAACACCAATCTTTCCAAGCAACAGCAGGTTTCCGAGATTATGCGCCAAATGCTTACTCAAGCTCAAACGGCTGGTCAGTATTTTACCAATGACCAAATCAAAGAAATGACTCGCAAGGTTAGTGCTGAGGTTGACTTAGTTCATCAGCAAACGCAGAATCAGCGGTATGGCTCTTCTCATATTGGCGCTACTGCAAAGGATATTTCTAATGTCGTCACTGATGCTGCTTCTGGTGTGGTTGATATTTTTCATGGTATTGATAAAGCTGTTGCCGATACTTGGAACAATTTCTGGAAAGACGGTAAAGCTGATGGTATTGGCTCTAATTTGTCTAGGAAATAACCGTCAGGATTGACACCCTCCCAATTGTATGTTTTCATGCCTCCAAATCTTGGAGGCTTTTTTATGGTTCGTTCTTATTACCCTTCTGAATGTCACGCTGATTATTTTGACTTTGAGCGTATCGAGGCTCTTAAACCTGCTATTGAGGCTTGTGGCATTTCTACTCTTTCTCAATCCCCAATGCTTGGCTTCCATAAGCAGATGGATAACCGCATCAAGCTCTTGGAAGAGATTCTGTCTTTTCGTATGCAGGGCGTTGAGTTCGATAATGGTGATATGTATGTTGACGGCCATAAGGCTGCTTCTGACGTTCGTGATGAGTTTGTATCTGTTACTGAGAAGTTAATGGATGAATTGGCACAATGCTACAATGTGCTCCCCCAACTTGATATTAATAACACTATAGACCACCGCCCCGAAGGGGACGAAAAATGGTTTTTAGAGAACGAGAAGACGGTTACGCAGTTTTGCCGCAAGCTGGCTGCTGAACGCCCTCTTAAGGATATTCGCGATGAGTATAATTACCCCAAAAAGAAAGGTATTAAGGATGAGTGTTCAAGATTGCTGGAGGCCTCCACTATGAAATCGCGTAGAGGCTTTGCTATTCAGCGTTTGATGAATGCAATGCGACAGGCTCATGCTGATGGTTGGTTTATCGTTTTTGACACTCTCACGTTGGCTGACGACCGATTAGAGGCGTTTTATGATAATCCCAATGCTTTGCGTGACTATTTTCGTGATATTGGTCGTATGGTTCTTGCTGCCGAGGGTCGCAAGGCTAATGATTCACACGCCGACTGCTATCAGTATTTTTGTGTGCCTGAGTATGGTACAGCTAATGGCCGTCTTCATTTCCATGCGGTGCACTTTATGCGGACACTTCCTACAGGTAGCGTTGACCCTAATTTTGGTCGTCGGGTACGCAATCGCCGCCAGTTAAATAGCTTGCAAAATACGTGGCCTTATGGTTACAGTATGCCCATCGCAGTTCGCTACACGCAGGACGCTTTTTCACGTTCTGGTTGGTTGTGGCCTGTTGATGCTAAAGGTGAGCCGCTTAAAGCTACCAGTTATATGGCTGTTGGTTTCTATGTGGCTAAATACGTTAACAAAAAGTCAGATATGGACCTTGCTGCTAAAGGTCTAGGAGCTAAAGAATGGAACAACTCACTAAAAACCAAGCTGTCGCTACTTCCCAAGAAGCTGTTCAGAATCAGAATGAGCCGCAACTTCGGGATGAAAATGCTCACAATGACAAATCTGTCCACGGAGTGCTTAATCCAACTTACCAAGCTGGGTTACGACGCGACGCCGTTCAACCAGATATTGAAGCAGAACGCAAAAAGAGAGATGAGATTGAGGCTGGGAAAAGTTACTGTAGCCGACGTTTTGGCGGCGCAACCTGTGACGACAAATCTGCTCAAATTTATGCGCGCTTCGATAAAAATGATTGGCGTATCCAACCTGCAGAGTTTTATCGCTTCCATGACGCAGAAGTTAACACTTTCGGATATTTCTGATGAGTCGAAAAATTATCTTGATAAAGCAGGAATTACTACTGCTTGTTTACGAATTAAATCGAAGTGGACTGCTGGCGGAAAATGAGAAAATTCGACCTATCCTTGCGCAGCTCGAGAAGCTCTTACTTTGCGACCTTTCGCCATCAACTAACGATTCTGTCAAAAACTGACGCGTTGGATGAGGAGAAGTGGCTTAATATGCTTGGCACGTTCGTCAAGGACTGGTTTAGATATGAGTCACATTTTGTTCATGGTAGAGATTCTCTTGTTGACATTTTAAAAGAGCGTGGATTACTATCTGAGTCCGATGCTGTTCAACCACTAATAGGTAAGAAATCATGAGTCAAGTTACTGAACAATCCGTACGTTTCCAGACCGCTTTGGCCTCTATTAAGCTCATTCAGGCTTCTGCCGTTTTGGATTTAACCGAAGATGATTTCGATTTTCTGACGAGTAACAAAGTTTGGATTGCTACTGACCGCTCTCGTGCTCGTCGCTGCGTTGAGGCTTGCGTTTATGGTACGCTGGACTTTGTAGGATACCCTCGCTTTCCTGCTCCTGTTGAGTTTATTGCTGCCGTCATTGCTTATTATGTTCATCCCGTCAACATTCAAACGG
>NZ_AMXE01000135.1 GCF_000310205.1 Thauera linaloolentis 47Lol = DSM 12138 | reverse complement strand
GGTTTGGGTTGTTTTCTTCGGTGTTTGTTTTGAAGAAAGTGGTCTGGACGGGTTGACAGGTTGTTTGCTGTTGGTCATAATCTCGTTTCTGTGCTGCAGCGATTGCGGCGCTCTTTAACAACTTGAACAACCGATAAGTGTGGGTGCTTGGTGGTTGTGGCCGGCAGCGTTTGCTGCGGTTTCACAATGATTAGGTGCTCATACTGCAAGTCAGTATTTTGAGTACTTTGCTGGATTGAACTTAAGAGTTTGATCCTGGCTCAGATTGAACGCTGGCGGCATGCTTTACACATGCAAGTCGAACGGCAGCGCGGGCTTCGGCCTGGCGGCGAGTGGCGAACGGGTGAGTAATGCATCGGAACGTGCCCAGTCGTGGGGGATAACACATCGAAAGATGTGCTAATACCGCATACGTCCTGAGGGAGAAAGCGGGGGAATCTTCGGATCCTCGCGCGATTGGAGCGGCCGATGTCAGATTAGCTAGTAGGTGAGGTAAAGGCTCACCTAGGCGACGATCTGTAGCGGGTCTGAGAGGATGATCCGCCACACTGGGACTGAGACACGGCCCAGACTCCTACGGGAGGCAGCAGTGGGGAATTTTGGACAATGGGGGCAACCCTGATCCAGCCATGCCGCGTGAGTGAAGAAGGCCTTCGGGTTGTAAAGCTCTTTCGGCCGGGAAGAAATCGCATTCTCTAACATAGGATGTGGATGACGGTACCGGACTAAGAAGCACCGGCTAACTACGTGCCAGCAGCCGCGGTAATACGTAGGGTGCGAGCGTTAATCGGAATTACTGGGCGTAAAGCGTGCGCAGGCGGTTTGCCAAGACAGGCGTGAAATCCCCGGGCTTAACCTGGGAACTGCGCTTGTGACTGGCAGGCTAGAGTACGGCAGAGGGGGGTGGAATTCCACGTGTAGCAGTGAAATGCGTAGAGATGTGGAGGAACACCGATGGCGAAGGCAGCCCCCTGGGCCTGTACTGACGCTCATGCACGAAAGCGTGGGGAGCAAACAGGATTAGATACCCTGGTAGTCCACGCCCTAAACGATGTCGACTAGTCGTTCGGAGCAGCAATGCACTGAGTGACGCAGCTAACGCGTGAAGTCGACCGCCTGGGGAGTACGGCCGCAAGGTTAAAACTCAAAGGAATTGACGGGGACCCGCACAAGCGGTGGATGATGTGGATTAATTCGATGCAACGCGAAAAACCTTACCTACCCTTGACATGCCAGGAATCTTGCTGAGAGGCGAGAGTGCCTTCGGGAGCCTGGACACAGGTGCTGCATGGCTGTCGTCAGCTCGTGTCGTGAGATGTTGGGTTAAGTCCCGCAACGAGCGCAACCCTTGTCACTAGTTGCCATCATTTGGTTGGGCACTCTAGTGAGACTGCCGGTGACAAACCGGAGGAAGGTGGGGATGACGTCAAGTCCTCATGGCCCTTATGGGTAGGGCTTCACACGTCATACAATGGTCGGTACAGAGGGTTGCCAAGCCGCGAGGTGGAGCCAATCCCTTAAAGCCGATCGTAGTCCGGATCGTAGTCTGCAACTCGACTACGTGAAGTCGGAATCGCTAGTAATCGCAGATCAGCATGCTGCGGTGAATACGTTCCCGGGTCTTGTACACACCGCCCGTCACACCATGGGAGTGGGTTTCACCAGAAGTAGGTAGCTTAACCTTCGGGGGGGCGCTTACCACGGTGAGATTCATGACTGGGGTGAAGTCGTAACAAGGTAGCCGTATCGGAAGGTGCGGCTGGATCACCTCCTTTCAAGAGAACAGGCCACTTCGGCCAAGTATCCACAACTTATCGGTTGTTCAGGCGAGAGAAGAGCCTCGAAGCGCATGAGAGGGTCTGTAGCTCAGCTGGTTAGAGCACCGTCTTGATAAGGCGGGGGTCGTTGGTTCGAACCCAACCAGACCCACCAGGATTTGGTTGCTTGAGACAGGAGGGGCTGTAGCTCAGCTGGGAGAGCGGCGGCTTTGCAAGCCGTAGGTCGTCGGTTCGATCCCGACCAGCTCCACCACCGTGCTCGGCAGGATGTGTGATTCGAGAAGTCAGCGATGCTGATCGGCGTGAAGGCCGTTTGGTTATGTATGGGTGTCGGTATCCCTGACTTCTTGGCTGGTGAAGTGGCCAGTTTGAGGTTTGCTCTTTAACAAAGTGGAAGAAGTGTAGTACGTACCGAGCCGGTGCGTACTGCAAGTTGTGTGATTGCATGGGTCCGGGCTGGGTAGTCAGCGCAGTCTGGACCGCACAAACGAGTTCGTCCTGTTTCCGGTGCTTCGATGAGAGGCACTAAGGTTATAGGATCAAGCGACTAAGTGCATGTGGTGGATGCCTTGGCGATCACAGGCGATGAAGGACGTGTAAGCCTGCGAAAAGCGCGGGGGAGCTGGCAATAGAGCTTTGATCCCGCGATGTCCGAATGGGGAAACCCGGCCCGATGAGGGTCATCTCACACTGAATTCATAGGTGTGTAGAGGCGAACGCGGCGAACTGAAACATCTAAGTAGCCGCAGGAACAGAAATCAACCGAGATTCCGCAAGTAGTGGCGAGCGAACGCGGAGTAGCCTGCACGACTAAACCATCAGCTTAGCAAAACGGTCTGGAAAGTCCGACGATACAGGGTGATAGTCCCGTATGCGAAAAGCCGGTGGCGGGTCTGGGCGTGCGACAAGTAGGGCGGGACACGTGTAATCCTGTCTGAAGATGGGGGGACCATCCTCCAAGGCTAAATACTCGTGATCGACCGATAGTGAACCAGTACCGTGAGGGAAAGGCGAAAAGAACCCCGGGAGGGGAGTGAAATAGATCCTGAAACCGCATGCATACAAACAGTGGGAGCCTCGAAAGGGGTGACTGCGTACCTTTTGTATAATGGGTCAGCGACTTACGTTCAGTAGCGAGCTTAACCGAATAGGGGAGGCGTAGCGAAAGCGAGTCTGATAAGGGCGTCGTAGTTGCTGGGCGTAGACCCGAAACCGGATGATCTATCCATGGCCAGGATGAAGGTGCCGTAACAGGTACTGGAGGTCCGAACCCACTAACGTTGAAAAGTTAGGGGATGAGCTGTGGATAGGGGTGAAAGGCTAAACAAATCCGGAAATAGCTGGTTCTCCCCGAAAACTATTTAGGTAGTGCGTCGTACGGACACTTGCGGGGGTAGAGCACTGTAATCGTTGGGGGGGTCACTGCGATCTACCCCGCGATAGCAAACTCCGAATACCGCAAAGTGATATACGGCAGACAGACATCGGGTGCTAACGTCCGGTGTCAAGAGGGAAACAACCCAGACCGCCAGCTAAGGTCCCAAATGCATGGCTAAGTGGCAAACGAGGTGGGAAGGCACAGACAGCTAGGAGGTTGGCTTAGAAGCAGCCATCCTTTAAAGAAAGCGTAATAGCTCACTAGTCGAGTCGTCCTGCGCGGAAGATGTAACGGGGCTCAAGCCATGAACCGAAGCTGCGGATGTGTCTTTGACACGTGGTAGGGGAGCGTTCCGTAAGCCTGCGAAGGTGTCTCGTAAGGGATGCTGGAGGTATCGGAAGTGCGAATGCTGACATGAGTAGCGATAAAGGGTGTGAAAAGCACCCTCGCCGTAAGCCCAAGGTTTCCTGCGCAACGTTCATCGGCGCAGGGTGAGTCGGCCCCTAAGGCGAGGCAGAAATGCGTAGTCGATGGGAAACGGGTCAATATTCCCGTACCGGTTCTAGATGCGATGGGGGGACGGAGAAGGTTAGGTTGGCCATCTGTTGGAATAGGTGGTTCAAGCGTGTAGGCGTGCCCGGTAGGCAAATCCGCCGGGCTGAGCTGAGGCGTGATAACGAGGCTCTTAGGAGCCGAAGCAACTGATACCCTGCTTCCAGGAAAAGCCTCTAAGCTTCAGTCTAGAATCGACCGTACCGCAAACCGACACAGGTGGGCTGGTAGAGAATACCCAGGCGCTTGAGAGAACTCAGGAGAAGGAACTCGGCAAATTGATACCGTAACTTCGGGAGAAGGTATGCCCCGTTAGCTTGTAGGAGTACATCCGAAGGGCGAAGGGGCCGCAGAGAATCGGTGGCTGCGACTGTTTATTAAAAACACAGCACTCTGCAAACACGAAAGTGGACGTATAGGGTGTGACGCCTGCCCGGTGCCGGAAGGTTAAGTGATGGGGTGCAAGCTCTTGATCGAAGCCCCGGTAAACGGCGGCCGTAACTATAACGGTCCTAAGGTAGCGAAATTCCTTGTCGGGTAAGTTCCGACCTGCACGAATGGCGTAACGATGGCCACACTGTCTCCTCCTGAGACTCAGCGAAGTTGAAATGTTTGTGAAGATGCAATCTCCCCGCGGCTAGACGGAAAGACCCCATGAACCTTTACTGTAGCTTTGCATTGGACTTTGACGGGACTTGTGTAGGATAGGTGGGAGGCTATGAAACCCGGACGCTAGTTCGGGTGGAGCCAACCTTGAAATACCACCCTGGTGTCGTCGAGGTTCTAACCCAGGCCTGTGAATCCAGGTCGGGGACCGTGCATGGTGGGCAGTTTGACTGGGGCGGTCTCCTCCCAAAAGGTAACGGAGGAGTACGAAGGTCACCTAGGTACGGTCGGACATCGTACTGATAGTGCAATGGCAAAAGGTGGCTTGACTGCGAGACCCACACGTCGAGCAGGTGCGAAAGCAGGTCATAGTGATCCGGTGGTTCTGTATGGAAGGGCCATCGCTCAACGGATAAAAGGTACTCTGGGGATAACAGGCTGATTCCGCCCAAGAGTTCACATCGACGGCGGAGTTTGGCACCTCGATGTCGGCTCATCACATCCTGGGGCTGTAGCCGGTCCCAAGGGTATGGCTGTTCGCCATTTAAAGTGGTACGTGAGCTGGGTTTAAAACGTCGTGAGACAGTTTGGTCCCTATCTGCCGTGGGCGCTGGAAGTTTGAGAGGGCCTGCTCCTAGTACGAGAGGACCGGAGTGGACGCACCCCTGGTGTACCGGTTGTGACGCCAGTCGCATCGCCGGGTAGCTATGTGCGGAAGAGATAACCGCTGAAAGCATCTAAGCGGGAAACTCGCCTCAAGATGAGACTTCCCCGGGGCCTCGAGCCCCCTGAAGGGTCGTTGAAGACCACAACGTTGATAGGTCGGGTGTGGAAGCGTGGCAACACGTTGAGCTAACCGATACTAATTGCCCGTGTGGCTTGATCCTATAACCTTACCCAAGACAAACTCGGTAACGTGCAAAAAAGCGTGCGAACACACCACGCGCAATCACACAACAACACACTTCTTCACGCTTTGGCTGGAAAACACTCCAGCAACAAGTCAAAGTCTGACGACCATAGCTTTGTGGTACCACCCCTTCCCATCCCGAACAGGAACGTGAAACACAAACGCGCCGATGATAGTGAGGTCCGCCCTCGTGAAAGTAGGTCATCGTCAGACTAACTACCCAAAAACGCCCGATCAAAAAACATTGATCGGGCGTTTTAACGTCTACGC
>NZ_AMXE01000134.1 GCF_000310205.1 Thauera linaloolentis 47Lol = DSM 12138 | reverse complement strand
GGCGGCAAGGCGGTGGGCGGCGCCGGGGGCGCGGCCGGCAGCGGCGCCAGTTCCACCATCACCGCCGACGCCGGCTGCGGGGGCGGTTCGGCTTCGCGCGGGGCATGCCAGCGCAGCGCGGCGGCGATGAGGGCCGCGTGCGCCAGCAGCACGATGCCCAGGCTGCCCGCCCAGCGCAGTCCCGCGCGCTCGCCCGGCGCCCACGCGGGGCCGCTCATCGCGCCCCGGCCTCCAGCCCTACCAGCGCCACCTTCAGGTAGCCGGCGTCGCGCAGGGCGTTCATCGCCTCCATCAGCTCGCCATAGGGCACGCCCTTGTCGGCGCGCAGGAAGATGCGTTGCGCATGGTCACCGCCGGTCGCCCGCTCCAGTTCGGCCGCCAGCGTCTGCCGCGTCACCGCCGCCTGGTTCAGCGTCAGGCTCAGATCCGCCTGCACGGTCAGGTACACCGGCTCCCCTTCCCTGGGCTGCAGCCGCGCCGTGCTCGCCGGCAGGTCCACCGGCACGTCCACGGTGGCCAGGGGCGCGGCCACCATGAAGATGATCAGCAGCACCAGCATGACGTCGATGAACGGGGTCACGTTGATCTCGTGGTTTTCGTCCGGGTCGTCGTCGTCCCGGCTGGTGGTGATCGCCATCGGGCCGCCTCCGTCAGTGGCCGGCCGCGGCAGCCACAGCGGCAATGCCGGCCTTCGGCGATTCGCGCCGGTCCAGGTCGCGCGACACCAGTTGCTGCACGCCGGCCGACAGGTCGCCCAGGCTGCCCTTGAGGCCGCCCAGGCGGCGGGTGAAATGGTTGTAGATCACCACCGCCGGAATCGCCGCCACCAGGCCCAGGGCCGTGGCCAGCAGGGCCTCGGCGATGCCCGGCGCCACCACCGCCAGGGTGGTGGTGTTGGCGCGGGCAATGCCGATGAAGCTGTTCATGATGCCCCAGACGGTGCCGAACAGGCCGACGAACGGCGCCGTGGCGCCGACGGTGGCGAGCAGGCCGGTGCCGGTGCGCAACTGGCGCACGCAGGCCAGTTCGATGCGTTCCAGGCGCAGGGCCAGCCGCTCTTTGATGCCGGCCTTGTCCGCCAGGCCGGCCGACTGCCGCAGTTCGAGCAGCGCGGCCTGGACCAGCGCCCGAGCAACGCCCTGGTCCAGGTGCGGATTGTCCGCCGCGTCGGGCAGGAGCGCGGCCTGCGCCAGCACCGCACCGGCGGCGCGCAGGCCGCGGCCGATGCGCGACAGTTCCCAGGTCTTGGCGACCAGCACGGTCCACGTGGCGATGGAGGCCAGGGCCAGTCCGGCCATGACCGCCTGCACCACCACGTCGGCGTGCAGGAACATGTTCCAGGGCGTCAGGTCGGGCGGCAGGGTGACGGCGGCGAAATCGGCTTGCATGTTTTCATCCAGTTCAGCGAAGGAAAGATCGGCGGCGCATCCGCGCGGACGCGCCCCGCGTTCAGGGTTCGGGCCGCCGCCACAGCCAGACGAGCACGCCGGCCATACAGGCGGCCAGCAGCGCGACGCCGACGCGGTGCGGCACGGTCAGCGCCGCCACCGTGGCGGCCAGGCCCATGGTGGCGGTGGCCGCCCACTTGGCCCGGCGCGGCAGGCGGCCGGCCTGCCAGTGCGCCAGCAGCGGGCCGAACAGGCGGTGGCGCACGATCCAGCCGTGCAGCCGGGGCGAACTGCGCGCCGCGGCCCAGGCCGCCAGCAGCACGAATTCCGTGGTCGGCAGGCCCGGCACCACCACGCCCACGCCCGCCACGCCCAGGCTGATGACGGCCAGGCACTGCAGCAGCACGCGCCGCCAGCCATGCAGCGGCGGCGGCGCGGGCGGGGATGGCGGCGGCAAGGCGGCGGGCGGCGTGGGAGCCGGCCCTGGTTCAGCGGCCGGCGGCACCGGCGAATTCTTCGGCCACGTAGCCATGCACGGTGCGGAAGGCTTCCTCGGCCGCGGCGATCACCGCCGCCTCCTGCGCCGGCGACAGCACCACCGCGTCCAGCGCGGCGGTGAATTCTCGCCAGTGGCGCGCCGCGCCCTCCGGATGGGCGGCCAGGTGGCTGGCGCCGAAGCCCTGGTCCAGCCCGAGCTTTTCGTGCGCCCATTTGTACAGCAGCGTGCCGCCCAGGTTGGAACCTTCGGCCACGTACAGCCAGCCCAGGGCTTCGGGCAGCGGTGCGCCGGCGGCCAGCCGGCCCGGCGCGGGCGGCAGCAGCGGCTGGCCGAGGGCCGTCAGGTCCGCCTCCACTTGCGGCCACCGGCGGCGCGCCGCCAGGCCCGGCAGCAGGGCGGCGAGCGCGGGGTCGGCGTACAGCGCGTCGATGTCGCGGTGGAAACGGTACTGCACGCGCAAGAAGCGGGCGAAGTGATCGCGGCTGGCGAAGATGTCGCCGGCCATCACGCGCTTGTCGAGCACGTCGTGGGTGGCGTGGGTGGCGGCCTTGAGGCGCTGGCTGCGGGTGGCGGCGGTTGCGGTCGTGGTGGTGGTCATGGTGCAGGTTCCGGTAAGGGTGGAAAAGGGGTTCAGAAGCGGCCGGTGATGCTGAGCTTGACGCTGCGGCCCGGCGCGGCGACGGCGGAGCGCGTGGCGGGGTCCACGTAGTACTGGTCGGTGAGGTTGGTGCCGGTGAGTTCGAGGGCCAGGTTCTTGTCCAGCCGGTAGCGCACGTAGGCGTCGAACAGCAGGGTGTTGCCCCAGGAGAAGGGGACGTTGAAGGTGTAGACGAATCGCCCGCTGCAATTGGCTTGCTGGCCGATGCATTGCTGGTAGGAATTGCGGCGGAACCATTCCAGGTCGTCGTTGCGGTATTCGCGGTAGTAGGTGGCGCGGCCGCCGATTTCCAGGCGGCGCTCCAGGAAGCGCCCGCCGAGCGCCCAGGTGGCCGAGAGGTCCGGGGCGGACTGGGTGAGCAGGTAGCCGCCGGGGAAGCCGTAGTCCACGCAGTCCGGCACCAGCCGGCCGCTGCCGGGGACGTAGCCGTTGGTGGTGCTCAGCTTGGCCGCGGTGTCTTCGTCGCAGACCTCGTTTTCCAGGTTGTAGTTGATGCCCAGGTCGGTGAAGAAGCGGCCGTTGTCGTAGCGCCCGCTCAGTTCGATGCCGCGGATGCGGTGCTCGTCCACGTTGTTGAAGTTGAAGCTGCCGTCGCGCTCGATGGCGTCGCGGGTCTTGTTGTCGTAGTAGGCCAGCTTGACGTCGGCGACGGTGCCGGGCCGGAACAGCGGGCTGAGGTCGTGGACGTAGGCCGCTTCCCAGTTGTAGGCGTGTTCGGGCTTGACGCCCCAGGGATTGAGCCCGGCGGAGAAGGCCATGGTGCTTTCGAACATGCTCGGAAAGCGCAGGGTTTCGCCGTAGCGGAAATAGGCCCGGCTGTAGTCGCTGAAGTTGAGCGTGGCCGAGAGAAACGGCACCCAGCCATGGTCCTTCCGCTTCTTGGCAACGGCGGGCATGCTGACGCTGACTGCGCGGGTGTGACAGATGTTGTCGACGATGTTGTCCACCCCCTCCAGCGAACCATTCAGGCAGGCGTTTCCCGCCTTGGTGTAGTTGCCGTCGGCATCCGACTCCCACGGAACCTGATGGGGGGTTACGGTGACGACCTCGCGGTCGATATGGATGCTGCTGCGCGCTTCGGCGATCGCGGCATCGAGGGTGGCCTGATCCCATCCGAAGCGCTCCGCCCGCCGGCGCAGCAGCGTGAGCGTATTGCCGAGCGCGGCATCCTGAAGCGCCTCGACCTCGGCATCGCTCAGCATATGGATCTCGCGCGTCCCGTACTCGACGGAGTATCCGGTCGTAACCGAGCCCCGTATATCCCCCTCGTGCTCCTTGAGGAAATCGTCGAAGGCCCAGTAGCTGGCATAGCGCGCGCCCGCGCTCAGGCTCAGGAAGCCGGCGGGCCGCCAGTCGAGGTTGAAGCTGCTTTCCCATTCCTGCCGCCGGCCGGCGCGCGGGTAGCTCCACATGCCGTTCCAGCTGGGCAGGTTGGGGTCCATGCGGCCGCTCTGGTCGCGGTCGGAGCGCAGCTTTTCGTACTGGTAGCTGCCGCCCAGGGTGAGGTCCAGGGTCTCGAGCAGGGCCATCTTGTTGCTCAGGGTGACGCCGCTGCGGCCGTTGTCCTGCCCGCGCAGGGCGGTGTTGAAGAGATAGGGGGCGGCCGGGCCGAAGGCGAAGTTGGGAAAGCCGCCGGCGGTGTAGGTGTCGCTGCGGGTGTCGGTGTGCCACAGGTTGGCGTAGAGGTCGACCCAGCGGCTGCCTGCGGGCTGCCATTTGTATTCCAGGTTGTACGCCTGGGCGTCGACCCGGCTCAGCGGCCACTGGACGGCGCCGCGGTCGTCGGCTTCGAGGATGCGCGAGGGCATGATCTCGCCGTTGTAGGCGAGGCTGTCGCGGTAGCCGAACTGCACGGCCTGGTCGGGGCTCGGCCGCCAGGTGGCCTTGAACAGCCAGGATTCCATCTGGCTGGAGGTGTTGGGCACTTCGTTGCCAGGCAGCCAGTAGCGGGCCATGTTGGTGATGTAGTCGTCGGCGGAACTGGTGCGTTCCCTGGAGTAGTAGCCGGCGTTGCGCTTGCCGGCGTAGTAGTTGCCGCGCTCGCGGTAGGCGTAGGCGGC
Source organism: Thauera linaloolentis 47Lol = DSM 12138 (assembly GCF_000310205.1). Taxonomy (GTDB): domain Bacteria; phylum Pseudomonadota; class Gammaproteobacteria; order Burkholderiales; family Rhodocyclaceae; genus Thauera; species Thauera linaloolentis. Next base: position 994 of record NZ_AMXE01000134.1, on the reverse strand, counting down.
GAACAGGTCCAGTTGCTCGGCGGGGCGCCAGCCGAAAGCGAGGCGGTAGGCGTGGTCGCCGCCGTCGAAGACGTTGTAGCCGCCTCCGCCGCGCTTGGGCTGCACCGCCAGGCTGCGGTCGTTGTAGGGGAAGGACGGGGTGTTCCAGGGGAAGCCGTCGACGTTGCGGTAGTCTTCGCCGGTGCGCAGCCTGGGCAGGCGCGGGTCCACCGAATTGCTGCTGCCTTCGAGCTTGATTTCGCCGCCGAAGGTCTGGCCGGGGTCGAGGATGTCGTCCACGTCCAGGGTGTTGACGACCATGGCGCCGCCGATGCCGGTGTAGGTGTTGCGGGTGAGCGACGGCCCCTTGAGGATCTGGATGCCGCCGATCAGGTTGGGGTCGATGTAGTTGCGGTTGCTGGCGCCGTTGTAGCCGCGCCAGACGGTCAGGGCCTGCTCGGTGCCGTCGATGGTGACCGGCACGCGGCCCGGCCCCTGGATGCCGCGGATGTTGACGTCGAGCGCGCCGCTGTTGCGGGCGTCGCCGCTGAACACGCCGGGCACGCCGGTGAGCAGGTCGGAGGGGGTGGCGCCCTTGTAGCGTTCGACTTCGGTCTTGCCGATGTAGGCGGTGGACACGTCCAGGTCGTAGACGCCGTCGTAGCCGCGCTGGTCGCGCTCGGCGCCGCCGCCGTCGCCACGCAGGCCGCCGACGCTGAGGGTGCCGGTGACGACGCCGTCCCGGGCCGCGGGCCGCTCTTCGACGCTGATCGCGCCGGGGCTGCGTTCGCGCCAGGTCAGGCCGGAGCTTTCCAGCAGCCGGGCCAGGGCCTCGCCGGCGGTGAAGCTGCCTTGCAGCCCGGCGCTGTGCCGGCCGCCGACGAGGGCGGGGTCGAAGCTCAGGGAGAGGCCGGCGGTGGCGGCCAGCCGGTTCAGCGCCCCAGCCAGCGGCCCCGGCGGAATGTCGAAGCGCTGCGGGCGCGGGACGGTCTGCGCGCCGGCCGGCTCGGCGGCC
>NZ_AMXE01000133.1 GCF_000310205.1 Thauera linaloolentis 47Lol = DSM 12138 | reverse complement strand
ACCGCAATCACAGCGAGCAGGCCCTTCCTGCCTGACTCAAACAAAACAGCCTCCGCAAAACCCGGGGCAATTCACTTCTGATGCCGGACGATGGCCATACTTGAGATTGAGAATTACATGATCGACGCCAATCGACTCAAGCGACTCCAATAGCGCCAGCAGATGATTTCGCCCCAACCGGTAGCCCAGATGGATTGGCACCGGCGGTGCGTCCGGACGCACATCCAGGTCGATGTAAAGCGACTGGAGAAAAGGTTTGTAGGCATCCCCGGATTGGGCTTCGACCACCTCTCGCCAGTTCGCCACCATCGTCTTCTGCAACTGCGGTGCTCGTGGATAGGTGATCCACCCGGAACTCTCCCGCGCGATCCACTCCATGGACTGGCGACTGTTGCCCGTCACGAAAAACGGAATCTCGCTCGTGGTGGGCTTCGGAATCAGGTCAGCATTCTCCAATCGGCCACGACTCCATTGCAGCGGCTCGAAGCTGGTGCGCTGAGCCTTGCGGATCACTTCCAGGTGTTCCCGGAAAATGTCGCCCCGCTGATCCGGGTCAACATCAAATGCAGGGAACTCCACAGGTCTGTCGCCCGAGGCGACACCCATCAGGAAGCGGCCACCGCTCAACTGGTCCACGCTCGCAGCCGCCTTGGCCGTGTGCAGCGGGTTGCGCAGCGGGATCGCTATCGACGCAGTCCCCAGTGCAATCGTCGACGTCTGTGCTGCGATGAAGCCCAGATAGACCCAGGGATCAAAAACCTGGCCCACGTCGCCGAAGCTGGGGTCGCGCAACGGTACGTCCCGGAACCAGAGCGTGGAGAAGCCCAGTGCTTCTGCACGACGGGCCAACTCGACCTGGTTGGACATTGTCGGCGTATCGCCCTGGAAGGCCTCGATGGGGAAAAACAGCCCCAGGCTCAGATGTCCGGCCTTGAAGGTTCGACCGAACCCTTGGTGCTGCTGATAAGGGGTTGTACTTGGCTGATACATTGTCAGGCTCCTTTGGTCTCAAGGCTTCAATCACCACGCGTGCAGCGTCACTGGCCGCATCCGCAGCTGCGAACGCGGCCAGTACTGCTTATGGACGGTAAGCGGGGTAATCGGTGTAGCCCTTGTCCGTACCGCCATACATCGTCGCCGGGTCTACTGCATTGAGCGGCCAGCCCTGGGCGATGCGCTCAGGCAGATCCGGGTTGGCGATAAAGGGACGACCGAACGCGATCAGATCGCCCCAGCCCGCCTTGACCACGCACACACCGCGCTCCACGGTGTATTTGCCGGCATAGAGAACCTTGCCGCTGAAGTTGCTGCGCACATCATTTCGGAAGGTCTCGGGCAGCTCTGGCGCGTTGTCCCAATCGGCCTCGGCAAGCGAGACATAGGCAATCCCGACCTGTTCGAGAACCTTGATGGCCTCGATATAGGTTTCATGGGGATCATCCTCCACCAGCCCCAGATAGACGCGGTCTTCTTCGGTGCTGGCGAACAGCGGGGCAAATCGCACCCCGAGCCGTTCCTTGCCGACCACATCCGCAACGGCCTGTACCACCTCGCGCAGGAAGCGCAGACGGTTTTGCAGGGGGCCACCGTATTCATCGGTGCGCCGATTGGTGTGCGCGGAGATGAACTGGTTGACGAGGTAGCCGTTGGCGCAGTGGAGTTCGACACCATCGAAGCCCGCATCAAGTGCATTGCGGGCCGCCTGGGCGTAGAGCTGTACCAACTCCTTCACTTCGGCAGTTGTCAGCGCACGCGGCATCGAGGGTTCTGTGAGCGCGCCTTGGCCCGGACCGGTTTCAATGAAGACCTTGACGTTTTCAGCGGCAATCGCCGACGGCGCGACGGGTGCCTCACCACCCGGTTGCAGCGAGTTATGCGAAACCCGCCCCACGTGCCAGAGTTGCGCGAAGATGATGCTGCCTTCGGCATGCACCGCAGCCGTGATTTTGCGCCAGGCTTCAACCTGTTCAGGACTGTGCATACCCGGCGTCCAGGCATATCCCTGGCCACGTGGTTCGATCTGCGTGCCCTCGGTGACCATGAAGCCTGCACCTGCCCGCTGACGGTAGTAGCTGGCCATCAGGTCGTTCGGAATGTTGCCCGGCTGGGAACTGCGTGAGCGGGTTAGCGGTGGAAGCACGATCCGGTTCTTCAGGGTGTAAGGCCCCAACTGCGTGCTTTCAAACAGTATTTCTCTACTCATTTCAATACTCCTAAATATCTAGAAATCTCGATGTTATCGGACAAAATTTTGGCGATGAATCGAACTCAAAACACGCCGAACGGTGCTTCGTTCAGGCTGATGTAGATGTTCTTTTTCTCGCTGTACGCGTCCAACATGGACTTGTGAGTCTCGCGGCCGAGACCGGACTTCTTGTAGCCGCCGAACGGGGCGTGGGCCGGAATGTCATGATAGGTGTTGACCCACATACGGCCGGTTTCGATGGCCCGTGCCACACGGATTGCACGGTTGATGTCCTGGGTCCAGACAGCACCAGCCAAGCCATAGTCGGAAGCATTGGCCAGCGCCACCACTTCGTCCTCATCCTTGAACGGCAGCACGGTGACGACCGGCCCGAAGATCTCCTCCTGGGCGATGCGCATGTCGTTGCGCACATCGACGATGATCGTCGGCTTGATGAAGAAGCCAGCATCGTATTCACCGCCGGTCAGTCGCTCACCACCCGTGAGGATGCGGGCGCCTTCTTCCTTGGCCAGCTCGATGTAGCCCATGATGCGGTCGGTCTGAATCTGGCTGACCTGGGCCCCCATCTGCGTGTTGGGGTCGAGCGGATTGCCCACGCGAACCTTTTCGAAGCGCTCCTTGAGTTCGCTGACGAAACGCTCATAGATCGACTCGTGCACGAACAAGCGGGAGCCGGACTCGCATACTTCGCCCTGATTCCACAGAATGCCAAGAGCAGCCGCCTCGACAGCCCGATCCCAACTGGCATCAGGAAAAATGATGTTGGCCGACTTGCCGCCCAGTTCCAGCGTAGCCGGAATGATCCTCTTGGCTGCTGCAGCCGCCACGACTTCACCGATACGCGTCGAGCCGGTGAAGGCGAGCTTGGCGACCTGGGGATGATCGAGAATCGCCTGGCCAACCTCCGTTCCCAGGCCAGTGACGACGTTGACCACGCCGGCTGGAAGCACCTTGGCGAAGATCTTTGCCAGTTCCAAAATCGTGACTGGCGTCATCTCTGATGGCTTGATCACCACCGTGTTGCCCATGGCAATCGCCGGGGCAATCTTCCAGGCAGCCATCAGCAGCGGGAAGTTCCAGGGGATGACTTGGCCGACCACGCCGAGTGGTTCGCTCAGCGTCAGACTCATCGTCTGGTGGTCAAGCATGGAAGCTTCATCCGAATGGCTGCGTATCGCACCGGCGAAGTAGCGGAAATGGTCGATGGCCAGCGGCACATCCACCCGAGCCTCACGGACCGGCTTGCCGACATCCATGCTCTCAAACGCCACGAAACGCTCAGCATCGGCTTCGAGCAGATCAGCAATCTTCAGCAGCGCGTTGGCACGCTCAGCCGGAGAAGTCTTGCCCCAGGTCTTGAATGCGCGGGCAGCCGCCTGGACAGCACGATCTACGTCTCCAGCCGTGCCACGCGGGATCTTGGTGAGGAATGCACCGGTGGCCGGGTTGGTACTGTCGATGGTCTCGCCACTTTCACCGTCAACCGACTGGTTGTCGATGAAATGACCGTACTGGCTGTCAGGGGCATGGTTTGAATTGGTTTGGTTGTGTGTCAACACGATGAACTCCTTTGACTTGGGTGGGTGACATGGCCATCATAACCACATATCGTTATATGTCAATATCTAAATTTATAGACATCCAACTATCACCTCAATGAAATCTCCTGGAAAGTCGCCAAGAAGACCCTCGTGCGGAGGTTCAGCGCCCACCCCCTGCGGCTCGACCATCAAGGTCGAGGCCCTTCCCTCTGGCTGACCATCAAAGCCCGAGTCCTGATGGAGACGCTTCCTGGCCAATACTGTTCGGTTTGTTTTTTGCTCGCGATGCCGGCCAGCCCGCCGGACTGCGCAGGAGCCCAGCGCATCGGCTTCATCGGACATTCGAGCGCGCCATCATGGCATGTCGGCGCTGGCCGAAACCCGGCTCGGCTTTCTCTCGCACCATACCCATGCGGCCGGGCATCTCCCGCATACCTACCGGAGCCTGCTGGCATCACGGCATCGAATGCACATAAGATGCAGCTTCCGAGAAGGAAGAAGAAACCGACCTGCGCAAGCTGGATTTCCGCGGTGCGCCGCTGGCCGCCGCACGCCTGTTGCGAGGTGCTGTTGGACGGCTATGCCAGACAGGTGTTCGAGGCCCACGATGAAAACCGCTGACAGCGTATCGCCGCCACGCGGCGGCTGGCAGGCCGTGCCCGGCAGCGTCAGGGCGCTGGGCTTCGTTTCCATGCTGATGGACATTTCTTCCGAGATGATCCATGCCCTGCTGCCGATCTACATGGTCACGGTGCTGGGCACCTCGGTGCTCGCCGTCGGGCTGATCGAAGGCATCGCCGAAGCCACGGCCTCGGTGGTCAAGGTGTTCTCCGGCGCGCTGAGCGACCGCTTCGGCAAGCGCAAGCTGCTGGCGGCGCTGGGCTACGGCCTGAGCGCGCTGACCAAGCCGGTGTTTCCGCTGGCCGGCGCACTGGACTGGCTGGTGGGCGCGCGCTTCGTCGATCGCGTCGGCAAGGGCATTCGCGGGGCGCCGCGCGACGCGCTGGTGGCCGACGTCACGCCGCCCGCGCTGCGCGGCGCGGCCTATGGACTGCGCCAGGCGCTGGACACGGTGGGCGCCTTTCTCGGGCCGCTGCTGGCCATCGGCCTGATGTGGCTGACCGCGAGCCATTTCCAGACCGTGTTCTGGGCCGCCGTGGCGCCGGCATTTCTGGCGGTGGGCGTCCTGCTGGTTTTCGTGCGCGAGCCGGAACGGCCTGCCGCGCCGCAGCCGCGTACACCGTTGAGCCGCGAGGCGATGGCCCGCCTGGGCGCGGGCTATTGGCGCGTGGTGGCCGTCGGCGCGGTGTTCACGCTGGCGCGCTTCAGCGAGGCCTTCCTGATCCTGCGCGCCGGCGAGGCCGGCCTGCCGCCCATGTGGGCGCCGCTGGTGCTGGTGCTGATGGGCATCGCGTTCTCGCTGTCGGCCTATCCGGCCGGCGCCCTGTCCGACCGCATGAACCGGATGGCGGTGCTGGCGATCGGCATGGTCTGCCTGATCGCCGCCGACCTGACGCTGGCCTTCGTGCCCGGCCTTGCCGGGCTGGCACTGGGCGTCGTGCTGTGGGGCATCCACATGGGCTTTACCCAGGGGGTGTTCGGCGCGCTGATCGCCGACAGCGCGCCGGCCGAACTGCGCGGCACGGCCTTCGGCATGTTCCACCTGCTCACCGGCGTGGCGCTGCTGCTGGCCAGCGTGATCGCCGGCGCGCTGTGGGATGCGTGGGGCCATCGGGGAACCTTTCTGTGCGGCGCGGCGTTCGCGACGCTGACCCTGCTGGGCCTGAGCGTGTTGCGACGCCGCCGCTGACCCCGCCCGCGCGCCAGTTCCCGGCCCGCCTCGCCGCGAACGCCGCCGGCCGCGCCG
>NZ_AMXE01000132.1 GCF_000310205.1 Thauera linaloolentis 47Lol = DSM 12138 | reverse complement strand
CCCCCCCCCCGGCCGCCCCCGCCGCATCCGCCACGCAGCCCGGCATCGGCATCGGCACCAAGGTCAGCAGCCAGTCGGCCTGACGGCACAGGGAGACAGACATCATGAGCAACACCGACTTCGTCCTCGCGGTGGAAGACCTGACGGTCTCCTTCGACGGCTTCAAGGCCATCGACAGCCTCAACCTCTATGTGGATCGCGGCGAGCTGCGCGTGGTCATCGGCCCCAACGGCGCCGGCAAGACCACGCTGCTCGATCTCATCTGCGGCAAGACCAAGGCCTCGGCCGGCAGCATCAAGTTCAAGAACCAGGAAATGACCAGGCTGCCCGAGCACATGATCGTGCGCGCCGGCATCGGGCGGAAGTTCCAGACCCCTTCCATCTACGAAAACCTCAGCGTGTTCAAGAACCTGGAAGTCTCCTACCCGCGCGGCCGCGGCGTGTTCGGCGCGCTCGGCTTCAAGTGCGACGACGCGGTGAAGGCCAAGGTGGACGAGATCGCCGACATGATCGGCCTCGCCGACCGCCTCGGGCTCGAAGCCGGCCTGCTGTCGCACGGCCAGAAGCAGTGGCTGGAGATCGGCATGCTGCTGATGCAGGACCCCGAGCTGCTGATGCTCGACGAACCCATCGCAGGCATGAGCGCGCGCGAGCGCGAGCTGACCGCCGAACTGCTGAACCGCATCTGCCAGAACCGCTCGGTGATCGTCATCGAGCACGACATGGATTTCGTCGCCCGCATCGCCCACAAGGTCACGGTGATGCACCAGGGCAAGATCCTGGCCGAAGGTTCGATGGACAAGGTGCAGTCCGACCCCAGGGTCATCGACGTCTATCTGGGCCACTGAGGAGAACAGCATGCTCAAGGTATCCAACCTCGTCGTGAACTACGGCCAGAGCGAGGCCCTGCACGGCATCTCGTTCGCCGCCGAACGCAATGAAGCGGTCGCCATCATGGGCCGCAACGGCATGGGCAAGACCACCTTGTTCAAGTCGCTGATGGGCGTGCTGCCGCTGAAATCCGGCAGTGTGGAAGTGGACGGCGCCGAAGTGGGCAAGGACGAAAGCTACCGCCGCGTGGCCAAGGGCATCGCCTACGTGCCGCAGGGACGCATGATCTTCCCCACTCTCACGGTGCAGGAAAACATCGAGACCGGACTGGAAAACGCCAGGGTCAAGAAAGTGCCGGAGGAAATCTACGCCCTGTTCCCCGTGCTGTGGGACATGCGCCGGCGCAAGGGCGGCAACCTGTCCGGCGGCCAGCAGCAACAGCTCGCGATCGCCCGCGCGCTGGTCACCGACCCCAAGGTGCTGCTGCTCGACGAACCCACCGAAGGCATCCAGCCCTCGATCATCAAGGACATCGCGAAGGCGCTGAACGAGATCCGCAAAATCCGCCAGATCACCATCGTCGTGTCCGAGCAAGTCCTCTCCTTCGCGATGGACGTGGCCGACCGCCTGTTCGTCATCGAAGGCGGACGCCTCGTCCATGAAAGCGCGCGCGCCGACACCGACGAAGCCCACATCAAGCAGTTCCTCTCCGTGTAACCCGCCAAGAAAGAGGTGTGCCATGCCTGAAACCCTGATCAAGGTCGACCTGAAGCAATCCCCCTACGAAAACGAAATGGTGCACAACCGCTGGCACCCGGACATCCCGATGGCGTGCTGGGTGAAACCCGGCGACGACTTCGTGCTGGAAACCTACGACTGGACCGGCGGCGCCATCAAGAACGACGACGATGCCGCCGACGTGCGCGACGTCGACCTCAGCACCGTGCACTTCCTCTCCGGCCCGGTCGGCGTCGAAGGCGCCGAGCCCGGCGACCTGCTGGTGGTCGACCTGCTCGACATCGGCGCCAGGGACGAAAGCCAGTGGGGCTTCAACGGCTTCTTCAGCAAGACCAATGGCGGCGGCTTCCTCACCGAGCACTTCCCGCATGCGCAGAAATCCATCTGGGACTTCGAGGGCATGTTCACCAAGAGCCGCCACATTCCGGGCGTGCGCTTCGCCGGCCTCATCCACCCCGGCCTGATCGGCTGCCTGCCCGACCGCAAGATGCTCGATACGTGGAACGAGCGCGAAGTGGACTTCATCGCCACCCAGCCCGACCGCGTGCCGCCCCTGGCCAATCCGCCCGCGCCCAGGACCGCGCACATGGGCAAGCTCAAGGGCGATGCGCGCGACAAGGCCGCCGCCGAAGGCGCTCGCACCGTGCCGCCGCGCGAACACGGCGGCAATTGCGACATCAAGGACCTGTCGCGCGGCGCGCGCGTGTTCTTCCCGGTGTACGTGAAAGGCGCCGGCCTGTCGGTGGGCGACCTGCACTTCTCGCAGGGCGACGGCGAAATCACCTTCTGCGGCGCCATCGAAATGGCCGGCTGGGTGCACATGCGGGTGAGCCTGATCAAGGGCGGTATGGAGAAGTACGCCATCAGGAATCCCATCTTCAAGCCCAGCCCGATCACGCCCAACTACAAGGACTACGTGATCTTCGAAGGCATTTCAGTGGATGAACAAGGCAAGCAGCACTACCTCGACGTGCACGTGGCCTACCGCCAAGCCTGCCTCAACGCCATCGAATACCTGAAGAAGTTCGGCTACTCCGGCGCCCAGGCCTACTCGCTGCTGGGCACCGCGCCGGTGCAGGGCCACATCAGCGGCGTGGTGGACATCCCCAATGCCTGCGCCACGCTGTGGCTGCCGACCGAGATCTTCGACTTCGACATCAACCCGACGGCCGCCGGCCCGACCAAGTTCATCGACGGCGCCGTCGACCTGCCGATCGCCTACGACAAGACCTGACCGCCATACGCCAGACGGGCCGCCCCCGCGCGGCGGCCCGTACCGGGAGCACACCATGCCAACCTACGAATACTTCTGCGAAGACTGCGGCGACTTCTCCGCGCTGCGTCCGATGAGCGCCCGCAACGAAGCCTGCCCCTGCCCCCGCTGCGGCACCGCATCCTACCGCGTCATGCTCAGCGCCCCCACCCTCTCCACCCTGGACGCAGCCGCCCGCGGCGCCCACGCCACCAACGAACGTGCCGCCCACGCGCCGATGACCAGCGCCGAATACGCCGCGCGCCACAAGCACGGGCCGGGCTGCGGATGCTGCGGCGGCAAGCCGTCGAAGTCGACGCTGCGCGCGGCGGACGGGTCGAAGGCGTTTCCGACGAAAAGGCCGTGGATGATCAGCCATTGAGGACGCCGCAAGGACGCCACTCGAATGCGTGATGCCAGCAACCATGGGCGGCGAGGCTGCCAGGCGTCGCGCGCGCTGCGCCTCCCCGCCGCCGACCGAAGCCGATGCAAGGCGGGAAAGCGCGCGCGCCCTCGCAGCGGCGCCACTCCTGTGAGGCGACAGCGGCGGCGATACGGCCGGGATCAAGCCGCGTAGCGTGCGACCCGGCCCGTTTCCGCCGTGTAGTCACGCGAAATCACGGTATCGACGAACACCCACTCGCCGCGCGCCTCATCCGCGGTGAAATGCATCTTGAGGTAGCCGCGGCGAGAAGCGTCGACCCACTTGAGGTCATCGATGATGGCCGTGAAAATCTGCTCGAGTTGCGCGGCGGGCAGCGCCGACAGCGTCGCTTCGAAGCCGGGCGAGCTGATGCTGGTCGTCGCGAACTCTTCACCGACCTTCACCCCCGCCAACGCCGGATCGGCCAACCCCTTCAGGGTCAGGTCACTGTGCCAGGCGTTGTGGGTGTCGCCGGCCAGCGAGACGACACGCTTGCCCAGTTGATGGGCCGTGGCCAGCACCGCTTCACGTGCGGCGATGTAGCCGTCCCAGGCATCGAGGTTATAGCCAAGCCGGGGATTCTGCTGCGGATCGAGCAAGGCGGCCTCGGCGGGGGCGAGCACCAGTCCGGCGTCCTGCTTGGCCTTGGCCTCCAGATAGGCGGCGATGGCCTGCATCCCGGCGGCCTGCGCCTCGGGCGAGATATTCTCGGGGTTGAGCGCCGCCAGCACCGAAGCCGGCACCTCCATGCGTCCCATCAGCACCTGCTGGCCGAACACCTGCCAGTTCGCGCCCGACGAAGCCAGTTGCGACTGCAGCCAGGCGAATTGTTCGGCGCCCAGCAATTGCCGGCTCGGCGAGGTGAATTCACCATAGGCCAGCGCCTGTTCCGCCGCGCCCTCCAGCCCGGCCAGCGCACCCAGCGACACCTGCTTGTCGCGCCCGACGACGCGGGTATCGAGCATGTGCAGCGACACCAGGCGGCCGAAATCGAAGCGGCGATAGATGTGGTCGTGCATCGCCCCGGTACGGATCGGCATCCACTCGTGATAGGCCTGCAGCGCTGCATCACGCCGCGCGCCAAAGCGGCCCTCGTCGGCGTCGTGATTTTCCGCGCCGTCCTTGTAGGTATCGTTGGCGATCTCGTGATCGTCCCACACCGCGATCATCGGCATCGCCGCATGCAGGCGCTGCGCGTCGGGGTCGGACTTGTACTGCGCATGGCGGAGGCGATAGTCGGCCAGGGCAAGCAGCTCGCCGGCCGGCACCGACACACGGCCAAGCGTAGCAGCGTTCTCGTCGGCGTAGCCGCCGACCTCGTATTCGTAGATGTAGTCGCCGAGGTGGATGGCGAATTCAGCGTCGCTCTGGGCGATTTCACGGTAGACGTTGAAGTAGCCCGCCGGGTAATTGGAACAGCTCATCACGGCGAAGCGAACCTCACTCACGTCACCCGCCGGCAGGGTGCGGGTGCGGCCAACCGGAGAAGTCTGGTCGCCGGCACGGAAGCGATAGTAATAGACGCTGCCGGGCTGCAGTCCGCTGGCATCGACCTTGGCGGTGAAATCGCTGTCCATGGCCGCGCTCAGGGTGCCGCTGCTGACGAGCGTGGAAAAATCCTCCACCAAGGACACCTCGTAGACGAGCTCCACCACGGCATCCGAATCCGGTCTGCGCGCATGCGTCCACAGCACGACCCTGTCAGCAAGCGGGTCGCCGCTGGCAACGCCATAGTCGAAACGCGCCGGCGCCTGCACGGTTTCCGAAGAGCTGTCGGACAAACAGCCCGACAGCCCCGCCCCGCTCGCGGCAACAGCGGACATGGAAGCGAGGCGGCGGATGAACGCGCGCCGATTGAGGATTTGCGACATGCTTGCCCCTACGGAGATGGAAGAGTGACGGCATCTTCCCAGGGGCGAGTGAAGGCTGAATGACGAAGATACGAGCGGCGCACGGGTCGCAGGCGTTTCCGATGCAAAGGCCGTGGATGATCAGCCATTGAGGGGCGCGGGCACCATTCCCTTCGCCCTTGCGAGGTTCATGGCCGTATCCTCGATCATGTCTTCCTGTCCGCCGACCATGCCACGCCGGCCCATCTCCACCAGGATCTCGCGCGCCGGCACGCCGTACTTCTTCTCGGCACGCTTGGCGAACAGCAGGAAGGAGCCGTACACCCCGGCGTAGCCCAGCGTCAGCGCGTCGCGGTCGATGCGGATCGGGAAGTCCATGATCGGCACCACGAGGTCCTCGGCCACATCCTGGATCTTGAACACGTCCACCCCGGTCTCGATCCCCATCAGCGCGCACACCGCGATGAACACTTCCATCGGCGTGTTGCCCGCCCCTGCACCGAGGCCGGCCGCCGCCGCGTCGATCCGCGTGGCGCCCGCTTCGAGCGCCGCCAGGCTGTTGGCCACGCCCATCGCCAGGTTGTGGTGGCCATGAAAGCCCAGTTCCGTTTCGGGCTTCAGCGCTTCGCGCACCGCAGCGATGCGCGCCTTGACCGTGTCGGGCAGCAGGTGCCCGGCCGAGTCGGTGACGTAGATGCAGTTGGCGCCGTAGCCTT
>NZ_AMXE01000131.1 GCF_000310205.1 Thauera linaloolentis 47Lol = DSM 12138 | reverse complement strand
GGCGGGCGGATGCGGGCAGCCCGGTGGCGGACGAAGCGGCCGCGGCGCACCATCGGGGTGCAGCGCGGGCGGCGTGCCCCCCGACGGTGCGTGGACGCCCCGGATTGCGCCCCGGCGCGCTAGCGCGGCTTATTCAGCAGCGCCACGTCCTTGCACGGCACCTCGCAGCGCCAGCCGAAATGCCCGGCCAGGTGCCGGAACGTCGCTTCGCGGTAGAACACGACGTGGGTCGGGTCGCGGCGGTAATGCCAGCGGGCGAAACGCGCATCGTCGGTCTGGAAACAGGTCATCACCGCCAGCCAGCCGCCGGGGCGCAGCAGGCCGTCGAGGCGGGCGAACTCGCGCGCGGGATCGTGGAAATGCTCGGCCACCTCGGTGCAGGTGACGAAGTCGTAGGTCCGTGCCAGCGCGGCGGCGTCCGGCATGAAGAAAGGGTCGTACAGCGCCACCGCGTGCCCGGCCGCGCGCAGCATCGGCGCCAATGCCGGACCGGGGCCGCAGCCGTAGTCCAGCCCCGTGCTCACCGGCGCCAGCCGGGCCAGCAGCGGCGCCGCGAGGCGGCCGAGAAAGCGGCGGTAGCCGGGGTCGGCGGGGTGGTTGCGGTGCAGTTCGTATTCCGCACGCTCGGCACCCGCCGCCGGGCGCTGCGCGGGCAGCAGGAAGGTCGCCTCGCAGACCACGCAGCGCAGATAGTCCCGCCCTTCGACGTGCATGAAGGGGCGCGCCCCGCCCGCCCGGCACACCGGGCAGGCGGCGGATGCGGGCCGGGGGGCGTCAGCCCTTGCGCTGTCCGGCACGCCGGGACGCCGACAGCGTGATGATCGCCACACCGGCCAGCACCGCGGTGCCTGCCAGCCAGCGTTCCACGCCCAGCTGTTCGCCGAGCACCAGCATGCCGAGCAGCGCGCTGAGCACCGGCACGCTCAGTTGCACCGAGCCGGCCGCGATGGCGGTCATGCGCACCCTGACCCAGTACCACACGGCATAGCCGAGTCCCGACATCAAGGCACCGGACAACAGCGCGTAAGACACGCCAGTACCGTCCATCTGGATGGCATCGCGCTGCAGAAACATCAGGCCGAGCGCCAGCGGCAAGGCCCAAATGAAACTGCTGGCGGTATTGCCCACCGGCGTGTCCTGGCTGAAGCGCCCCAGCAGCGAGAAGCCACCCCAGGCAATGCCGGCGATCATCATCAGCCCGGCGGGCAGCAACGCCGGCGCGGACGCGCCCGGCGCAAGGAAGGCCACCAGCCCCCCGATCGCCAGCAGCGCGCCCGGCAGGCTGGCCCGCTCACCGCGGGCATAGCCGTAGGCAATCATCGTCAACTGCGCGCTGGCGAACAGCAGCAGCGCACCCGCACCGGTATCGATACTGCGATAGGCGAAGGAAAAAGCCACCGCATAGATGAACAGCAGCAAGGCAGACAGCCACGATTTCCGCAACGGCGGCAGTTTGAGGCGCTGGAGCATCACGATCAGCGCCAGCATGCCCGCGCCCGAGGCGAGACGAACCAGGACGAAGGACGCAGGGTCGATGGCCGTCGTCTGCAGCGCCAGCCGAGTGAGCAGCGAATTGGCCGCGAAAGCCAGCATGGTGCCGACCGTCAGCACGACGATGAGCATGATTCCGCGGCTTTCCGCCCCGGCGGGATCCTGCGATGCCGCCGCGCGCTCGTTACCATTCATCGACGACGTCTCCTCGGAGCCGGCAGCCGCAGGGGCCGCATCGTGGCAGGTGCGCTCCCCCTCATGATCGGCTGAAGGTTGAGCACCGAGCCCTGTCCAAGCACCAAGCCTACAACGAAAACCAGGCACTGACCCCATATCTGGACCAAGCCGCGGAAACGTGCGCCGCGGTGACTATCGACAAATTATGAGGGCTTTGCCGGCAGTCTGCGGCGCTACACGCCTCAATGACGGAGCATCGACGAGAAGTTCTGCACTACGTCAACCACTCGGAACGCGCCTTCGCGGATGGAGCGGATCGCTTCGCCCGCCTCGTGCGCCAGCGTCACGCTTTCACCAGCGAGCGACTGAGTCGCGCTCATGCCGCCAATGGCCGAGCGCGTGCCCGCCTGAACCTTGCCGATCATCCCGGAAATCTCGGCGGTCGCGTTGGACGTTCGTTCGGCGAGCTTGCGCACCTCGTCAGCCACGACTGCAAACCCCCGTCCTTGCTCTCCCGCGCGCGCCGCTTCGATGGCGGCATTGAGCGCAAGCAGATTGGTCTGATCGGCAATCTCGCGAATCGTGTTGACGATCGAGGTAATCTGCTCGGACTGTCGAGCCAGATCTCCGATCACCGCAGCGGCGGAGTTGGCGCTGTCGGCTATCGAGGTCATCTTGGATACCGCGCCTTCGATCACCATCGCCCCTTGTTCGGACAGCTTGGCATTATGGGAAACGATTTCGAGCGCTTCCTGCGAGTTATTGACCTCACGCTCGATCCGCTTGATGCGCTCGGTGATGTTGGCGGCAAACTTGACCACCCGCACCGGTTTGCCATCCGCGCCCATGATCGGGTTGTAACTGGCCTCCAGCCAGACCTCGCGCCCTCCCTTGCCAATACGCTTGTACTGATCGGAGAGGAATTCTCCCCCCCGCAGTCGCTTCCAGAAGGAAGCATAGTCCGGGCTGGCCTCGGTTCCAGGCTCACAGAACATCCGGTGGTGCTGCCCCTTGATCTCACCGAGCGAGTAGCCCATCACCGCGAGGAAGTTGTCGTTGGCTTGGATGACGGTTCCATCGAGCTCGAATTCGATCATCGCCATCGAGCGGCCGATCGCATCCAGCAGGCCTTTGCGTTCGTTCTCCTCTGCCACCAGGCGGGTCACGTCGGTGGCAAGCTTGACCACCGCGATCACCTTGCGCCCATCGCCGAACACAGGGTTATAGGTCGCCTCCAGCCACACCGAGCCGCCGTTCCTGTTGATCCGCTTGAAGCGTCCCGCCACGAATTCGCCCCGCGCGAGCCGATCCCAGTGCGCGGAATACTCGGGCGACTCGACCAGCGTACGTTCGCAGAACATGCCGTGGCTCTTGCCGACGACCTCATCGGACGAGTAGCCCATCGTGCGCAGAAAAACGTCATTGGCGAAAACGACTTCACCAGTGGGAGTGAATTCGATACGCGCGGTGGAGCGATCTATCGCAGCAACCAGCGCGCCTTGCCGTGTCGCTTCCTGCCGCAGCGTTTCCGCCAACATCTTGATCTTCTTGTTGAACATGGTGTTCGTCTCGCAGTATGTAATGAATGGAACGCGGAGGCAGCATCCACCCCATGAGGTCTGTCAACGGCATCACGGGGCAAGCGCCCCGTTTCCGTTCAGGTCGCTGCGGACATCCTCAGAAGTGCAACTCCATCTGGAACATCGGCGCGTTGGTGTCGATACCCGGCTTCTGCACGCCCGCAGCAGTGGCATGGTTGCCGAACTTGTTGCGCCAGTATTCGTAGCCCACGCCCATCAGGAACGTGTTCTTCCTGCCCCAGGCCATCTGCCCGACATCGACCATCAGCGAGGTGCGCATCAGGGTTTCGGTCTTGGTCCGAACCCCGGCATAGTCCCTGCCCTTTTCGCTGATGACGTTGATGAAGCCCTGGAACTTCAGCGGCACCGGACCGGCGCTGAACGGGATGCCCCAGGCCGTGCTCAGGATCAGTTGCGGGTCGAAGGCGATGTCGCTCTTCGGGCAGGCCGGCGCGCCCAGGCCGCAGTGGTTCCACTCGCGGCCGTACAGCAGGCTGACGTCGAGAAAGCCGGGCACATCGAACTTCAGCGTCGGGCCGATGACGAGCAGGCGCTTGCGCGGCGCGAAGGTGGTGTTCTTGGTGTTGAGGTCGAAGCCGGCGGTGAGCGCCACTTCCTTGACCGGACCGAAGGCGAGGTTCTTGTCGAGGATCTTGCCCAGGTGCCACTGGTGGCGGTAGGTCAGGTAGAACTCGGTGGCGCCGGTGCTGCCGCCGCGCTGCGTCGGGTCCTTGTCGTCGGACTGGAAGACGTCGAGGTTCACGAAGTGCTGGCCCACCGAATGCCCGCTGGCATGGGTGAACTGCAGCACGTGCTTGCGCACGTCCTCACCATTGTTGGGCTCGTGGAAGTCGGTACCGTAACGGTAGCCGATGAAAGTGTCGCTCCAGGTGGCCGCCTGCGCCAGGGACGGCAGGGCGGCGCAGGCGCAGGTCAGGGCAAGCTGCTTGCAGCGGGGAGATATCGTTGTCATTTTTGGCTCCGGGGTGTGGATGTCTCGAAAAGAACGCGAAGGCAGGATCGGAGCGGACGGCCGTCGCACGATCCGGTGTGCGCTCTTTCACGTTAACAGCACGCCCCGGGGCCGGAAATCGCGCAGGCGTGATAGCGCTCATCAGCCCAGCCTGATAGCGTGCCGCATTTCGCACAGCCGCTCGACGCGATAGACGTGTATGTTGACGGAGCCATTCGACCGCACGGCGCACGAACCCCGGTTCGGCGCGCGGCGCAGCCAGAAGGAGGAAATGGACAATGAACGCAAGCGCCACCGACACCCTGCCGAGCGAAACCGAGATTCGCCAGGCCCCGCCCGATGACTACATGTCCGCCCGGCAACTGGCTTTTTTCCGCGCCCGGCTGATCCACGAGCGCGACACGCTGCTGGAGTCGGCCCACCGCACCACGCTGCACCTGCAGGAGTTCGAGAGCACGCCCGACCCCTCCGACCGCGCCTCGCTGGAGGAAGACCACACCCTCGAACTGCGGGTACGCGACCGCGAGCGCAAGCTGCTGCACAAGATCGACGAAGCCCTGGTCCGCATCGACAACGGCAGCTACGGCTGGTGCGAGGACACTGGCGAGCCGATCGGCATTCCCCGCCTGCTGGCACGGCCGACGGCCACACTGAGCGTCGAGGCGCAGGAGATCCACGAGGCGCGGCGCAAGATGCAGGGCGGCTGAGCACTCAGTCGCGGGCGAGACGCGCGAACTGGGCGACGGCCGCGGTGCGCGTTTCCACCCCCAGCTTCTCGTAGATGTGCTCGAGATGCTTGTTCACGGTGCGCGGGCTCATGTTCAGGATCTCGGCCACGTCGCGGTTGGTCTTGCCGCGCGCCACCCACTCCAGCACATCCATCTCGCGCTGGGTCAGCGGGTTGGGGAGCAGGCCGGGCGGCGGCGGGGCATCGCCGCCGCCGTGGGCACGCATCGCCGCGTTCATCTCGCGCGCCACGCGCAGATGGGCTTGCAGGCGGGCGACCAGTTCGTCGGGCACGACGGGCTTCACCAGGTAGTCGATGCCGCCGGCCGACAGGCCCTCGACCAGGCGCTCGGTTTCCGCCAGCCCGGTCATGAAGATCACCGGCACGGTGCGCATCCCCGGTGCCTGCTTGAGCCGGCGGCAGGTCTCGAAACCGTCCATGCCGGGCATGCAGGCGTCGAGCAGCACCGCGTCGGGGATGACGCGCTCGATGCGCTTCAGCGCGGTGGCGCCGTCGGTGGCCACCAGCACGGTGTAGCCGGCATCGTCCAGCGCCTCGGCGATCATGCGCACGGTATCGGGCGCATCGTCGATCAGCAGCACGACCGCGCGTTCAGGCGGCGGGGGCGGTTGGGCAGTCATCGGCGGTTTCATCCAGCAGTTGGACCAGGGTGTCGAAGCGCAGCGCCAGCGTCGTCGCGCGCAGCGAGGCCAGCGGCGCCCGCAGCTCGGGGTCCAGGACCTCGAGTTCGTCGAGGCGGCGGATCAGGCCCTGCAGGTGGCCGAGGTCGGCGAAGTCGCGCAGTTCGGCGCGGATGCGCGCGGACAGCCCCGACAGGTCGGGCGGCGTGGGCGCAGCGGGCAGGCCGGCTTCGCCCCCGGCGGCCGGCGGCAGTGAGTCGGGCCACGGCGCCGGC
>NZ_AMXE01000130.1 GCF_000310205.1 Thauera linaloolentis 47Lol = DSM 12138 | reverse complement strand
CCCGAGCACGCTTCCATGCCGATCACGCACGGCGGCAGGCTTGCGATCAGTTCATGCAGCTTCTCGCGCGGCACTGCCGGGCGTACCAGCTCGGCGCGGCCGGCTTCATTGACGCCATGCCCGGCAAACACGTTCTTGGCGAGATCGATGCCAACGGTCACAATGCTCATGGACTTCCCCTTTCGGACGGATTGATGAGACTTCGCACTTCCCATCGTGGCACTCAGGTGCCGATCACCGCAATGCGGTCAGGCCGGGACGGGGAAGTCCCTTTCATTCGTTAGGCCGCTATGTCACCAATGTTTGCTGCCGAGATCCATTTGCTACCCACCGAGGCTGGCGGGCGCACTGGTCCACTCTCCCTTGGGGAGTGGCGCACCGTCCTTGGCATCAATAATGAGCATTGGTCAGCCCAGCTACTCTTTTCTGGCATCCACTCGCCAGGTGAGACTTTTTCCGCAACCGTCCAATTGCTGGTGCCAGAGGCAGCTCAGTACTTCCCGATCGGCGCTGAGTTCACGGTCTGGGAGGGTAGTACAAAGGCTACTGGCCGTGTGTTGTCGGCAGCGGCCTAACAATTCCCAAGGGACTTTCCCGTCAACTGTTTTCTGCAGACAGCAGCCGTTTGAGCTGCCCCATGAATTTCGTCTTCCAACGTAGTCGTCGTAGGATCGACACAAGGAGAGGAAGAACGACGTGAAGCGCATCCCGACTCAGTAGTGATACCGCAACTGAGCGATAAATAAAGAACCTTCGGTTACTTTGTAGACGATTCGGTGCTCGTCATTGATGCGCCGCGACCAGTAACCAGACAGCGCATGCCTTAGTGGCTCCGGCTTTCCGGTCCCTGAGTGCGGTGTTCTTGTGATCTCTTTGATCAGGCCATTGATCCGTTGCACCAATTTCTTATCGGTTTTTTGCCAGTACAAGTAGTCTTCCCATGCCTGCTCGGAGAAGACTAGATTCACTTGGCTAGGCTCCGTACCTTACCCTTCCCGGACTCAAGAGCTGCAATGCTCTCAAGCAAGCGCTGTGCGTTCTTGGGACTGCGCAGCAGGTAGGAGGTTTCTTCCAGCGCCTTAAAATCGTCGAGTGCCATCATCACAACGGCCTGCTGGCCATTGCGAGTGATGATGATAGGCTCGTGGTCGTTACACACGCGATCCATGGTGTCGGCCAGCTTGGCTCGGGCAGTGCTGTAGGTAATTGCGTCCATAGGTGGCTCCATTTGTACATATATTTGTACAAAAACCGCTGTTCGGTGTCAAGGGGCCGGCGCCTAACAATTCCCCAAGGGACTTCCCGTCCTGTTTTCTGCAGACAGCAGCCGTTGCCCTCCGGTCAAGCAGATCTGCCGAAGCAATGAATCGAACTTGTGGACAGGCTTGGCGTGGTGGCAGCCCGACAGCCGGCCATCCAGGCAAGGCGCCTGTGTTCGTGGGCAAGGCGGATTAGAATGCCGGCTGTTCCTGCAAGAGATTCCATGCTTCCCCGTCCTTACCGCGAAACTTGGCAGTCATCGCCTCCACGCGCCACGGTTCCGCCTGCGCTGATTCCCTGGCTGACCGACCCCTCGTCGCTCACCGCGCGCATCCGGCGGCGCTGCGTGCGCTTTGGCGTTCAGGTGCTGTACCAGGGGGCGGGGCGGGCGATGCGCGATGAAGCCGTGCTGTTCGGCCTGCGTGCCGGCGCACGGGTGTGGGTGCGGGAGGTGCTGCTGATCGCCGATGGCGTGCCGGTGGTGTTTGCCCGCTCATTGCTGCCGCGCAGGCACGTGCGCGGCGCCTGGAACCTCTTCCATGGTTTCGGCGCGCATCCGCTCGGTGCCGCGCTGTTCGCCGACCCCGCGATCGAACGCGCGCCGCTGGCCTGTACCCGGCTCGATGCGCGCGATGCGCGCTATCATCGGGCCCATTCCGTACTGTCCGCACGGACGCCGCCGACGGCGGTGGCCCGCGAGCTGTGGGGGCGCCGCTCCCTTTTTCTCCGCCATGGTCGCGCGTTGATGGTGAGCGAGTTCTTTCTGCCAGCGATTTTCGAGTTGCCCCGATGACCGATACGATGAGCTTCAGCGACAAGCTTCCCCACTACGCCCGCCTGATGCGGATCGACAAACCGATCGGCACGCTGTTGCTGCTGTGGCCGACGCTGTGGGCGCTGTGGTTTGCGGCCGATGGCTGGCCGCCGCTGCACATTTTGGCGATCTTCGTCGTCGGCACCTTCTTGATGCGTTCGGCGGGCTGCGTCATCAACGATTACGCCGACCGTGACTTCGACGGCCACGTCGAGCGCACCCGCAGCCGCCCGCTGGCGACCGGCATGGTCGGCACGCGCGAAGCGCTGTTGCTGGCGGGCGGCCTGTCGCTGCTCGCCTTTCTGCTGATCTTGCCGCTGAATTCGCTGGTGATCTGGCTGTCGCTGCCGGCGCTGTTTCTCGCCGTCAGCTACCCCTTCACCAAGCGCTTCTTCGCGATTCCGCAGGCCTACCTCGGCATCGCCTTCGGCTTCGGCATTCCGATGGGCTTCGCCGCGATCCTCGGCGAGCTGCCGGCCATCGCCTGGCTGATGCTGCTCGCCAACATCTTCTGGGCGGTCGCCTACGATACCGAGTACGCGATGGTCGACCGGCCCGACGATCTGAAGATCGGCATCAAGACCTCGGCCATCACCTTCGGCCGTTTCGACGTCGCCGCGGTGATGCTGTGCTACGCGGCGACGCTCGGCCTGCTCGCCGCCATCGGCGTCGCCGACGGGCGCGGGCCGGCCTGGTTCGCCGGGCTGCTGGTGGCCGCGGCGATGGCCGGCTACCACTACACCCTGATCCGCGACCGTGACCGCGCCGGCTGCTTCAAGGCCTTCCGCCACAACAACTGGCTGGGCGCGGCGGTGTTCGCCGGCCTCTTCATCGACGATCTGCTGCGCCGCGCCTGAGCGTGCAGCCTGGACTCCTGGATTCCACCATGCATTTCATGACCGCTCTCAAGGCTGCCTGGCAGCAGCGCGACAGCCTGCTGTGCGTCGGCCTCGATCCCGATCCGGACAGATTTCCCGCCCATCTGCAGGGGCGGCCGGACGCGATCTTCGAGTTCTGCCGGCAGGTCGTCGACGCCACCGCCGATCTGGTGTGTTGCTTCAAGCCGCAGATCGCCTACTTCGCCGCGCGCCGCGCCGAGGACCAGCTCGAAGCCCTGATCGAGCACATCCATGCGCGCCATCCGGGCACGCCGGTGGTGCTCGACGCCAAGCGCGGCGACATCGGCAGTACCGCCGAGCAGTACGCGGTCGAGGCCTTCGAGCGCTTCAAGGCCGACGCCATCACGGTCAATCCCTACATGGGGCGCGACTCGGTCGATCCTTACCTGACGTATCCGGACAAAGGCGTGATCCTGCTGTGCCGCACGTCCAACCCCGGTGGCTCCGACCTGCAGTTCCTCGAGGTCGGCGGCATCAAGCTGTACGAGCACGTCGCCCGGCTGGTGGCGCAGGACTGGAACGCGAGCGGCAATTGCGGCCTGGTCGTCGGCGCCACCTTTCCCGCCGAGATTGCCCGCGTGCGCGAGCTCACTGGCGACATGCCGCTGCTGGTGCCCGGCATCGGCGCCCAGGGCGGCGACATCGCCGCGACGGTGGCGGCCGGGCGCACGGCGGATGGCTGCGGGCTGATGATCAATTCCTCGCGCGCCATCCTGTATGCCGGCAAGGGCGAGGATTTCGCCGCCGCCGCGCGCCAGGCGGCGCTCGACACGCGCGCCGCCATCAACGCACACCGCTGAGCGCGGCCGTATCGCCCCGCTGCCTGCCCTTTCCGAGATACCCGCATGAAATACGACGACCTGCGCGACTTCATCACCCAGCTCGAAGCCCGTGGCGAGCTCAAGCGCATCACGGTAGCGGTCGACACCCACCTGGAAATGACCGAGATCGCCGACCGTGTGCTGCGCGCCGGCGGCCCGGCGCTGCTGTTCGAAAAGCCGGTGACGCGCGGCGTGCCGCAGGCCATCCCGGTGCTCGCCAACCTGTTCGGCACGCCGCAGCGGGTGGCGATGGGCATGGGCGAGGAGGTGAGTGGTGAGGGCGCCGACGGCGACTGGCGCACGCCGCTGCGCGAAGTTGGCAAGCTGCTGGCCTACCTGAAGGAGCCCGAGCCGCCCAAGGGCCTGAAGGATGCCTGGGACAAGCTGCCGGTGCTCAAGCAGGTGCTCAACATGGCGCCGAAGGAGGTCCGCTCCGCGCCCTGCCAGCAGGTGGTGTGGGAAGGCGAAGGCGAGAACGGTGTCGATCTGGCGAGGCTGCCGATCCAGCACTGCTGGCCGGGCGACGCCGCGCCGCTGATCACCTGGGGCCTGGTGGTGACGCGCGGGCCGCACAAGAAGCGCCAGAATCTGGGCATCTACCGCCAGCAGGTCATCGGCCGCAACCGTGTGATCATGCGCTGGTTGGCGCACCGCGGCGGCGCGCTCGACTTCCTCGAACACCAGCGCGCCCATCCGGGTGAGCCTTTCCCGGTATCGGTGGTGCTGGGCTGCGATCCGGCGACCATCCTCGGCGCGGTGACGCCGGTGCCGGACACGATCTCCGAATACCAGTTCGCCGGTTTGCTGCGCGGCGCCAAGACCGAGCTGGTGAAGTGCATCGGCAACGAGCTGCAAGTGCCGGCGTCGGCCGAGATCGTCCTCGAAGGCGTGATCCACCCCGGCGACATGGCGCCGGAAGGCCCGTATGGCGACCACACCGGCTACTACAACGAAGTGTCCGAGTTCCCGGTGTTCACGATCGAGCGCATCACCATGCGGCGCGACCCGATCTATCACAGCACTTACACCGGCAAGCCGCCCGATGAGCCGGCGATGCTGGGCCTGGCGCTCAACGAGGTCTTCGTGCCGTTGTTGCAGAAGCAGTTCACCGAGATCGTCGATTTCTACCTGCCGCCGGAGGGCTGCTCCTACCGCCTGGCGGTGGTCAGCATCCGCAAGCAGTATCCGGGCCACGCCAAGCGCGTGATGTTCGGCATCTGGAGCTTCCTGCGCCAGTTCATGTACACCAAGTTCATCATCGTGGTGGATGACGATGTGAATATCCGCGACTGGAAGGAAGTGATCTGGGCGCTGACCACGCGCATGGATGCCACGCGCGATACCACGCTGGTCGACAACACGCCGATCGACTATCTCGACTTCGCCAGCCCGGTGGCGGGCCTGGGCAGCAAGATGGGGCTGGACGCGACCAACAAGTGGCCGGGCGAGACGCAGCGCGAGTGGGGCACGCCGATCGTCATGGATGCCGAAGTCAAGGCGAAGGTCGACGCGATGTGGGGCGAACTGGGCCTGTGATCGCGCCACGGGCCGTATCGTGCGCCAGGACGGCGAACATCGGCTTACGTTTCGCGTTGCCCCGCGACTGAACGCGGCGGCGGCCGGCGGGTCGAAGCTGCCGTCACGGACGCCGCCAGCCGCGCGGCGTCAGCAAACAGAGGAAATTCGATGAGCAACCCCGTTCCGGCCCCGCTGCAGATCGGCCAGCCCTCCGAGAACATGGTCACGGTCACGCACCTGGTCTACGCCCTGCATGCTTTCGCGGTGTTCTCCGCCGTCGTCGGCTCGGCGACCATCATCTTCAGCTTCATCGCCAGCCTGCCGTCGATCGCGGCGGTGGTGCTGAACTACTGGAACCAGGCCGCGGTGCGCGGCACCTGGCTCGAAAGCCATTTCCGCTGGCAGATCCGCACCTTCTGGTTCGCGGTGCTGTGGGTGCTCATCGCCGGGGTGATGGCGCTGACCATCATCGGCCTGCCCTTCGCGTTCGTCGTGCTGCTGATCGCGGGGCTGTGGATTCTCTACCGCATCGTGCGCGGCTGGTGGGTGCTGATCCAGCGCTGCCCGCTGCCGATGCCGCCCCAGGGGTGAGCGGCGGGCGCTGAACGCTCCGGGCGCGTTCAGCGCCCG
>NZ_AMXE01000129.1 GCF_000310205.1 Thauera linaloolentis 47Lol = DSM 12138 | reverse complement strand
TTCGGTTTGCCGCCGGCGGGCAGCGGTGCATTGCATGTCGTGCATGGGTTTCTCCGCAAATTGAATGGACTGAAAAGCGGGGCTTTCAACAGTCATGTGCAACGAGCGGGAAAAAGTGACAGGGCGGATGCGGAAAATTATTGTTCCGCCGCCCGGGCAGGGTCAGCGGAGGTCGATGCTGACCCAGTAATCCGTGTGCCGGTCGATGCGGATGGGTAGCGCCTCGGACAGCGCAGCGAGCGTCCGCTCGCTGTCGTCGAGCGGGAAGCTGCCGGTGACGCGCAACTGGCCCGCGGCGGGGGAAACGCGCAGCAGGCCGGGCCGGTAGGGACGCAGGGCAGCGACGATTTCTGCCAGCGGACGGTCGTGGACTTCGATGAAACCATCTTCCCAAGCGCTAGCGCTGGCGGGCGGCGTGGCGTCGGGGCGCACGCCGGCAAGGTCGAAGCGGGCACTGCGACCGACTGCCAGGGTAATGCTGGCACCCAGGCCGGTGTCGATGCGCACCGAGGAATGCAGTACTGCGACCAGGGTGTTGCCAGCATCCTGGCGGACGAGGAAGCGGGTGCCGAGCGCCCGGATGCTGCCTTCGGCAGTATGAACGACAAAGGGGCGGGCGCTGTCGCGGGCGACCTCGACGATGAGTTCGCCGCATTGCAGCCGCACTTGCCGCAGCGCCGGGCCGAAGTCGAAATCGGCTGCGCTGCGCGCGTTGAGCCACAGGCTGCTGCCGTCCGGCAAGACCAACTGCCTGCGCTCACCGGTGCCGGTGGCGGCGTCGGCGAGCAGTTCGGGCAAGGGCTGGTGGCGGTGCAGGAGGTAGCCACTGCCGCCCAGCAGAAAACCGATGCCGAGGATCTTGCCCAGGGTCTTGCGGCGATTGGGCGGCGCCAGCAAGGCCCGGCGGGCGCCGGCGCGGGCGGCGCCGGAATCCGGTAGCCTGGCGAACGCGCCGATGGCTTGCTCCAGCCGGACGGCGGCGGCTTCGTGCCGCGGATCGGCCTGGCGCCAGGCGGCATAGGCTGCCCGTTCTGCGGCGCTGGCATCGCCGGCGCCCAGCCTCACCATCCAGGCAATGGCTTCGCCGGCTATCGGGTCGCTGGCAGGCGGATTCGCGGTCGTGGTCATGAAGCCGGCTCAGACGGCCGCGTAGCAGCGGGTCAGCGCCTGCGTCATGTACTGGCGGACGCGGCTGACGGAAACGCCCAGTTCGGCGGCGATCTCAGCGTAGGTGAGGCCGTCGAGCTGGCTCATCAGGAAGGCCTGCCGCGCCTTGGCGGAAAGCCCGTCGAGCAGCGCGTCGATGGCCAGCAGGGTTTCCAGCATGATGGCGCGCTCTTCCTCGGACGGCGCCACCGCTTCCGACATGGCGGCCAGTTCGGCCAGCCAGGCGCGCTCCAGGTCACGCCTGCGCCAGGTTTCGAACACCAGACGGCGGGCGATGGTAAGCAGATAGGCACGGGGTTCGTCGGGCTGGCAGGGCTTGCCAAGCAGGCTGACGAAGGTGTCGTGCGTCAGGTCGGCGGCCTGATGCGTGCAGCCCAGCTTCCGGCGCAGCCAGGCGTGCAACCAGTGGTGGTGCTCGACGTAGAGTTGGGCGATGTTGCGGGCAGCGGACAAGGCATTACGTCCGGAAGGAAAAAAATGCCGGCTAGCGCCGGGCAAAACCGGTAGGTAGCCGAATATCGAGAATGCTTCTTATTATTTTACTTTTACCTGTTTCCGGTCAATGCCGAAGCGGAAACGGCGGACTGCCCACCATGGCGCCGGCGGAGCCGCGCCCGCAACCGCCATGCACGCCCACAAAGCAAGACGGGCCGGCCGAATCAGCGGCCAGCCCGTTTCGCATTGCCGGGAGCAGGCGGGAGAAAACTCACTTGCGCTTGAGGAAGAACTCGAACGCCTTGTCCGCTGTCTCGCCCTGCCGCTGCAGTTCGTTGCCCGTCTGCTTCGCGAAAGCCTGGAAATCCTTCACGGCTCCCGGATCCGTCGCCACCACGCGCAACACCTGGCCGGATTGCAGCTCGGCCAGCGCCTTCTTGGCACGCAGGATCGGCAACGGACAGTTCAGGCCGCGAGCATCCACTTCTTTGTCGAAATCCATCCCTTGTCCTCGGCTCTTCCGTTATCAGTATATTGAATAGGCTTTTATTCTAATTGATGCCTCGCCGCACCGAAAGAACGCAGGCGAAGCGCGCAGTGGCTCCATCACGCCAGGGCCGCGCACGCTGGCAGCGACGATCAGTCGTCCCGATCGCGCTTTTGCTCGATGATGCGCTGCTTCAGCACGCGCAGGCGCGCATCCACCGCGGACATGTCGTAGAAATCGCCATCCCCCGCCTTGCTCGCGATCTCCAGTTGCTCGATCGCCGCCGGCAGGCTGCCACGCAGCAGATACACCTCGGCCTGGGCGCGGTGCTGTGCCGTAAGCTTGCCCAGTTCGGCATATGCCCGCGACAGCAGTTGCCACAATCGCGGGTCGGACTGGCGGCCATCCAGCGCACGGCGCAGGCCTTCGACCGCCTCTTGCGGCTGGCCGCCGAGGATGCGTGCATTGGCCAGCGCATAGACCAGGCTGCGGCTGGACGGAAAACCGCGCGCGGCGGCTTCGAGCGTCCTGACCGCGCCCGCGCCGTCCTTGCGCGCCAGCGCGATCTCGGCGCGCAGGGTCTCCACCCAGGGCGACGGCGGCGCCTTGGCGCGCACCGCATCGAGCCGCGCCGACGCCTCGTCCAGCCGCCCGGCGCGGAACAGGGCGCGGGCCAGGCCATAGCTTGTGGCGAGCTCGTTCGGCGTCTGCGCCACCTGGCTTTCCATGTCCCTCACCGCATCCGCGGCTAGGCCGGCATTGGCGCGCAGCTTGGCGCGCGAGAACAGGAAGTCCGGCGAATCGGCCACCTGCCGGTAGTGCATCGAGCCGACACGGTTTTCCATGTCGGCGATACGCTCGGTCGTCAACGGGTGGGTGCGCAGGTAGGCCGGCGCGTTGTTCTCGTACATGCGCGTGGCACGCTGCAGCCGCTCGAAGAAACCCGGCATGCCACGCACGTCGAAGCCGGCGCTCTCCAGCGTCTCCAGCCCGACGCGGTCGGCCTCGCGCTCGAAGGCGCGGGTGTAGCCGAGTTGCGACTGGATCGCGCCGGCCTGGCCCGCGGCAATCGCCGCCTGGCTGACATCCGAATTGCTGCGCGCCGCCAGCACCGCCACCAGCAGCGAGGCCATCATCAGCATGGCCGACTGGCTCTGCTTGCCGACGATCTGGGCGATGTGGCGCTGCGTGACGTGGGCGATTTCGTGGCCAAGCACCGAGGCGAACTCGGACTCGGTCTGCGCGGCCAGCAGCAGGCCGGTGTGTACGCCGATGTAGCCGCCCGGCAGGGCGAAGGCGTTGAGCGTGGCGTCGCTGACGACGAAGAAGTCGAATTCCAGCCCGGGATTGTTGCTCACCGCCGCCAGCCGATGCCCGACGCGATTGATGTATTCCTCGACCTCCGGATCATCCAGGTAGCTGGCGTCCCGCCAGCGGATCTGGCTGATGATCTGCTCGCCGATACGCCGCTCGGCGGCGGGCGAAAGCTCGGACGCCGCGACGTCGCCCAGGTCGGGCAGATCGTAGGCGTGGACGGGAAAGGCCAGCGCGAGGCTGAGCAGCAGGGCAAGAGGTCGTCGCATCATCGGGTGCTATGATACCCGCCGGCACCAAAGCGTTCCCACGCTCCTGTATCGGGCTGTAGCCGGCCCCGTCCCTTCGGAAACGCGCCCTCCCCGCAGCGGCCCCCACGCACGATGAGCACTCCCGATTTCTCCTCCGCCCCCGGTTCCCTGACCCATTTCGACGCCGACGGCCAGGCCCACATGGTCGACGTCGGTGCCAAGGCCGAAACCCGCCGCGCCGCCACCGCCACCGGCCGCATCCTGATGCTGCCGGACACCTTCGCGGCGATCCGTGCGGGCACGGCCAAGAAGGGCGACGTGCTCGGCATCGCCCGCATCGCCGCCATCCAGGCCTCTAAGCGCACCAGCGAACTGATCCCGCTGTGCCATCCCATTCCGCTCACGCGCGTCGCGGTCGAATTCGAGCTGGACGAAGCCGAGCATGCGGTGCGCTGCACGGTCACGGCCGAGACGGTCGGCCGCACCGGCGTCGAGATGGAGGCGCTGACTGCGGTCAATGTCGGCCTGCTCACCATCTACGACATGTGCAAGGCGGTCGACCGGGGCATGCGCATGGAAGGCATCCGCCTGCTGGAAAAGCAGGGAGGCAAATCGGGGCACTGGACGGCCTGAGCCTCAGAAATCACGGCCGAGCTTGCGGTACAGGGTATTGCGGGCAATGCCCAGCGCCCGCGCGGCGGCGGACACGTTGCCGCCATGTTCGGCCAGCACGCGCAGGATCAGGCTTTCGTCCAGCCCCTGCAAGCGGCGCCCCCGCAACCCGGCGGACACGGCTGCGCGCGCCGGTGGGGCGGCCTCAGCAGGCGCAAGCGCAGGCGGACTGTCGGCCCGAGCGGGCTCCGTGGCGAAGATCTCCTCGGGCAGGTGCTGCGGCAAGATCACCTGCTCGTCGTCATCGAGCAGCGCCAGCGCCACCCTCAGCACGTTCTGCAACTGGCGGATGTTGCCCGGCCACGAGTAGCGCTCGAAAAAGCGCATCACTTCCTCGGACACGCCCACGCTGTCGCGCGGCCGGCCAATGCATTCCTCGTCGATCAGTTGCTCGACGAGGCCGCGGATATCGGTGCGCTCGCGCAGCGGGGGCAGGTAAACGGTAAGGCCGTTGATGCGGTAGTAGAGATCCTCGCGGAAGAACCCGCCTTTCACCGATTCGTTCAGCACCCGGTGCGTGGCCGATACCAGGGCGATGTCGACCGGCACCGCCTCCCGCGCGCCGATCGGCACCACGCGGCGTTCCTGCAATACGCGCAGCAGCCTTGCCTGCATGGACAGCGGCATGTCGCCGATCTCATCCAGGAACAGGGTGCCGCCATGAGCCTGCTGGATGCGCCCCACCGCGCCCTCGCGCCGCGCGCCGGTGAAGGCGCCGCCGACGTAGCCGAAGAGTTCGGATTCGATCAGCGTCTCGGGAATTGCCGCGCAGTTGAGTGCGACGAAGGGGCCGCCCGCCCGCGGCCCGCTGTTGTGGCAGGCCTGGGCCAGCAGTTCCTTGCCCACGCCCGATTCGCCCTGGATCAGCAGCGGGATGTTGCGCCCCACGACCTTGCCGGCGCGGTCAAGCACCCGCTGCAGCCCGGCATCGCCGGTGGACAAGCGGGCAAGCGTCACGCGCCGGTCCGGCCCGGCGTCGGGCGCGGAATGGCATGGGCGTTCTGCCCCGCCCATGGCGGCAGCCTGTCCGGGTTCAGGAAGCTGGTGCGGCGCCGGCACGAGGGAAATCGCCCGGGCCGCACGCGTGGGGGTCCGCCCCATCGTCTTGTCTCCGCTGCCGGATCGTCGCCGGCTTACCGGGGCTATTAGAACAAAACCTGTGCCATCCACCCAGCGGCAGGCCGCGAACGGAAGGCAGGCGTCTCCGCGGACGGAGCTAGCGGCCGCGCGCGCGGTCCTCGGCCTCGACCTCGGCCATCTCGCCGTCGTCGAACAGCCGCGACCGGGTCAGGAAGGCCTTGCCGGTGCCGCCTTCCAGCGAGAAGGTGCCACCCCGCCCTTCCACCACGTCGATGATCAGTTGCGTGTGCTTCCAGTATTCGTACTGCGATGCGCTGATGTAGAAAGGCACGCCGCCGATCTCGCCGAGATGGACGTCGTGCGCGCCGATCGTGAGATCGGTGGGCAGGTAGCAGTTGGCGGCGCTGTTGTCGCAGCAGCCACCGGATTGGTGGAAGATCAGATCGGGGCCATGCTCGGCCTTGAGCCGGTCGATCAGTTCGAGCGCCGCGGGCGTGGCGATGACGCGCTGGACCATGTCTTTCTGCTCCACGATACAAATGCCGGGGATGGCTGCCCATCCCCGGCGAAACGCCCGCAAGCGGGCGCGGGGATGAGCCGTCTCAGAAGAACCCGAGTTTGTTCTCGCTGTAGCTGACGAGGAGGTTCTTTGTCTGCTGGTAGTGGTCGAGCATC
>NZ_AMXE01000128.1 GCF_000310205.1 Thauera linaloolentis 47Lol = DSM 12138 | reverse complement strand
CCGCGCGGCCTGGGCAGCACGCTGCGGCGGCTGTGGGCCTGTGCCGGTGGCCAGCGCCTCGCGCTGCTGAGCGCCTGCGCGCTGACGCTGTCCGGCACCGGGCTGGCGCTGCTGGGGCCGTGGCTGATCGGCCGCATCATCGACCTCCACGTCGTGCCGCGCGACGGCGACGGCCTGGCGCGCGCCTGCGCCGTGCTGCTGCTGGTGTACCTGGCGGCGACGGCAATGAACTGGCTGCAGTCCTTCATCATGATCGGCGTCTCGCAGCGCACGGTCGGGGTCCTGCGCCAGGACTTCTTCGCCGCGCTGCAGGACTTGCCGTTGTCCTTCTTCGCCCGCCGCAGCCAGGGCGAGCTGATGAGCCGGGCGACCAACGACGTCGAGATGGTGGCGCTGTTCCTGAACCAGGCCCTGCCGCAGTTGATGAGCAGCGTCGTCCTGCTGTGCGGATCGTTGTTCATCATGCTGTGGATGAACCCCCCGATGACTTTGCTGGCGCTGCTCACGGTACCGCTCGCGATCATCGTGACGCGCCAGGTGGCGGGCCGCACGCGGCGCCACTTCTCGGCCCAGCAGGGCAGGCTGGGAGAACTGAACGGCTTCATCGAGGAGACCCTGTCCGGCCAGAAGGTGGTGCAGGCCTATCGCCGCGAGGCCGGCGCGCTGCGCGAATTCGATGCCATCAACACGCAGGTGCGCACGGCATCGGCGCGCGCCCAGATCCTCGCCGGCATGATGGGGCCGTCGATGAATGCGACGAACAATCTCGGCTTCGCCGTCATGGCCGCGACCGGGGCATGGCTGGCGATCGACGGCGCCACCAGCATCGGCGTCGTCGTGGCCTTCCTCAACTACACGCGCCAGATCGAGCGGCCGATCAACGACCTCGCCAACCAGTTCAACCTGGCGCAATCCGCCCTCGCCGGCGCGGAGCGCGTGCTCGACATCATCGACGAGCCCAGCGAACACGCCGCCGGCGAGCGGACCCGGCTCGACCGCGTGCGCGGCGAAGTGAGCTTCGAAGGCGTGGGTTTCGGCTACCAGGCGGAGCGCCCGGTGTTGCGCGGCATCGACCTGCACGTGCGGCCGGGGCAGATGATCGCGCTGGTGGGGCCGACGGGCGCCGGCAAGAGCACGCTGGTCAACCTGCTGACACGCTTCCATGACCCCGGCAGCGGCACGCTCCGCATCGACGGCCACGACATCCGGACGCTGGACAAGAACGGTCTGCGCCGCCATTTCGGCATGGTGCTGCAGGACACGCACCTGTTCTCCGCCAGCGTCCGCGACAACATCCGCTTCGGCCGCGACGACGCCAGCGCGGAAGAGGTCGAACGGGCGGCAGTGCTGGCGCGCGCCGACGGCTTCATCCGCAGCCTGCCCCAGGGCTACGACACCGTGCTGGCGGAGAACGGCGCCAACCTCAGCCAGGGCCAGCGGCAGTTGCTGGCCATTGCGCGGGCGCTGCTGGCCGACCCGGCGATCCTGGTCCTAGACGAAGCCACCAGCAACATCGACACCCGCACCGAAGCCCTGCTCCGGCAGGCGATGGACGCGCTGCTCGAAGGCCGCACCAGCTTCGTGATCGCGCATCGCCTGAGCACGATCGCCGCCGCCGATCTGATCGTCGTCATGGACGGCGGACGCATCGTCGAGTCCGGCACCCATCGGGCCCTGCTGCGCCAGGCCGGCCTCTACCGCACGCTCTACCAGAGCCAGTTTGCCCACTCGCGGCCGGACTGAGCCGCCGCATGCCTGCCCCGCGGCGCGCAGCGGACTGCCCCATCCGTAGCAGCGGCGCTGCCGGCGCAGCAAACACTGCGCGGGTTCGCACGGAAAATAAATTCAAGTCAATGAAAGTAAATGTGTTTCTGGCGTGGCTCCGTTCTTGCTTCGGACCATGCGGCGAGACCGCGTCCACATGGCTGGCCGCGTCTTGCGCCACCCCTTCGGCGCTGCCGTCGGCATGCCTGCGACGAACGCCGCCGGATAAAAAAACAACGCCAGAAAAGGAAGTTCCATGCAGAAATTCGCGCTGACCGCGATCGCGGCATTTTGCGGCGCACTGACGCCTGTGGCGCAGGCCCAGGAGGCTCCCGGAGCCGGGGATGCCGCCGCCGAATATGCCGCCAACCTCGATGCCGTGGTGATCCTGGGCTCATCCAGGCAGGACCAGACCGCCCTGAAAAGCTCCGCGCCGGTGGAGGTCATCAGCACCCGCCAGCTCGAGGAAACCGGCGCGGTGACGCTCAACCAGGCCCTGCAGAAGCTGCACCCGTCGTTCAACTTTGCGCAGGGCCAGAACGCGGTCAAGGGCCAGGCCACGCGCGCCGCGTCGCTGCGCGGCGTGAGCCCCGCCTATACGCTGGTCCTGGTCAACGGCAAGCGCCGCCACACGCAGGCGCTGCTGCAGGGCACCGACCCGTGGCCGGCCAACAACGTCGTCGACCTCAACACCATCCCGATCAGCGCGGTCGCGCGCGTCGAGGTGCTGCGCGACGGCGCCGCCGCGCAGTACGGCTCCGATGCCATCGCCGGCGTGATCAACATCGTGCTCAACAACGCCGCCGAAGGCGGCGGCGCCAGTGTCCGCTACGGCAGCTACAGCGACGGCGGCGGCGCCACCAAGGCGGTCAATGGCTGGAAGGGCCTGGCGCTCGGCGAGGCCGGCTTCGTCAACCTGAGCGTCGATTATCTGAAGAGCGGCCAGGTCGACCGCAGCGAGGCGGACTGGCGTCAGCGTTTCCCCGTCGGCGACTCGCGCAACGACACCCACGGCCAGGAACACGGCACCTGGGGCCAGGCCGGGCGTGAGAACATCAGCTTCCTCGCCAACTCGGAACTCGGCATCGGCGACGGCACCGTGTATGGCTGGCTCAACTATGCCGACAAGCGCACCAGCAACTACGTCAACCCCGAACGCCTGGTGATCGGCACCGGCCTGCCCGGCGACCCTATCCGCGACAACACCTCGAACAACCTGGGGCTCTACCCCGACGGCTACCAGCCCGGCCGCAGCTACTACTCCACCGACTGGGCCGGCGCGATCGGCTACCGCTTCGGCGAGGAAAGCACCGGCAAGCTCGACGTCGGCGCGAGCTGGGGGCGGAACCGGACCTCGATCAGCGGCTGGGATACCTCCAACCCGAGCTGGGGCGCGGCAAGCCCGACCAAGTTCGACTACGGCGAATGGCGCTCGAGCCAGCTCAGCATCACCGCCGACTACGTGCGCAGCTTCAGCCCCGCCTGGGCCCCGGCGCCCGTCCTGGTGTCCGCCGGCGTTCTGTCGCGGCGCGAGAGCTGGGGCGTCAGCGAGTTCGGCGACGAGGCGGGCTATACCAACGGCGGCCTGTCCAACGCCGGCAACGGCATCCCCATCACCGCGGCAAGCGGCTCCGGCCTGCGCGCGGTGGATGGCGGCACGGTCAGGCGCAGGGTCAAGGGCATCTACGTCGGCGCCGAGACCGACGTCACGGAACGGTTCCAGATCGGCATCACCGCCCGCCTGGAAGACTATTCCGACTTCGGCGACACCCTCAACGGCAAGGTGTCCGGCCGTTACGAGGCCAGCTCGGCGCTAGCCTTCCGCGGCACCGTGAGCACCGGTTTCCATGCCCCCAGCCTGGGCCAGCTCGGCACCCAGACCACCGCGTTCACCAGCAACTGGAACAACACCGGCCTGGGGCTCGCCGCTCCGGGGCAGACCCGCCTGTTCCGCCCCAACGATTCCCGCGCCGCCGTGTTCGGGGCCAAGCCGCTGGACCCGGAAAAATCCGACAGCTTCTCGCTGGGCTTCGTGCTGACCCCCGACACCGATACCTCGCTGACGGTGGATGCCTACTATCTGAAGATCAAGGACCAGGTCATCGTCACCGACGCCCTGCGCGGGGCCGGCGTGACCAGCGCCTTCACCAGCGTCGGCCTGCCCGGCTTCACCCAGGCCAGCTACTACTTCAATGGCTGGGACACCACCACCACCGGCATCGACTTCGTCGGCCGCAAGAAGCTGCGCCTCGACGGCGCCGGCACCCTCGACCTGAGCCTCGGCCTGAGCTTCCTCGACACCAAGGCGAGCAAGGTCAAGAACACGCAGACGGTCAACGGCACCACCGTGACCGTGGTGAACGACTTCCGCGTGCGCGACATCGAGACCGGCATCCCAAAGAACAAGCTGGTGCTGGGCGCCCGCTACAACTACGGCGCCTGGACGGTCGACTCCACCGTGACGCGCTACGGCAAGTACACCTACAACGCCGCCGCCGGCGCCGCGAACGGCAACCACGACCAGACCTTCGATCCCGAATGGTATGTGGACCTGAACCTGGGCTATCGCGTGAACAGCCACCTGCGCCTCGAACTGGGCGCACAGAACCTGTTCAACGAATACCCGGACAAGTACGACACGACCAACCGCGCCAGCGGCATCAACCCGTACTCGTTCATCGCCCCGAACGGCGCTGCGGGCCGCTTCGTGTACGCCGGCGCCAGCCTCATCTTCTGACCGCCACGGCCGGGGGCATGGCCTGCCTGATGCTGATGTTCGCGACGCCGGCATTGTTCTACGCGCTGGGCTACGCCCTGCTCGCCAACGCTTACACCGGCTCTGCCAACCGGCTCCTGCAATGGGTGTTCGGCAGCGGCGCGGCATGGTTCGACATCGAGACCTGGAGCGGCCTCGTTACCGTGATGGTGCTGAAGAAGGTCTCCGTCATCTACCTGTTCCTGATCGGCCTCTTCCGCGCCCTCGACGCCAGCCACGACGACGCATCGCTGGTGTCGGGCGTC
Source organism: Thauera linaloolentis 47Lol = DSM 12138 (assembly GCF_000310205.1). Taxonomy (GTDB): domain Bacteria; phylum Pseudomonadota; class Gammaproteobacteria; order Burkholderiales; family Rhodocyclaceae; genus Thauera; species Thauera linaloolentis. The sequence goes on along the minus strand of NZ_AMXE01000128.1, from coordinate 1,607 downwards.
AGCCAGGCGGGCGCCTTCTTCCACATCAACCTGCCGATCCTGGCGCCCGCGCTGGCGTAGCGGCCGCCGGCCGTTCGCGCGCCCCACAGGTTTTTTCAACCCCCAAGCAACAGGAGCACATCGATGGGAACCCCCCTCAACCAGCAAGCACTCGACCAACTGTTCCTCAGCGCCCGCAGCTACGGCAAGTTCGAAGCCACGCCGGTGGACGACGCCACCCTGCAAAGACTCTACGACCTGCTGAAGTGGGGGCCGACCGCGTTCAACGCACAGCCCGCGCGCTATGTCTTCGTACGCAGCGCCGAGGCCAAGGCCAGGCTGGAGCCGGCGCTGTCGGCCGGCAACAAGGAGAAGACGCTGGCGGCGCCAGTGACGGTGATCGTCGCGCACGACACGCGTTTCCACGAGCGCTTGGCCAACCCCAAGATCCGCGAGCTGTTCGAAGCCAATACGGGGCTGGTGGAGCCCACCTTCTTCCGCAACAGTTCGCTGCAGGCCGCCTACCTGATCGTGGCTGCGCGCGCACTGGGCCTCGACGTGGGGCCGATGAGCGGTTTCGATGCCGGCCTGTTGAACCAGGCGTTCTTTCCGGACGGGCGCTACCAGGTCAACCTGATCGCAAACCTCGGCTACGGCGTGAGCGATTCGCCCGCGCCGCGTGCCGCGCGCTTCTCCTTCGATGAGGTGGCGGAGATACGCTGAGCCTGCTCCGGAAGGGCGCAGCCGGTCAGCGTGCCGCGCCGGCTTCGCCCGCCTGCCGCGGGGCCGGGCCGCGGTTCACGGGCCCGGCGCGCGGCCGAGGATGAAGTCGATTTCGCGCGCAGGCAATTCGGGCTGCGATGGCAGGATGCGGTCGATGAAGGGCGTGGTGTCCAGCGCGGCCATCGTCGGCCGCTTGCGGCCCCAGCCGATGGTGGCGCGCCAGCTGCCGAGGGTGCCGGCGGCGGCCAACGCGTCCTCGTCCACCGCTACCGGCTCGTCGCCGTAGGGGGCGACGTAGAGCGCATCCACCGGACAGTAGGCTTCGCAGATGTAGCAGGTCTGGCAGTCGTCCTGGCGCGCGATCACCGGCAGGCCGGCGTGGTCGTCGAAGACATTGGTGGGGCAGACGCGGATGCACAGGCCGCATTCGGTGCAGCGCGCCTCGCTGACGAGTTCGATCATGGGTGGATTCCAGGAAGGGGGAAGCGGGCAGGGGGCGGGGTTCGCCCGGCAGGGCGCGGCCTCATGCCGGCACCGCCTCGGGTCGTAGCGCGATGCGGTCCACGCCGGACAGGATCAGGCGGTGCTGCTGGGCCGGATCGGTGGCCGGATATTCGGCCAGGGTGTGGGAGGCGCGCGTCTCCCTGCGCCCCAGCGCGGCGGTGAAGATCCAGCGCGCGGCCGCGGTCATCGCCGCCGCCTCGCGGCTGCGCAAGGCCTGCTGCGGCGTGCCGGTTTGCGGCTGGCCGCCGGCCTCGGGCCACAGTGCGTCCACTTCGGCCAGCGCGCGCCGCAACCCGGCCTCGCTGCGGAAGTAGTTGATCTCCAGCGGCAGCACCTGGCGCTGCACCGCCTGCACCAGGGCGGCGCTGTCCACCGGCCGGCTGCCGTCGACCGGCCGCACG
>NZ_AMXE01000127.1 GCF_000310205.1 Thauera linaloolentis 47Lol = DSM 12138 | reverse complement strand
CTCGCGGCGTTCCGGGAGCGCTTCGAGCGCGCGGGCGGCAGCGCGGACATCGGCCGCCCGGCGGCGCCGGGCCGCAGTCCGCTCGCCGAACTGCTCGCCCATGCCGCGCGCAGCAGCCTCCATGCCGCCATCCCGGCTTTGGGGAGCACGCAGTCCGCCGCCGGCGCTCCTGCCGGCGAGCTGAAGTCCCTGCGCTATTTCGGCAGCACCTGGTCGCGACTCAGCCTGGAACAGCAGTTGTCACAGGCGCTGGCCCGGGCGCCGGACAACGCCGGCCCGCTCAATTCGCATTTCCTGGTGCTGCAGGCGCTGATCCGGATGCGCGACATCGCCCCGCAGTATCTGGAGAATCTCATGTCCTACGCGGACGCGCTGCTGTGGCTGGATCTGGCCGATCCGGGCAAGGGCGCGGGGCAGAAGGGCGGGGCGCAGAAGGCGGCGGTGCGGAAAACGCGGCGCAAAGCGCAGGGCTGACGAGCATCGTTGGGGAAAGGGTAGGATTGAAGAGGGAGAACGGTTTTATCGGGCTGCAAGGAGGCTTCAATGCGATTCGTCGTTGGGCTGGTGTTTCTCGTCTCTTCGCTCGACCTTGTCGCGCAGCCCTATCTGCGTGACGAGATCGAATTTCGTCAGGGCGGTGAACTTCTGTCCTGGTGCCAGTCGGAAGCGCAGGCCTATTTCGTGGGCAAGGGCATTCCGACCTACCAGTGGAGCGCACGGCACTATGAAAGGGGAAACGTTCTCTTCGTCGAAGGCAGCATCCGTGCCAACGGCAGCGACGTCCCCGTTACCTGCCGGGTGGCGAAAGGTGCGCGGGAGCGCCATGCAATCGTCGAAGTGCACAACACGCCATAGGCCGGCAGCTAGACAAAACCCGCACATGGACTAGACTAAGACTTAGTTTAGTTCGGCGCCGAGATTACCATGCAAGTCGTGAATGTCCATGAGGCAAAGACCCATCTGTCCCGTTTGCTCGAGATCGTCGAGAGGGGGGAAGAGGTGGTCATTGCGCGTGCAGGCCGGCCCGTGGCGACACTTGCCGTCTATCGGCCCGGGAAGCGCCGGATTGCTCCGCCGGGGAGCCTGAGCGGCCGGGACTGGAGGATGGGGGACGATTTCGATGAGCCCATCGATGAGCTTTTTGCGGCCTTCCAGGGCGAAGACACAAGCCCCGGCGGAGAAGCTCGGTGAGGTTGCTGCTCGACACGCATTTCGCCTTTTGGTGGCAGTCTGGCGACGACCGCGTTACCGACGAGGTTCGGCAGCTCGTTGATGCTGCGGATGAAGTCATGGTGAGCCGGGTGTCGCTGTGGGAGCTGACCATCAAGGCAGGCTTGGGGAAAGTCCATATCGACCTGCCGGTATTTGCCGCCCAGGTCGAAGCGATGGGTTTTGCCTGGCTACCGATCGAGAACGCCCACGTCCTCAAACTGGCTGAACTGCCGGCATTCGACGACCATCGCGATCCGTTCGATCGTCTGCTGCTTGCCCAGTCGATCGCCGAACCGCTGATTCTGCTCACCACGGACGGAAAGCTCGCGCAATATGGAAGTACGGTCCGGCTTGTCGAGCGGCTGCGGCGTTGAGGAATGGCGCGCATCCTGCGCTCAGGCCGCGTCGAAATGCTCCAGCATCAGCTGCACGCTCGACACGCCGTTGTATTCGTTGATGCCGATCCGGTAGGCGGCGTGGATCTGCCCGGCGGCGGCGTCGGCATGATTGAAGCGGATGGCTTCGAAGCGTGTGGCGCCGCGCGATAGTTCCAGCTTGAGGTGCTTGTCCTTGAGCACGCGCTGGCGTTCGACGCGGAAGACGTCGTCGAACAGCGGCGCGGGAAAGCCCTGGCCCCAGATTTCGTTGTCGAGCATGCGCACGGCGTCGAGCGCGAAATAGCCGGGCTCCAGGCTGCCGTCGGTTTCGATGCGGTGTTCCAGTTGGGCGGGGTCCAGCAGTTCGCCGACGACTTCCTCGAAGGCTTCGTCGAAGCGGCGCAGATCGGCCTCGCGGATGGTCAGGCCGGCGGCCATGGCGTGGCCGCCGAAGCGCACGATCAGATCCGGGTGGCGCTTGGTGACGAGATCGAGCGCATCGCGCAGGTGCAGGCCGGGAATCGAGCGGCCCGAGCCTTTCAGTTCGCCTTCGCTGCTGCGGGCGAAGGCGATGGTCGGGCGGTGCAGCTTTTCCTTGATGCGGCCGGCGACGATGCCGATCACGCCCTGGTGCCAGTCGGGCTCGAACAGCGCGATGGTGGCGCGGCCGCCGGCGCTGACTTCGCCGTTGCCGGCGAGGCGGGCGAGGGCTTCCTCCTGCATGCCGGCCTCGATGCTGCGGCGTTCGCGGTTGAGGCGGTCGAGTTCCTGGGCGATGTGCATGGCGCGGCCGGCGTCGTCGGTGACCAGGCATTCGATGCCCAGGCTCATGTCCGACAGCCGGCCGGCGGCGTTCAGGCGCGGGCCGATCATGAAGCCGAGGTCGGTGGTGCTGGCGCGCGCGGGGTCGCGGCCGGCGATCGAGAACAGCGCGCGGACGCCGGGCTGCAGGCGGCCGGCGCGCATGCGGGCGAGGCCCTGGGCGACGAGGATGCGGTTGTTGCGGTCGAGCCTGACGACGTCGGCCACGGTACCGAGGGCGACGAGGTCGAGCAGGTCGGCGAGATTGGGCTCCCTGGCGCCGGCGAAGGCGCCGCGTTCGCGCAGTTCGGCGCGCAGCGCGAGCATGGTGTAGAACATCGCGCCGACGCCGGCCAGCGCCTTGCTGGGGAAGTCGCAGCCGGGCTGGTTGGGGTTGACGATGACGTCGGCGTCGGGCAGTTCGTCGCCGGGCAGGTGGTGGTCGGTGATGATGGTCGCCATGCCGTGCGCACGCGCGGCGGCGATGCCCTCGACGCTGGCGATGCCGTTGTCCACGGTGATGAGCAGGTCCGGTTCGAGCCGGGCGGCGATCTCGACCATGGCCGGGGTGAGGCCGTAGCCGAGGGTGACGCGGTCGGGCACCAGGTAATGCACGTCGGCGCCGAAGGCGCGCAGCGCGCGCATGCCGACCGCGCAGGCGGTGGCGCCGTCGCAATCGTAGTCGGCGACGATGACCATGCGCGCGCCGGCCTCGATGGCGTCGGCCAGCAGTTGCGCGGCCGCGCGCGTGCCGGTGAGGGCTTCGGGCGGCAGCATGTGCTTGAGGCTGGTGTCGAGTTCGTCGGCGCGGCTGATGCCGCGGGCCGCGTAGAGGCGGGCGAGCAGGGGGTGCAAGCCGGCGTCCGACAGGCGGTCGAGCGCTTGCCGGGAAACGGTGCGGGACTGGATACGGGTCATCGGTCGGTAGGGCTGTGCGTGGGCGGCGGCGTGCCGGGCAGGTCCAGGGGGGGCGGTGCGATCGATTTCAGCAGGGCGTCGAAGGCATGGGGCTTGCGCCAGAACTTCCAGCGGTCGGCGCTGCGTACTTCGACGTCGAGCGTGCCGCGGTCGCTCGGGGCGCAAAGGCGCAAGGTCTTCAAGCGGCCGTCGCCGCTGGCCGCGGCCAGCGGCGCGAACCAGTCGTGCTCGATGGCCTGCAGGCCATCGCGCCAGCCTTCGAGATCGAGCTGCTGGGCGGGCTTGCGCAGGGTGTCGAGCACCACGAGGCTGTCGCTGCGCAGCGCGTCGGCGATGTCCGGCGCACCGGCCGGCACGCCGGCGGCACGGGCGAGGCCAAGGCTGAGCGGGTCGGTGGCCTGCACCGCCTTCGCCGGCGCGAGCGGAGCATGCGCGAGTTCGCCCGCGCCCCATAGCCAGATGCTGTTGACCGCGCGCTGCCCCGCCGCTTCGCGGGCACGGCTGGCGGCATGGTTGTACAGCACGATCTGGGCTTCGTTCATGGTGCGCTGCCACAGCCGGGCGTCGTCGCCTTCGGGCAGGAAGTGCTTGACCGGCCGGCCGATCACGTCGTCCACCGGGTAAAGGGTGACGCGTGCGGGCTTGTCGAGCTGCAGGTACCAGCGTGTCGGGGAGCAGGCCTCGAAACGGCCGAGGTCGGCGAAGACTTCGTTGAGCGCGGCGACGAGGGGCGCGGCTTCGTCCAGGGTGAGCTCGCCGTCGGGGAAGGCGTACAGCAGCAGGTGCTCGCGGGCGAAGGAGAGATTGACGGGGTCTGCGCACAGCCAGTGGCTGCCCGGCCGCGCCGGCGGCGCGTCCGCTTCGCCCAGGCGGCGCAGTGTTCCCAGCGGCAACTCGGCGCCATCGAGGCCGAACAGGCGGGCGAGCTGGCGGTCATAGGGTTCGAATTCACGGACTTGCCGCCGCCCGCGGCCGAGCAGGGTGGCCAGGCCGTCGAGCGCAAGCCCGGAGGCCGGGCCGAGCAGCGTGGCGGCGGGCCACAACAGGCCGGGAATCAGGAGCTGGATGTGCATCGGAAGCGCGTGGGTGGGAGCGGCGCGAGTCTAGCATGCGGCGGCGGTGCGGGGCGGCGGGCCTGCAGCGGGCGTGGCTTGACAAACGGGGTGAGTAGGTGTTCACTTGATCGAAATTGATCGATCAAACGATTGAGGGTGTGCATCATGAGCAAACTGAAGACAGTACATGCCGCACGCGAACACGGCGCCGCATATTCGCTTGCCGGCGCGCATCCGGCGGCAGGTGCCAGCATCGAACACTACCTGCATGCCGCGTCCGCGCTCGAGCGCGACCACATGGTGCGAGAAGGCTTCGGGACCGGCTCGCTGGACACCTTCGCCAACCGCTTCGGCCGCAGCGGGCGAAGCCTGGCGCAGCTGCTTGGCGTGGCGCCCGCCACCTATGACCGCAGGGTGCGCGAGGGCAAGCCCTTGTCGCAGGACGACTCCGACCGCGTGGCGCGCCTGATCGAGGTGGAGCGTGCCGCCGCGCGCGTGTTCGGTGACGACGAGGCCGGGCGCGAGTGGCTCGGTTCGCCCGTGCCGGCGCTGGGCGGAGCGGTGCCGATCGAGCTGCTGGCGACCACGCCCGGGCATCAGGCGGTCATGAACGCGCTGCGCCGCATCATGGCGGGCGCGGTCGCCTGATGGCGACGCTGTGGCGACTGGCGCAGGACTGGGTCGATCTCGAAACCGGCGCCCTGCTGTGCGCAGCGGAGGATTTCCATTGCGCGGGCAATGGCGCGGCGGCGGTCGGGGGGCGCTGGAACGGCGTCGGCACGCCGGTGATCTACCTTGCCGACAGCCTCGCGCTAGCGCAGCTCGAGAAGCGCGTCCACACCCCGCGGCGCCCGCCGCACGGCATGGTGGCGGTCGAAGTGACGCTGGCCGCCGCGGCCGTGGCCGGAGCGCATACCGCCGATCCGCCGGCCGATTGGGGGGCCGCCAATGTGGATTGGTCGGTCGGCCGTACCGAGACCCAGGCCCTGGGTGACGAATGGGTGGCGGCCGGCGCCACGCTGCTGATGCGGGTGCCCTCGGTCGTGGTGCCGGTGGGCTGGAACTACCTGCTCAATCCTGCCCACCCCGACGCCAGAAAGGTCCGTACCCGGCGCATTCCGTACCGGCCGGACGCGCGCTTGTGGTAAGCGGGCAAGCAGGGGCGCGCGGGCACCGATACAATGGCGCCCATCATGAGTTCAAAGCCTGTTTCCGGAGCCGGATCAGCGGCTTCCAGCATTCTTGCGGGGGCGCTCCCCGCTTATCGCGCCGCGCCTTTCCTGCCCATGTCGCGCAAGGAGATGGATGCGCTCGGCTGGGACGCCTGTGACGTCATCCTCGTCACCGGCGACGCCTACATCGACCATCCCAGCTTCGGCATGGCGCTGGTCGGGCGCCTGCTCGAGGCGCTGGGCTTTCGCGTCGGCATCATCAGCCAGCCGGACTGGCAGTCGGCCGAACCCTTCCGTGAGCTCGGCCGGCCGAGGCTGTATTTCGGCATCACCGCGGGCAACATGGATTCGCTGGTCAACCGCTACACCTCCGACCGCAAGATCCGCTCGGAAGACGCCTACACCCCGGGTGCCGAGGCCGGCAAGCGCCCCGACCGCGCAGTGACGGTGTATGCGCAGCGCGCGCGCGAAGCCTTTCCCGACGCCAACATCGTCATCGGCAGCATCGAGGCCAGCCTGCGCCGCATCGCGCACTACGATTATTGGTCGGACAAGGTGCGGCGCTCGGTTCTGCCCGATTCCAAGGCCGACATCCTGCTGTTCGGCAACGCCGAGCGTGCGCTGGTGGCGCTGACCCGGCGCCTGGCGGCGGGCGAGCCGATCGCGTCGATCCGCGACCTGCGGGGCACCGCCTTCATGGCCAGGCCGGGCTGGCGGCCTTCGGAGGACTGGCACGAAACCGATTCGCTGGCGCTCGACCGGCCGGGCCGCATCGACACCCACTCCCACTCCGACCCCTACGCGATGGAGCCGGCCGCCGCCGCGCCCGGGCCAGCGGCCGACGGCGCCCAGCCGGTGCGCATCGTGCCGGCGGCCGAGC
>NZ_AMXE01000126.1 GCF_000310205.1 Thauera linaloolentis 47Lol = DSM 12138 | reverse complement strand
GGCCTTGCGCGCCGCCTTGTCGGCGGCCTGGTCGGGGCAGGAAGCAGCGGCGGCGATCTCGGCGCGGCGGGTGGCGAGCCAGTCACGGTAGTCGTCGAGATCGCCGTCGAAGGGCTGGATGCGCCCGCCATCGACCAGCACGAAGCGGTCGCAGGTGGCGCGTAGCAGCGCGCGGTCGTGCGACACCAGCACCATCGCGCCTTCATAGTCCTGCAGCGCCATCGTCAGCGCATGGCGCATTTCCAGGTCGAGGTGGTTGGTGGGCTCGTCGAGCAGCAGCAGGTTGGGGCGCCGCCAGATCAGCAGCGCCAGCGCCAGGCGCGACTTTTCGCCGCCCGAGAAAGGCCCGCAGGGCGTGGTCGCCGGCGTCGAGGTGCCGCCCACACCGTCGCCGCGGAAGTCGAAGCCGCCGAGGTAGTCGCGCAGTTCCTGCTCGCGCGCGTGCGGGTCCAGCCGCGTCATGTGCTGCAGCGCGGACTCGTCCGGGCGCAGGGTTTCGAGCTGGTGCTGGGCGAAGTAGCCCGTCGCCAGGCCCTTGCCTTCGAGCCGGCGGCCGCCAGCCTGCGCGAGTTCGCCGGCCAGCAGCTTGATCAATGTCGACTTGCCCGCGCCGTTGCGGCCCAGCAGGCCGACCCGCTCGCCGGGACGCAAGGTCAGCGTGATGCGCTCCAGCACGGTCTTGGCGCCGTAGCCGACCGCGCCATCCTCGATCTGCAGCAGCGGATCCGGGGCCGGCGGCGCGTCGCGGAAGGCGAAGCTGAAAGGCGTATCGACGTGGGCGGCGGCGATGCGCTCCATGCGCTCCAGCGCCTTGATCCGGCTCTGCGCCTGGCGTGCCTTGGTGGCCTTGGCGCGAAAGCGGCGGATGTAGTCTTCCATGTGCGCGATCTCGCGCTGCTGCTTGTCGAACATCGCCTGCTGCTGCAGCAGGCGCTCGCCGCGCTGGCGCTCGAAATCGGAGTAGCCGCCGGAGTACAGCGTCAGGCGCAATTGCTCGATGTGGGCGATGTGGGTGATGCAGGCATCGAGGAATTCGCGGTCGTGCGAGATCAGCAGCAGCGTGCCGCGATAGTCGCGCAGCCAGGCTTCGAGCCAGATCACCGCGTCCAGGTCGAGGTGGTTGGTCGGCTCGTCCAGCAGCAGCAGGTCGGAGCGGCACATCAGCGCCTGCGCCAGGTTCAGCCGCATGCGCCAGCCGCCGGAAAAATCCGCCACCGGGCGCTCGATGTCCGACGGCAGGAAGCCCAGGCCGTCGAGCAGCGCCGCCGCGCGCGAACGCGCCGCATAGCCGCCGATCTCGTGCAGGCGGGCGTGCAACTCGCCGATGCGCCCGCCGTCGTGGTCGGCTTCGGCCCCGGCGAGGTCGGCCTCGATACGGCGCAGTTCGGCATCGCCGTCGAGCACATAGTCGATCGCCGGCTGCGGCAGGCCAGGGGTTTCCTGCGCGACGTGGGCGATCACCCAGCCCGGCGGCATCTCCAAGTCGCCCTGGTCGGGATGGAGCTGGTCGCGCAGCATGGCGAACAGACTGGATTTGCCGCTGCCGTTGGCGCCGGTCAGGCCGACTTTCCAGCCGGGGTGGATCTGCAGCGTGGCCCCTTCGACGAGGACCCTGGCGCCACGCGCGAGGCGCAAATTGCGAAGACTGATCACGAACGTAAAACGCAACCGGGCGGCCGCGAATCGAAATAAAGGCGCTATTCTACGCGCCAAGCGAATCGTCTCCGGAAACCTGCGCGCATGTCCCGCCCAAGCTTCATCCCCGCCCTGCCCCGCACCCTGTTGTCGCTGTCTGCCGCCGCCCTGCTGTCGCTGCCGCCCGCCGTGTCTGCACAGGCCCCGATTCCGCCCGATACGCCGCCGCGGGCGGCTGCCGAACGCGCCGCCGAGGATGCGCGCAGGACCGAACTCGAAGCCCGGGCCAAGGTGCTGCGCAACGAAGCCGAAACCACCTTTGCCGCCACCGAGGCGGGCTGCTACCGCAAGTTCCTGGTCAACCGCTGCATCGACCAGGCCCGGCAGCAACGCCTCGAAACCATCCAGCGCGCCCGCGCGCTCGAAGCCGAAGCGCGCCAGATCGACCTCGCCCAGCGCCAGCGCGCCGCCGCCGAAGTCCAGGCCGCCCAGCGCACCGCCCCTCCGGCCGAGGCAGCAAAGCCTTCCACCGACGTACCGACGCCCGCTGCCACCGCCACTCCGGTGCCGGCACCCGACGCCCGCATCGCCCCCGCGCCCGAGGCGGAACGCATCCGTGCCGAGCGCGCCCGCGCCGCCAGCGAAGCTGCGGCCGGCGAACAGGCCGCACGCGCCGCGCGCGATGCCGAGCGCGCCACCAAACGGGCCGAAACCGAGGCCGAGGCCGGCGCGCGCGCCGAAGCGGCCGCCCGCGACCGCGCACGTTACGAAGAGCGCATCCGCAAATACGAAGAAGAGCAGGCCGCGCAGAAAAAGTGACTCACTGACTCACGCCGGCCGCAGGCCGCGCGCCCAGTCCAGCGCATCCTCCAGCCGGTCGTTGCCCCAGAACAGCTCCTCGCCCACGCGCAGGCTCGGCGCGCCGAACAGGCCGAGCTCGGCCGCATGCTCAGTCTGGCGGCGCAAGGCGTGCTTGTTGTCGTCCGACTGCGCACGCTCGATCACCGCATCGGCATCCAGCCCGAGCTTCGACAGGATGTCCGCGATCACCGCAGGCTGGCCGATGTCCCTGTCCTCCGCGAAATTGGCGCTCATCACCGCGCGCGAAAACGGCGCTACCCAGCCCTCCTCCACGCCCACCAGCGCCACCCGCGCCGCCAGCAGGCTGTTGCGCGGAAAGCCGCTCGGCTTGCGGAAAGGCTGGCCATAGCGCGCGGCCAGGCGTTCCAGGTCACGCCACATGTAGCGCCCCTTGGGCGGATAGATGTTGAACGGCGAATCGTTCCAGCCCAGGGCCATGAACACCGGCCCGAGCAGGAAAGGCTTCCACTCGACCTGCACCCCGGCCGCTTCCGCCAGCGGCTCGATGCGCATCACCGACAACCAGGAATAGGTACTCGCGAACTCGTACCAGAACTCGACGACGGGACGGGACATGGCTGCGCTCCAGACAAGAAAAGCTCTTCACTACAGGAGGACGCCCCGAATCACAAGTGCCCCGGCATCGTCCCGCCAGACGCCCGGGATGGCCGGCCCGCCGTTGGCCGACGTCCCTCTGGTCTTCGGCCGCCCGGACGGCGCGTTCCATGCCCTGGTCGGCGACAAGCCGGGCCAAACCCTAGAGGTGGATTGGTGCGACATCGCCCCCGCGCGCCCCTAACCCGGCCGCACCACCTAGCGATTGGCGATCCAGATGCCCGCGCCGACCAGCCCCAGCGCAGCGAACACCGCCGGCGTCAGCGTCTCGCCCAGCAGCAAGCCGCCCGCCAGCACACCCAGCACCGGCGTCAGGAAGGAAAACGACGACAGCCGCGTCGCCGGATAATGGCGGATCAGCCAGAACCAGGCCACATAGCTCGCCGAGGCCACCAGCACGATTTGGAAAGCCAGGCTCGCCCACACCATCGGCACCGGCGCGAACACGCCCGGCTCGCCCAGCAGCCACGACAGCACCACCAGCACCAGCGCCGACACCGCCAACTGGTACAGCAGCATCTTCTCGGCCGAGGTCCGCGCCAGAGCCGTGGCCTTCACCGTCAGGGTGGTCGCGGCCCACAGCATGGCGGCACCGACCAGCATCAGGTCGCCGACCCACGCCTGCCCTGCCGGCCGCAGCAGATTCTCGCCGAACAGCACCAGCACCCCCACGAAAGCCAGCGCCATGCCCAGCCACTGCGCGCGCCGCATGCGCTCGTTCGGCAGCAGCCGTTTCGCCCCCAGGGCAACGAAGAAAGGCGCGGTGTAGAGAAAGATCACACCCCGCGAAGCAGTCGTGAACTGCAGGCCAAGAAAGATCAGCGCGAACTCGGCAGCAAACAGACAGCCCGCCAGCAGCCCCGGCCACAGCGTGCCATCGCGCTCGAACAGCGGCACCCTGCGCAGGCACGCCCAGCCGAACACCAGCACCGTGGCACCGGCCGAACGCAGCCCGCTCTGCCACACCGGCGAGATGCCCAGGCTGCCGATCTTGATCGCTGCCTGCTGCACGCCCCACAGCGTACACAACAGCAGCATCATGCCGATGGCGAGGCGGTCGAGCTGGGTCTTGGGCGGCATCGGATTCTCGGGAAAAGGCGGCGACCAGCCGGCCGCGCGCGAAACGCGTAATCATACCGACAGAAGCCCGGGCCACCACCGCATCGAGTGCTTCCACGCCCTGACCCGCCCCATTGATATACATTCCCACCGCAGTTCCGACACGAAGCGACACCGGAGAATCCCGATGAAAAAACCCCACAGCAGCCTGGCCACCCTTGCCCTGGGATTGTCCCTGAGCGCCTGCGCCGCCACGGCTGATGACCGCGCGGCCGGCCCCTGGCCGCCGGCCGGCGACGGCCACGCCCGCTACATCGTCGACCTGCCCGCGCTGCAGAATGAAAACGAGCACAAGGTCGAATTGATCGCCGGCAAGACGATGGAAGTGGACTGCAACGCCCGCGGCATGGGCGGCCGGTGGCAGGACAAGACGATCGAAGGCTGGGGCTACGGCTATTACGAACTGAGCGGGACCGGCCCCGTGTTCAGCACCATGATGGCCTGCCCCGAAGACAGCCGCAGGGAGGCCTTCGTACAGGTCGGCGGCGAGCCCAAGCTGGTGCGCTACAACAGCAAGCTGCCACTCGTCATCTATGCGCCGGACGACGTGGAAATCCGCTACCGCATCTGGTCCGCCGCGCCCGACAGCCAACCCGCTCCACGGCGCTGATCCGGTGTGCGGCTGCCGGGGCCAGCTCAATCGACGACGACCGGCTTGACCTCGCCGATGAACTGCAGCCGCGCACGCAGCGCCTTGGTGACCTCGACGCGACCATCCCCGGCCACGCGCAGCGCGTGGTCGATGCCGAAGCGCCGCGTCTGCTCGCGCCAGCCGTCCCCGGCCAGGTAGGCGGGCTTGCTGGCGGCATCGGACAACGTGCCGGTGCCCTCGTCGCCGGTGTTTCCGGCCTCCCTCCTGGGCGTCACCAGCACGGTCAGCGACTGCGTGCCGTGCGCCGGCTGGCCGGTGCGCGGATCCAGCAGGTGGGCATGGCGCTCGCCGTCGAGCATGAAGTAGCGCTGATAGTCGCCCGAGGTGCCGACCGCCTCGCCGTCGTACAGCGGCATGGACGCCAGCGGCGCGGGTTCGCGCGGATGCTGGATGCCGATGCGCCACGGCTGCTCGCCCTTCTTCCCCAGCGCCAGCACGTTGCCGCCGATGTTGATCAGCGCGTCGGCCACGCCCTGCTGCTTCAGGATGGCAGCGGCGCGGTCGAGCGCATAGCCCTTGGCGTAGCCGCCGAAATCGAGCTGCACCGCCGGGTTGCGGCTTGCGACGCGATTGCCGTCGATGATCAGGTCGGCCATGCGCGGCTTCGCCGCCAGCAGCGCGGCGAGCCGGCCGGAGTCGGGCCGGACCGGAACGAAAGTATCGGTGTGGAAACCCCACAAGGCCACCAGCGCGCCCAGCGCGGGGTCGAACAGTTCGTCGCTGGCGGCGGCGATGCGCTGTGCGTCCTTGAGCATCGCCGCCAGTTCGTCGGACACCGTCGCCGCCTCGCCGCGCGCGATGGCGGCATTCAGCGCGGTGAGTTCCGACGGTTCCCAGGCGTGATAGGCGCGATGGAGGCGGTCGAACTCGCGCAGCACGGCCTGCGCCGCAGCATCGGCAGCGGCCTGGTCCGCGGCGTATACGGCCACATCGACCCGCGTGCCGAACACGAAAGCCTCATGGTGGAAGACCTCGGCGCGCGAGCATGCCCCCAGCAGCAGGACGCAGGCGAGCAGGCCCAGGCGGCGCAGCCAGCCGGCCGCGCGCGGCGCCATCGGCATCGTGGCGCCCATCAAGCGCAGGCCTGCTCCAGCTTGTCGATGACCAGCCCGGCGACATCGAAGCCCTGCTGCGCCGCGATCTCGACCATGCAGGTCGGGCTGGTGACGTTGATCTCGGTGAGATGCCCGCCGATGACGTCCAGGCCGACGATGAGCAGCCCGCGCTGCCACAGGATGGGCGCGAGGTATTCGGCGATCTCGCGTTCGCGCGCGGTCAGCGGCATCGCCACGCCGCGGCCCCCGGCGGCGAGATTGCCGCGCGTCTCGCCGGCCTGCGGGATGCGCGCCAGCGAATAGGGCACGACCTCGCCGCCGATGATCAGCACGCGCTTATCGCCATCGGCGATCTGCGGCAGGTAGCGCTGCGCCATGATCGTGCGCGCGCCGTCCTGCGTCAGCGTCTCGATGATGACGTTGCGGTTGGGGTCGTCCTTCCTGACACGGAAGATCTGGCTACCGCCCATGCCGTCGAGCGGCTTCAGGATGACGTCGCCGAGTTCGTCGATGAAAGCCTGGATGTCGACCGCGTCGCGCGCCACCAGCGAGGTGGCCATGAACTGCGGAAATTCGGTGATGGCCAGCTTCTCGGAATGGTCGCGGATCGCGCGCGGATCGTTGAACACCCGCGCGCCGGCCTGCATCGCATCTTCCAGCAACCAGGTGGCGGTGACGTACTCGAAGTCGAAGGGCGGATCCTGGCGCATCAGCACCGCGTCGAATTCCGCCAGCGGCAGCGCCTGTTCCTGCCCGGCGGGCTCGTACCAGGGCTGGTCGCCCGCCAGCGGGCGGATCGGCAGCGCGCGCGCCGCCACCGCGCCGTCGCGCCACGCCAGCGCGCCGCGCTGCAGCGTCCA
>NZ_AMXE01000125.1 GCF_000310205.1 Thauera linaloolentis 47Lol = DSM 12138 | reverse complement strand
GAGCGCGGCGTCGGCCTTGGCCGCCAGCGTGCGCGGCCAGTCGATGCGCGTGCCGGCGGCCGGGTCGGGGCGGCCTTTCTTCGTGGGGCTGGGTGCGCGTCCGGCGGCCGCCCTGCCGGGCGCGGCTGCCGGACGCGTCAGGGCTTTTTTGCATGCAGCGGCCTCACGTTCTTGACCGCGTGGATCGGCACCGGCTGCGGCGGCAGCGCGCCCCAGTCGTCTGGCTGATCGCTTGGGGCCGGCTGGCCTGAGTCGTTGGACGTGCTGGTGCTTGCTTGTCCGTTCGCGGGTCGGGTGCCGTCGCCCTGGGTCGGAGCCGTGTCGTCGCGGTGTTGCGGCGTTTGCGACGGCGCGTCCTCGGCCGCCTTGCGGCGATGGGCGAGCACCAGTTCGGCCACGGCGTCGATGTCGGCATCGGTGATTTCGCCGCGGCCGTCGAGCGCGGCGTGGGCGCGCGCGGCGCGCAGCATGACGAGGTCGGCGCGCACGCCCTCGACCTGGGCGGCGTGGCACAGCGCGGCAACGCGGTCGTGGGCGGCGTCGCCGAAGCCGATGCCGTCCAGTGCGCTGCGGGCGCGGACGATGCGCCGGGCGAGGTTCTGCTGTTCGGTGTCGAAGCGGCGGACGAAGGCGGCCGGGTCTGCGTCGAAGGCCAGCCGGGCGCGCACGATGGCCTGGCGCTCGGCGGTGGCGAGGGTGTCGTCCAGGCGCGCGAACAGGCCGAAGCGGTCCAGCAGTTGCGGGCGCAGTTCGCCTTCCTCGGGGTTCATGGTGCCGATCAGGGTCAGCCGCGCCGGGTGCTGGTGCGAGACGCCGTCGCGCTCGACGCGGTTGATGCCGCTGGCGCAGACGTCGAGCAGCAGGTCGACCAGGCCGTCGGCGAGCAGGTTGACTTCGTCGATGTACAGCACGCCGTCGTGCGCCCGAGCCAGCAGGCCGGGGCGGAAGGCGACGCGGCCGTGCTGCAGCGCTGCTTCGAGGTCGAGCGAGCCGACGAGCTGTTCCTCGCTGCTGCCCAGCGGCAGGTCGACGAAGCGCCCGCCGCCCTGATCCTTCGGCAGCAGCTCGGCGAGCGCGCGCGCGCTGGTGGATTTGGCGGTGCCGCGCGGCCCTTCGATCAGCACGCCGCCGATCAGCGGGTCGACGGCGGCGAGCAGCAGCGCGGTGCGCAGGCGCGGCTGGCCGTACAGCGCGGCGAAGGGGTAGCTGGGCGCGGCCGGGGCGCTGGGCGAAGGGGCGGGGGTAGAGGCAGTCATCGGTTTTCCAGGTGCTGTTCGGCGGCGAGCAGGTGCTGTTCGATGCGTTCGCGCCAGTCACCGGGCGATTGCCACAGGCCGCGCTGCATGGCTTCGAGCAGGCGCTCGCACATTTCGCGCAGCGCGTCGGGGTTGTGGCGCTGCAGGAAGTCGCGGGTGTGGGTGTCTTCGATGTAGGCGTCGGCGACGCGGGCGTACTGGTCGTCGCGCACCACGCGCGCGGTGGCGTCGAAGGCGAACAGGTAGTCGACGGTGGCCGCCATCTCGAACGCGCCCTTGTAGCCGTGGCGCTTGATGCCGGCGATCCATTTGGGGTTGGTCACGCGCGAGCGCACGACGCGGCTGATTTCTTCTTCCAGCGAGCGCACCACCGGTGCTTGCGGGTTGGCATGGTCGCCGAAATACACCGCCGGCTGCGCGCCGGACAGGTGACGCACGGCCGCCGTCATGCCGCCCTGGAACTGGTAGTAGTCGTCGGAGTCGAGCAGGTCGTGCTCGCGGTTGTCCTGGTTCTGCATCACCAGGTCGATGCCGGCGAGGCGGCGGGCGAAGGTGCTGCGGGCCGCGCTGCCGTAGTCGTGCTGGCCGTAGGCGTGGCCGCCCCAGTTCAGCCAGGCGTCGGCGAGGTCGGCGTCGTCGTCCCAGTTGCGGCCGTCGATCAGGCCTTGCAGGCCGGCGCCGTAGGCGCCGGGCTTGGCGCCGAAGATTCGATGGCCGGCGTGGCGGCGGGCGTCGGCGGCGCCCATGCCGTCGGCCGCCAGCGCGGCGGCCTCGCGCAGGATGCGGGCGCGGATCGGGTTCACGTCCTCGGCTTCGTCGAGTTCGGCGACGGCCTGCACCGCGGCGTCGAACAGGCGGATGACGTTGGCGAAGGCGTCGCGGAAGAAGCCGGACACGCGCAGCGTGACGTCGATGCGCGGACGGTCGAGCAGCGACATCGGCAGGATTTCGAAGTCGGCCACGCGGTGGCTGCCGTCGGCCCACTTCGGCCGCACGCCGATCAGCGCGAAAGCCTGGGCGATGTCGTCGCCGCCGGTGCGCATGGTGGCCGTGCCCCATACCGACAGGCCGATCGCGCGCGGGTAGTCGCCGTGTTCCTGCAGGTAGCGTTCCACCAGCAGCGCGGCGGATTTCAGGCCCAGCGTCCAGCTCGTCTGCGTGGGCACGGCGCGGGTGTCGACCGAGTAGAAGTTGCGCCCGGTGGGCAGCACGTCGGGACGGCCGCGCGAGGGCGCGCCGCTCGGCCCGGGCGGCACGAAACGGCCGGCGAGGCCGCGCATCAGCTGCAGCAGCTCCTGTTCGCCGCAGGCGTCCAGGCGCGGGCGCAGGTCGCCGTCGATGCGCGCGAGCACGGCGGCGGTGCGGGGCCAGTCGTGGCCCTCGGGCAGGCGGTGCTCCGGCAGGTCGGAATCAGGGAGGCTGGAGTTCAGGATCTGCAGCGCCAGCAGTTCGAGCCGTTCGCGGGTGTCGCCGGCGTTGCGCCACAGGCCGTCGCCGAGCGCGGCGAGCACGGCCGGGCGCGGGCCTTGCCAGGGCTGGCCCCAGTCGGCGTCGAGCGGGTCGAAGCCCTTGCCGTCTTCCCCACCCAGGGCGAGGTCGGCGGCCAGCGCGCGGGTCAGGCCTTCATTGCCGTCGCGGCCGTTGCCGACCGGATGGCGCGCCAGCGCGAGCAGGGTGTCGCGCCGCAGCCGCCCTGTGGGCGAGGCGCCGAAGATGTGGAGGCCGTCGCGGATCTGCGCTTCCTTCAGTTCGCACAGGTAGGCGTCGGTGCGATTGAGCAGGTGCTGTTCCTCTTCCGCCGTGCGCGGCGTGTCGAAGCCGAGGTCGCGGTGCAGGTCGTGGCGCAGGATGTGGTCGAGGATCTGGCGGCGCAGCAGTTCGGCGCGGCGCGGATCGAGCATCAGTGCTTCGTAGTATTCATCCACCTGGCGTTCGAGGTCGCGCGTGGGGCCGTAGCTTTCGGCGCGGGTCAGCGGCGGCATTAGGTGGTCGATGATCACCGCCTGGGCGCGGCGCTTGGCCTGGGTGCCTTCGCCGGGGTCGTTGACGATGAAGGGGTAGAGATGCGGCAGCGGGCCGAGGACAATGTCGGGCCAGCACTCGCCCGACAGCGCCACGCTCTTGCCCGGCAGCCATTCGAGGTTGCCGTGCTTGCCGACGTGCACGATGGCGTCGCAGCGCCACACTTCGCGCAGCCAGCAGTAGAAGGCCAGGTAGTGGTGCGGCGGTATCAGGTCGGGGTCGTGGTAGCTCGCCTGCGGGTCGAGTCCGTAGCCGCGCGCGGGCTGGATGCCGACGAAGAGCTGGCCGCAGCGCAGGCCGGCGATCATGAAGCGACCTTGGCGCAGCATCGGGTCGGCGGCGGGTTCGCCCCAACGCGCGACGATGGCGCCGCGCACGGTTTCCGGCAGGCGCTCGAAGAAGGCGAGGTAGGCGTCCATCGCCAGGCTCTGCCGCGCCGGGCGCAGCGCCCACTGGTCGGGGTCGTTGGTGATGCCTTCCTTCAGTTGCGCCATCAGCGTGTCGCCGTCGGTCGGGATGGCGTCGGCGGCGTAGCCGTCGGCGCGCAGGCGTTCGAGGATGGCGACCACCGAGGCCGGCGTGTCGAGGCCGACGCCGTTGCCCAGCCGGCCTTCACGGCTGGGGTAGTTGGCCAGCACCAGCGCCAGCCGCTTGTCGGCGTTGGGCAGCGCGCGCAGGCGGCACCAGCGCCGTGCCAGCTCGGCGACGAAGGCCATGCGCTCGGGATGCGGGCGGTACTGCACGACGTCGCACTGGGTGTGCTCGCAGTGGTGGGACAGGCCCTTGAAGCTGACCGCGCGGGTGATGATGCGGCCGTCGACCTCGGGCAGCGCGATGTGCATGGCGATGTCGCGCGGCGACAGGCCGTGGGCGTCGGCCCGCCAGCCTTCCTCGTTGCCGCCGGACAGCACGAGCTGCAGCACCGGGATGTCGTCCACCAGGGCGTGGTCGCCGGGATCGTCAAGCGCCGACTGCGAGAACGCGGTGGTGTTGAGGATCAGCGCCACGCCATGCTCGCGGCACAGCCGGCGCAGGGTGTCGGCGCACAGCGCGTCCTTCAGCGACAGCAGCGCGATCGGCAGCGGGTTCATGCCGCGCGCGGCGAGCGCCTCGCACAAGTGGGTGAACACCGCGGTGTTGCCCGCCTGCAGGTGGGCGCGGTAGAACAGCACGGCGACGCAGGGCGCGCCGGCCTGCCAGTCGCCGTGCCAGCTTTCCACCGAGCCGAGTTCGTGGCGCGGATGGAAGACCGTCACCGCGGGCAGCGGCCGCGGTGGTGGCACTTGCAGCGGAAGATCGAAGAAGCGCGTCGCCAGGAAGCGGTGGAAGGCACGTGCGTTGGCCGGGCCGCCTTCGCGCAGGTAGCGCCACAGCGTGCGGCAGGTGTCGGCATCGGCGGTGCTTTTCTGCAGCAGGTTGCTGTCTTCGGTGGTGTCGCCGGAGAACATCGCCAACGCGATGCCGCGTGCGCGGCACAGTTCGCCGATGCGCTCGGTGCCGTAGGGCCAGTAGCTTTCGCCGCCGAGGTGGTCGATGACGATGACGCGCGCGTACTGCAGCACGTCGTCCAGGTAGAGGTCGACCGAGGCCGGCTGGCGCAGGTGCAGGAGGTTGGCCAGTCGCAGCGACGGAAAGCCGGCCGTGCCGCTGCTCGCGGCGGGCCAGGCGGCGGCGAGCAGCGCCAGCGTGGTGTCGGCGGCGCTGAGGATGACGATGTCGGCCGGATCTTGCGCGATGCGGGTGATGACCGAGGCGTCGTCGACGAAGCCGCCGGGCTGGGCCGCGAGCAGATGCATCAGGCGCTTCCGGCGGGGGCGTCGGCAGTGGCGGCGGCCGCGGCGAGCGCGTTGCGCAGGGAGTCGGCGTCCAGATCCTCGCCGATCAGCACGAGGTGGGTGCGCGGCGTTTCGTCCGCCAGCCAGCGGCGGTCGAAGTAGCTGTCGAAGCGCCGGCCGACGCCGTGCACCACCAGCCGCATCGGCTTGCCGGGCAGCGCGACGAAGCCCTTGACGCGGTAGATGGCGTGCTCGGCGGTGAGGGTGTGCAGGATGTCGAGCAGGCGCTCGCGCTCGACCAGCGGCAGGTCGACCACCACTGAGTCGAAGGCGTCGTGATCGTGGTCGTGTTCTTCCCCTTCCTCGTGGTCGTGGTGGCTCTGGCGCAGGTGGATGTTCTCCTCCGACGCGGCGCCCAGGCCGAGCACGATGTCGAGCTCGATGCGGCCCTGGTCGCTGGCGACGATCTTCACCTCGGGCGGCAGTTCCTCGCGCACCAGTGCTTCGACACGGGCGCGGGCGTCGGCGTCGGCGAGGTCGGTCTTGGACAGCACGACCAGGTCGGCGGCCGATAACTGGTCCTCGAACAGCTCGTGCAGCGGCGATTCGTGATCTAGGTTGGGGTCGGCGCGGCGCTGGGCGTCGACCGCCGGCAGGTTGGCGGCGAACTGGCCGGCGGCGGCGGCGGGCACGTCCACCACGGTGACGACCGCGTCCACGGTGCAGGCGTTGCGGATCTCTGGCCAATTGAAAGCCTGCACCAGCGGCTTGGGCAGGGCCAGGCCGGACGTCTCGATCAGGATGTGGTCGATGTCGCCGCGGCGCGCGATCAGTTCGCGCATCACCGGGTAGAACTCTTCCTGCACCGTGCAGCACAGGCAGCCGTTGGCGAGTTCGAACAGCTCGCCGGGGCGTTCCCGGCCGTCCTCGTCGCAGCCGATGCCGCAGCCGCGCAGGATGTCGCCGTCGATGCCGAGTTCGCCGAATTCATTGACGATCACGGCGATGCGGCGGCCGCCGGCGTTGGACAGGATGTGGCGCAGCAGCGTGGTCTTGCCGCTGCCGAGGAAGCCGGTGACGATGGTGGCGGGAATGCGTTGGCTGGCTGACATGGTGTCTCCGGAAAGGCGATGGCGCCGCGGGTATGAGGGCGGACGACCTGCTTGGGGGAGACGTGGTGGTGGCCGGAGCGACGGACGATGCCCGGGCCGGACGGCGATCGCCCACACCCCGGGGCAGTGACCTTCAATCGACCAGGCCGGTCTTCTGGCTCGCCTTCATCCGGATGCCGCGGCCTTCCCGGGCAAAGCCCAGTGGCGGGGTGCGGCATCCGTCAGGACTACAGCAGCGGGGGCTGCGCCGGGATGGCTGCCCGCGTGGGGCGGCATTACCGGACTTCCCGTTTCACCCTGGCGCGCGTTTGCGGCGCAGGGCACCTGGATTCGAATGCGCGCGAAGCTTAAGTGAGGGCTCGGGGGTTTGGCAAGCCGCCGCGCGCGGAAAACCCCGCTCCCCGCCCGGCCGAAGCGGGGAGCGGGCGCGCGGGTTCAGCGGTTGCCGTTGCCCGGCTTGGCGGAGAACAGCGCGGCGCGCGGCGCGGGGCGGCTGCGGCCGTGGTTGGCGCGATTGCCATCGGCGTCGGTGCGACGGGTGGTATTGGCGATGCGGTTGCCATCGACGTCGGGCCGTGGCGCGGGCGGCATGCGATTGCCGTTGACCTCGCGCGGTTCGGCCGCGCGCGGCGCGCGGTTGCCGTCCGCTTCGCCGCGGCGCGGCTGGGAGCGGGCGCCGGGCTTGTTCTGTCCACGGCCGGCAGCGGGCGTGCGTTC
>NZ_AMXE01000124.1 GCF_000310205.1 Thauera linaloolentis 47Lol = DSM 12138 | reverse complement strand
GGCCGGCGGCAGTGAGTCGGGCCACGGCGCCGGCTGCGCAGCCGGCACCGGCGCGGCGGTGCCAGCGGCGCCCGGTGGCGCATCGGCGTAGATCCAGCGCAGCCCCAGCCACGCGCTCAGGCGCGCGAAGAGCTCGGTTTCCAGCACCGGCTTGACGATGAAGTCGTCGCAGCCGGCCGCCTGGCGCCGGTCGGGCAGGTTCTCGTAGGCGTTGGCGGACACCATCACGATCGGCATGCCGTGGCCGGCGTCGCGCAGCCGGCGGCACAGCGTCCAGCCGTCCATCGCCGGCATCGACACGTCGAGGAAGACGAGGTCGGGGTGCAGGGCGTCGAGCAGGCGCGCCGCCGCCTCGGGGTCCTGGCATTCATGCACCAGAAAGCCGCGCGGCCTCAGCATGTCGGCGATGAGCCGGCTCTGGCCGGGCTGGTCGTCCACCACCAGCAGGCAGCGGCGGCGCCCCGCGTAGCCGCGGATCTCGCGTTCGGGCCGCAGCGCCAGCCTCGGCCGCGCCACGCGCGGCAGGTGGAGCTTGACGCGGAACACGCTGCCGCGCCCCGGTGTGCTGTCGACGGTGAGCTGCCCGCCCGCGAGCTCGACCAGCAGGCGGGTGATCGTCAGCCCCAGGCCGGTGCCCGGCACGCCGGCGGGTTCCGCGCCGGCGCCGCGCTCGAAGGGCAGGAAGATGCGCTCCATGTCCTCCGCCGCAATGCCGCAGCCGGTGTCGCGGATCTCGAACACCGCGATCTCGCTGCGCCAGGCGATCGTCAGCCGCACCTCTCCGCGCTCGGTGTAGCGCACCGCGTTGGCGAGCAGGTTGATGAGGATCTGGCGCAGGCGGCCGGTGTCGCCCTGCACCACCTCGGGCATGCCGCTGCTGAAGTCGGTGCGGAAATCCAGCCCCTTCTTCATCGCCTCGAGACGGAACATCTTCTCGATGTGGGCGAGGAATTCGCCGAAGCGGATCTCCTCGCGGTTGAACTGCAGCCGGCCGGCCTCGATGCTGGCGATGTCGAGCAGGCCGTCGATCAGCCCCAGCAGGTGCTCGCCGCTGCGCTGGATGGTGGAGATGGCGTCGCGCCGGCGGCGCGGCAGGTCAGTGTCGCGCAGCATGATCTGGCAGTAGCCGAGAATGGTGTTGAGCGGCGTGCGCAGTTCGTGGCTGATGCCGCGCACGTAGCGGCTCTTGGCGGCATTGGCGGCCTCGGCGTCCTCCTTGGCCTGCTGCAGCTTGGCGTCGGTGTCGCGGTGGGCCTCGATCTCGCGCAGCAGCAGCTGGTTCTGGCGCTCGGACTCCTCCTGCGCCACGCGCCGGCTCTCGTTGACCAGCACCAGCCACCACACGCCCACCGCGGTGAGCAGGATCAGCACCGCGAAGATGCGCACGAAGGCGATGCCGAGGTCGGTCTCGCCGGCGTCGGCGGCGATCAGCTCCTGCTGGTAGACCAGCGCCACCACCGAGGCGATCACCAGGCTGCAGACGGCGAACACCAGCAGGAACTGGCCCACGCGCCGCGCCACCCGCAGCGACATCGACGACGGCATCCAGTCCGCCAGCAGCGGCGCGAGCCGCCCGAGCAGGCCGGGCGCGGGCTTGCAGCGGTCGCGGCAGCGCGCGTCCAGCGTGCAGCACAGTGAGCAGATGGCGCCGCCATAGGCCGGGCACTGCGCCATGTCCTCGGCTTCGAAGCTGTTCTCGCACACCACGCAGCACAGCACCTGTGCCGGGCGCCACTGCGTCTCGCGCGGCCGCGCGAGATAGTAGCGGCCGCCGCTCGCCCAGGCGATCAGCGGCGCGAGGACGAAGGCGGTGCCGAGCGAGATGAAGGGCGCGAAAGCCTGCGCCTCCACCCCCAGATGCCCGCCGAAGGCGACGATGCCCAGCACCGAGCCCGCCAGCATCGAGCCGACGCCCACCGGGTTGATGTCGTACAGGTAGGCGCGCTTGAACTCGATGCGGCGCGGCGACAGCCCGAGCGGCTTGTTGACGACGAGATCCGCCACCACCGCGCCGATCCACGCCACCGCCACGCTGGCATACACGCCGAGCACCTGCTCCAGCGCCTCGAACACGCCGAGCATCATCAGCATCAGCGCGATCAGCACGTTGAAGACGAGCCACACCACCCGCCCCGGATGGCTGTGCGTGAGGCGCGAGAAGAAGTTTGACCACGCCAGCGAGCCCGCATAGGCATTGGTGACGTTGATCTTGATCTGGCAGACGATGACGAAGATGCAGGCCAGCGCCACCGCCGCGCGCGGATCGTCGACCACGTGCATGAAACCGGCCAGGTACATCTGCGTCGGCTGCAGCGCCTTGTCCGGCGGCACCATGGCCTGCAGCGCGAGGAAGGCGAGAAAGGCGCCGCCGAGCATCTTCAGCGCCCCCGGGATGATCCAGCCCGGCCCCGCGGCGATGACCGAGGCCCACCAGCGCCCCTTGTTGCGCTTGCCCGCGGGCGGCAGGAAGCGCAGGAAATCCACCTGCTCGCCGATCTGCGAGATCAGCGCCACCGCCACGGTACAGCCGGCGCCCACCGCGAGCCAGTCGAAGGTGTTGCCGGCACTGCCCTGGCGGCCGCCGAATCCTGCGAAGGCGGTGTACAGCTCGGGCTCGCGCACCAGCACGAAGAAGAAGGGCGCCAGCAGCAGCACGACGAACACCGGCTGCGTCCACGCCTGCAGGCGGCTGATCCAGGTGATGCCGTGCGTCACCAGCGGAATCACCGCCAGCGAGCTGAGCAGGTAGCCCCACTGGATCGGCAGGCCGAACCACAGTTCCAGCGCCAGCGCCATGATCGCCGCCTCGATGGCGAAGAAGATGAAGGTGAAGGAGGCGTAGATCAGCGAGGTGATGGTCGAGCCGATGTAGCCGAAGCCGGCGCCGCGGGTCAGCAGGTCCATGTCGACCGCGTCGCGCGCAGCGTAGTAGCTGATCGGCAGGCCGGTGAGGAAGATCACCAGCGCCACCAGGCCGATCGTCCACACCGCGTTGGTGAAGCCCCAGTTCAGCGCGATGGTGCCGCCGATGGCCTCCAGCGCGAGGAAGGACACCGCACCGAGCGCGGTATTGGCGATGCGCGAGAACGACCACTTGCGGAAGCTGCGCGGCGCATAGCGCAGCGCGTAGTCCTCCATCGTCTCGTCGGCGACCCAGGCGTTGTACGCGCGGCGGATGTGGATGATGCGCTGGGTGGCTGGCGCGGCGGGGAGATCGGACACGGTGGCGGGCGGCACTGACGGGCGGGAAACATCGATGCCAGCCTTTCAGCAAAAAGCGTTCCCGCGCCATGGCGGCGGCGCACGCACACGGCCGCCCGGCCCACCCGCCGGCCGCGCACCGGCCCGGTGCATGGCGGCGGCGCCATGCACCAGCGCGGACACGGGCGTGTCCGTGCCTGGCGCACGATTTGTGCACCGCGCAAAAATTAGCGCCGCACCCTGCGCATCCCCATACGTCGTTTGACGTATTCGCCGTTCCGCCCCCGGTGGGTAGCTTGTGCACCGCAGCGAGACGACGCCGGCCCCGTCGGCACGGCGCCTCGCCACCCCGCGTCGAAGCCCATCCATCAAGGAGCGATCCATGTCCGACAAGCACCTGCCCTCCTCCCAGCGCCGCAAGTTCGTGTTCGGCGCCGCCGCCCTCCCGCTCGCCCTGGCGATGTCCCGCATAGGCCATGCCGCCGCGCTGCCCACCGCGCAGGTCAACACCACCGGGCTCGCCGTCACCGATACCGAGGTCGTGGTCGGCCAGTTGCACTCGGCCACCGGCACGATGGCGATCTCGGAGACGGGTTCGATCCAGGCCGAGCAGCTCGCCATCGACCAGATCAATGCGCTGGGCGGCATCCTCGGCCGCAAGATCCGCGTCATCAAGGAAGACGGCGCCTCCGACTGGCCGACCTTCGCCGAGAAGTCGCGCAAGCTGCTGGTCAACGACAAGGTCGCCACCGTGTTCGGCTGCTGGACCTCGGCCTCGCGCAAGGCCGTGCTGCCGATCTTCGAAAAGGAGAACGGCCTGCTCTACTATCCGACCTTCTACGAAGGCCTGGAGCAGTCGAAGAACGTCATCTACACCGGCCAGGAAGCCACCCAGCAGATCCTCTACAGCCTCGACTGGGCAAAGAAGGAGAAGAGCGCGAAGAGCTTCTTCCTGGTGGGCTCGGACTACATCTGGCCGCGCACCTCGATGAAGATCGCGCGCAAGCACGTCGAGGCCTTCCAGGGCGGCAAGATCGTCGGCGAGGAGTACTACCCGCTCGGCCACACCAATTTCAACTCGCTGATCAACAAGATCAAGATCGCCAAGCCGGACTGCATCTTCGCCGCCGTGGTCGGCGGCTCGAACGTGGCCTTCTACAAGCAGTTGAAGGCGGCCGGCATCACCGGCGTCAAGCAGTTCCTGCTGACGCTGTCGGTGACCGAGGACGAGATGCTGGGCGTGGGCGGCGAGAATTTCGCCGGCTTCTATTCCTCGATGAAGTACTTCCAGAGCCTGAACAACCCGAACAACCAGGCTTTCGTCGAGGCCTTCAAGAAAGCCTATGGGCCGAAGGCGGTGATCGGCGACGTCACACAGGCGGCCTACCTCGGCCCCTGGCTGTGGAAGGCGGCGGTGGAAAAGGCGGGCAGCTTCGATGTCGACAAGGTGGCCGCCGCGTCGCCGGGCATCGAGCTGCCGACCGCGCCCGAAGGCTACGTGAAGATCCACGACAACCACCACCTGTACAGCAAGGCCCGCATCGCCCAGGGCCAGCCCGACGGCACCTTCAAGGTGGTGTCGGAATCGCCCGAGCTGATCGTTCCCGATCCCTTCCCGAAGGGCTACCAGTAAGCCCCGCCGGCCGCCGCGGCCCTCGCCGCGGCGGCACCCGCCTTTCCCCCGGAGGTCCGTCATGTCGTTCGACGAAATCTACAACATCACCCTGATGCAGGGTTTTGCCGGCCTGAGCCTGTTCGCGGTGCTGCTGCTGATGGGACTCGGGCTGGCGATCATCTTCGGCCAGATGGGCGTCATCAACATGGCGCACGGCGAGTTCATGACCATCGGCGCCTACACCATCTTCCTGCTGTCGACGCTGACCGAGAGCTACGCGCCGGGGCTGATGCAGGCCTACTTCCCGGTCGCCATCGCATGTGCCTTCGTCGTCGCCTTCGCCTTCGGCTGGCTGGCGGAATGGGCGCTGATCCGGCACCTGTACAAGCGCCCGCTCGATACCCTGCTCGCCACCTGGGGCCTGTCGCTGGCGATGCAGCAGGCCTTCCGCACGCTGATCGGGCCGAAGGAGGTCAGCCCCACGCTGCCCGACTGGCTGATGGGCTCGTGGGAGGTTGCCGAGGGCCTCGACATCCCGATCAACGGCATGTTCGTGCTCGGCCTGACCGTCTTCGTCACCGGCGGCGTGCTGCTGGCGCTCTACAAGTCGCGCTGGGGGCTGCGCGTGCGCGCCACCGTCGCCAACCGCGGCATGGCCAACGCCATCGGCATCAACACCACGCGCACCGACCGCGTCACCTTCGCCATCGGCTGCGGCATCGCCGGCGTGGCCGGCGCGGCCTTCACCACCATCGGCTCGACCGGCCCGACCAGCGGCTCGCTGTACATCGTCGACGCCTTCCTGGTGGTGACCTTCGGCGGCGCGGCCAGCCTGTGGGGCACGGTGGTGTCGGCCTTCGGCATCGCCCAGACGCAGTCGATCTCCGAGTTCTTCCTGTCCGGCTCGATGGCCAAGGTGCTGACCCTGCTGCTGATCGTGAGCATCCTGATGCTGCGTCCGCAAGGCCTGTTCGCCTCCAAGGTGCGCCGCTGATCCGGCGCCGCATACACGAATCAACGATCGGAGCGCCAATCATGGATGCAATCAAGACCTGGCTGGATCGCAGCGGCCTCGCCAGCATCGCGATCCTCGCCGTGCTGCTGCTGGTGGTGTTCCCGCTGGCGATGGACGGTTTCCGCCTCAACCTGGTGGGCAAGTACCTGAGCTACGGCTTCGTCGCCATCGGCCTGGTGATGCTGTGGGGCTACGGCGGCGTGCTGAGCCTGGGCCAGGGCGTGTTCTTCGGCCTCGGCGGCTACGCCATGGCGATGTTCCTGAAGCTGGAAGCGTCCGACCCGCAAAGCACCGCCATCCAGTCGACGCCGGGCATCCCCGACTTCATGGACTGGAACCAGCTCACCGCGCTGCCGCTGTGGTGGGAGCCGTTCAACTCCTTCGGCTTCACGCTGCTGGCGGTGGTGGCGGTGCCGGTGCTGCTGGCCTTCGTCATCAGCTACGCGATGTTCAAGCGCCGCGTCGGCGGGGTGTACTTCGCCATCATCACCCAGGCGGTGGCGCTGATCCTGACCGTGCTAATCATCGGCCAGCAGGGCTACACCGGCGGCGTCAACGGCATGACCGACCTCAGGACCCTGCTCGGCTGGGACATCCGCAGCGACGAGGCCAAGACCGCGCTGTACTTCGTCACCGCGGCGCTGCTGCTGGCCTCGGTGCTGCTGTGCCGCTGGATCCAGCTCAGCAAGCTGGGCACGCTGCTGCTGGCGATGCGCGACAAGGAAGACCGCGTGCGCTTCTCGGGCTACGACGTGTCGATGTTCAAGGTCTTCGCCTTCTGCCTGGCGGCGGCGCTGTCGGCGATCGGCGGCGCGATGTTCACGCTGCAGGTCGGCTTCATGTCGCCGACGCTGATCGGCATCGTGCCCTCGATCGAGATGGTGATCTTCGCCGCGGTCGGCGGGCGCATGAGCCTGGTGGGCGCGGTGTATGGCGCACTGCTGGTCAATTTTGGCAAGACCTACTTTTCCGAGACCTTCCCCGATCTGTGGCTGTTCCTGATGGCCGCGTTGTTCATCGGCGTGGTGATGGCCTTCCCCAACGGCCTCGCCGGCCTGTACGAGAGCCACGTCAAGCCCTGGCTGGCGCGCCGCAGGCGCGGCGCCGCGGCCGATGCCGGCGGGCCGCCGGCCGGCATGCCCGCCCCCCACCAGGTCC
>NZ_AMXE01000123.1 GCF_000310205.1 Thauera linaloolentis 47Lol = DSM 12138 | reverse complement strand
CTGATGCTGGTCACCTACGTGCCCATCATCTCCACCTGGCTGCCCACCGCGCTCGGAATGATGTGAACGACCGGTCCCGCCCCCATGAACCCGAGCCGACAGGAGATCGTTCGATGAAGATCGATTCATTGGACCATCTGGTCCTCACCGTGGCGGACATCGACGCCACGATCGCCTTCTATGCCCATGTGCCGCGCACCGGCGCTACCGCGCCGATCCGCCCCGTTTACTGCCGCGATCCCGACGGCAATCTCGTCGAGGTGGCCAATGTCCAGCCCGCCGCCTGAGCGAGCGCCCCGGTCCGGCGAGCCGCTTGCGCAGGACGGCGGCGAACCGGTGCTGACACCGCCCAGCTTCCGCAATCCCTTCCTCGACCTGCTCGGCGCCGTCGATGACGGCATCGGGCCGGGATGGGCGCGGGTCGCGCTCGAATCGCGGCCGGAATTGACCAACATGCACGGCAAGGTCCATGGCGGCGTGCTGCTGACCCTGCTCGACACCACGATGGCGCGGGCGGCGATGGCGCGCCAGGGCTTCCGGCTGTCGGTGGTGTCGATCGGCGTGACGGCAAGCTTCCTCAGCCCCGGCAGCGGCCGGCTGCGGGTCGACGCGCGCGCCATCGGCGGTGGCCGATCCACTTGCTTCTGCGAAGCCGAAATACTCGACGCCGAAGGGCGGATCGTCGCCAAGGGCGTCGGCACCTTCAGATACCGCAAGCCGCCGCAAGACGGCGCGATTTCACCGGAGTCCATCGAATGAAGGGCTGCGTCTCCCCCGCCGGCAAGGACGGCTACGAAGCGAGGCGGCGATGATCATTCCGCTGAGCATCACCCTCGCGATCCAGATACTCGCCACCATGGCCGCGCTGACGGTGCCGGTGCTGGCGCCGGAAGCGGCGCGCACCACCGGGCTGCCGGCCGCGCTGGTCGGTGTGTTCATCGCGCTCGTCTATGTGGGCGCGATGCTGTCTACGCTGGCGAGCGGCAACCTGGTAGGGCGCTATGGCGCGATCCGCGTCAGCCAGGCCTGCCTGCTACTGTCCGCTCTGGGGCTGGCGTTCGCTGCGGTCGGGGCGGTGTGGTCGCTGGTGGTGAGCGCCCTGCTGATTGGCTCCGGCTACGGGCCGATCACGCCGTCGAGCTCCCACATCCTGGCCCGTACCACGCCCGCGCACCGCATGGGCTTTCTGTTCTCGGTGAAGCAGACCGGCGTGCCGCTGGGCGGCGCGCTGGCCGGCCTGGCCGTGCCGCCGCTGGTGCTGCTGTCGAACTGGCAGGGCGCCGCGCTCGCGGTGGGCGCCGCCTGCGCAGCCATGGCGCTGATCGCCCAGGGGGTGCGTGCCGACTTCGACGCCGATCGCGACCCCCGGCGCAAGGTGTCGCTGGGCGGCGTGCTGCGTCCGCTGGCCCAGGTCTTCGCTCATCGCGACATCCGCAATCTGGCCTTGTGCACCTTCTTCCTGAGCGCGATGCAGTTGTGCCTGACCACTTACCTGGTGACCTATCTCACCGTGGAATACGGTGCTTCGCTGGTCACCGCCGGTTTCGTGCTGTCCTTGTCCCAGTTCGCCGGGGCGGGCGGACGCCTGCTGTGGGGCTACGCGGCCGACCGCTGGAAGGCGCCGAACCTGGTGCTGTGCTTGCTCGCGTTCGCGATGGCGGCCGCTTCGCTGATCACCGCGCTGTTCGAGCCGGACTGGCCGCTCGTCATCGTCATCGCCGTGAGCATGGTGTTCGGCGCGACCGCAATCGGCTGGAACGGCGTCTACCTGGCGCGTGTCGCCCAGCTCTCGCCGCCGGGCCAGGCCGGTACGCTGACCGGCGGCACCCTGTTCTTCACCTATTTCGGCGTCGTGCTCGGCCCGCCGGCCTTCGCCGCGCTGGTTGGCGTCAGTGGCTCGTTCGCCGCCGGCTACGCGGGGATCGGCGGCGTGATCCTGCTGGTCGGCGTGGTGCTGCTGTACGTGGAGCTGAAGGGCAAGCGATGAGGGCGCGGGCGACGCGGCCCTTCATCGGCCGGCCGGCGTACCGCGAAGTCTTTGCGAACGGGGGGACGGCATGGAACGCGAATCGACGGGGTTCGTCGCGCTGGCCGTTGCCGGCGGTCCGGCGGGGGCTGGCCCCGCCGGCGGTGCTCACCGCTTCACCGTTCACCACTCCACGCAGATCTTGCCGAAATGCTGCCCGCTCTGCTGGTGCGCGAAGGCGGCGGCGAGATCGGCGTATGGAAACACCTGGTCGATGACTGGCCGCGCCTCCATCAGATCGAGCGCCCGCACGAAATCCTTCTGCTCTTGCCGGCTGCCCACGATCAGGCCTTCGATCCGCGCGTGCTTGGCGAGCACGGACAGGATCGGCAGGCTGGCATCGGTTCCGGAGAGCAGGCCGATCAGCGCGATGTGGCCGCCGACCTTCAGCGCCGTGAGCGATTGCCCCAGCGTTGCCGGCCCGCCGACTTCCACGACATGGTCGACGCCGAAGCCGTGGGTGAGTTCGAGCGCCTTCCGGCCCCACTCGGGTTCGTTCCGGTAGTTGATCGTCAGGTCGGCGCCAAGCCGTTTCACCTTGGCCAGCTTGTCGTCGGATGAGGATGTGGCGATGACGTATGCGCCCATCGCCTTGGCGAGTTGCAGCGCGGCGATCGATACGCCCCCGGTGCCCTGCACGAGGACGGTTTCGCCGGCCTTCAGCCTGCCGTTCACGACCAGGGCGCGCCACGCGGTGAGGCCGGACGTGGTGATGGTCGCGGCTTCGCGATGCGTCCATCCGCGCGGGGCATGGGTGAAGGCGCCCGCCGGGCGCACGACGTGCCCGCACGCCATGCCCTGGGCGCCGTCGCCGGGCGTGTGCGCGAATCCGCCCACCGCGGGTGTCGCCGGCCCTGCGGGCCACACCGGGAAGAAGGTCGACACCACGTGGTCCCCGGGCTTGAATTCATCCACGCCTTCTCCGGTTTCCTCCACGATGCCGGCGCCATCCGACAGCAGGATCCGTCCGTCTTCGGTGGGGAAGGCCCCCGCAGCCACGAGCAGGTCGTGGTAGTTCAGCGAACTGGCCTTGATCGCAACGCGGATTTCTCCCTTGCCGGGCCTTCCGGGATCGGCGACGTCGTCGAGGACGATGTTCTCCAGGCCGCCCGGGGATTTGAGTGTCAGTGCTTTCATGTCTTCCTCGCAAGCTTGGTGTAGTGGCGGGGGGCTCCCCCTCGATGCCGCGCCGTGGCGGGCATCACGATGCGGGGCCAAGCTTAGCAGGCGCGCTTGCCGGCATGGCCGGCGACACTGCGCAGAAGAGGGGCTCGTCTTCTTCAGGCTGTCCTGGCAAGTTCTCATCGTTGCGGTAGGCTACCCTCATTCAACGCTGTTCTTGCGGTGAATGGTTTGCCCGTGCGGTGAATGCCCGCCATAATCACCGCATGAATGGCGGTGATTATCTCTACATTTGGCAGTCTTCCGACTGGCCTCGCTGGCGCTACGATCTCGCGGCGCTGGCTGAGCCGATGGCACGGGTCAGTCATGCTCAAGGCCTACTTCTAGGGCGATTCGCCGACATAGGCTTAGGCCTGCGCGGCGAGGCCTGCCTGGCTGCACTGACGGATGACGTACTCAGGACCAGCGAGATCGAGGGCGAACACCTGAATGTAGCTTCGGTGCGTTCTTCCATTGCCCGCCGTCTGGGTGTGGACATCGGCTCTCTCGCACCCGTTGACCGCCATGTTGAGGGTGTCGTGGACATGGTGCTCGACGCGACGAGCAACAGCGCTCAAGCTCTCACCGCAGAACGCCTCTTCGGATGGCATGCGGCGCTGTTCCCAACTGGGTATTCCGGTCTTGGCAAGATCAGCACCGGTACATGGCGCGATGATGCACATGGGCCTATGCAAGTGGTCTCAGGTCCGGTCGGGCGCCAGAAGGTGCATTACGAAGCGCCGCCCGCAGAGTACCTGCCCCCGGAGATGGACCGGTTTCTAGCATGGATGAACGGTCCCAAGACCATGGAACCGGCCTTGATCCGCGCCGGGCTGGGGCATCTGTGGTTCGTCACCTTGCATCCGTTTGATGATGGCAACGGTCGCATTGCACGCGCTATCGGTGATCTGCTGCTGGCCCGCGCTGATGGCAGCCCACAGCGGTTCTATAGCTTGTCGGCGCAGATCCAGCGCGAGCGCAAGGCCTACTACGACATGCTGGAGCGCACTCAAAAAGGCACGCTGGAAGTCACAGAGTGGCTGCTGTGGTTCTTCCGGATGCTGGACGAAGCGGTAAACCACGCCCACGGGATGCTGGATGCCGTGCTGATAAAGGCCCGATTCTGGCAGCGACAGCAAGGAACCGCCTTGAACGCACGCCAGATCAGGGTACTTAACCGCCTGCTGGATGGGTTTGAAGGCAAGCTCACCACCAGCAAGTGGGCCACGCTGGCGAAGTGCTCATCTGATACCGCGCTTCGAGACATCAACGACTTGCTTGAGCGGGGAGTGTTGCAACGCTCAGAATCGGGGGGACGCAGCACCAGCTATGAGTTGAAGGTCGACTGAATAATCCGCAGGCTAAAGTTCTTTTTCATGACAATCTACGAAATGTTGAAGATGGGTAGGAAGCCGCAATTCTCAGCCATATCATTTTTAAGATCGGCACTTTTTGCGTCAGTTCTCTATGGTTTTTGGGTAGAGGCATATGCCGAAAGTGAATACACGGTTCGGTGGGTCGGTGACGACTCTTATGGTCTGGAGATTGCTTTCAAGCTCCCACCGGACGAGGGAGCCGCAGGTCGAAAACTCGCTGCACGTGGCGTAGCTTGGGGACTTCACCAGCAGGTGGAGTCCCCGCGCTGCGAAGGTGGCACGGAGCCGCTCGCGAAAGACGGCGACGGAGGCTGGATTGCGCCGGAGGGATGCAAGGAGGTGATATGGACAGTGAGCCCGCCGACGATGCGGGACGGTACGGTTGACGTCTCTGCTCAGGCCAGTGTCTCGATGGCTCAGAGGAAGTGGGTTCTGCTGTCTGAACCGACATCGCTGCTGCGCGTGGTGGAAGCCAACTCGCAACAAAGTACCTTGCGGCCAGCCGATGCCGGCACCGAGTTGCTCGGCGCCACGCCTATGGATAAAGGAGGGTGGCGAGTCCCGGCCGACAACAACGCCCCAGAATTCTTCGTGGTGGGCACCCCCGGGATTGAACATCGGCGTGTAGGCGACTTCACCGTTCGCTACGTGGCCGATGATTGGCAGCGCGTGCATCACCTGGGGCTGATGTCGTCGCATGCGCAGGCACTGCATTATCTGGGCGATGTTGTGTATGCCGATACCCCGGTGCCGGAAAGAGAGCGGGCACTGCTAGTCGTGTGGGTCGGCATTGATGCGCGGCACGGACGTGCCGGTGGAGCGGCCGGAAGCAGGAGCTTTCTGGCGAATTACATGATCGGCGGCGACAAGAATGTGCCCGACCATCTGGCCGTCACATTCATGATCATGGCCCACGAACAATTCCATCAACTGGCGGATGCCCGGCGTGGGGAGCTTCCCGAACTGCCCGCCTGGATCAATGAAAGCATCGCCCAATACTATGGGCTGCGCGCAATGCAAAGAGCCATCCATGATGCAGCAACGGCCGAAAAGCTGATACGGCAGTTCATTGATCCAGACAGGGAAGTCGAGCAGCGTTTCGCCGAAGTCGAAGGGATGTTTGCCATCGACAGACCGCGAGCGCTGGAACTGGCCTATCGGCAGGGGGCTACCTTTTGGGCTGAGTTAGATCGTACGTTGCGTGTCGCCTCAGATGGAGCCAGCAGTTTGGACGAATACATTCCTGGGTTGCTGCAAATGAAATTTCCCGAGGACGGCCTGCTCCCTCAAGCGTTTCTGACCCAACTACGCAGTTGGAACGACAGCCGCATCGAGCAGGCCATCATGAAATATGTCGGTGCTGCACCCGACACCGAAAATTCTGGTCGTTAAGCATTACGCTTTCAAAGACATCAAGCGGTGTTGGCCAGTGCGAGCAGGTGAAGAAACGGCTTGTCATGCTGCCGGACCGCCCGAAGACGTAAAAGCCCTCTGGGAGAGTAGCGAGTTCGCGCAGCGGATGAGCGTGGGGGCTTTTTGGGCAACAGCGCAATGAAAAGCTATCCGTCGCCCGGCGTCGGCGTCCTTTACTCCCAGGCCAGCGCGCCACCGGTCTGGTACTCGGTGACGCGGGTCTCGAAGAAGTTCTTCTCCTTGCGCAGGTTGGCCTGCTCGTCCAGCCAGGGCAGCACGTTCTCGGCGCCGGGGAAGGGTTCGGGCAGGCCGAGCTGGCGGGCGCGGCGGTTGGCGATGTAGCGGAACTGGCCCATGTGCTGTGCGGCGGAGTAGCCGAGCAAGGGTTCGCGCAGCAGGTAGCCGGCATAGGCCGCCTCCGCGGCTTCGGCTTCTTCCCACAGGCGGGTGATGGCGGCGGGGTCGAGCTGCAGGTTTTCCTCGGCGATCAGCGTGCGCACCACGCGGATGCCGAAGGCGCAGTGCAGGACTTCGTCGCGCATGATGTACTGCAACTGCTCGGCGGTGCCCTTCATCAGCCCGCGCCGCTGCAGTGCGAAGATCGGCGAGAAGCCGTTGTAGAACCAGCAGCCTTCGAAGATGCCGGCGAAGAACAGGTAGGAGAGGGCGAATTCGTGCAGGTTGTCGCGGTCGCCGAGGTCGAAGTCGGCGCGCATCACCCGCTCCAGGCGGCGGTTGGCGAGCGCGATCTTGCCGTGGATCTCGGGCACGACGCGGTAGCGGTTGTAGATTTCCTGCTGGTCCAGGCCGAGGCTTTCGATGCAGTGCTGGTAGGTCCAGGTGTGCAGCGCCTCTTCGTACACCTGGCGGGCCTGGTAGATCTGCAGTTCGGGCGCGGTCATCTTCTCCATCACCGCCAGGCCGATGTTGCGCATGGCGAGGATGTCGGAGGTGGTGAGATAGGAAAGCACGTTCTCGAACAGGTGGCGCTCGGCGGGCGTCAGGCGGTGGTGGTAGTCGTGCACGTCCTGCGCCATGGAGATTTCCAGCGGCGTCCAGTGGTTCTTGTTGGCGTTGAGGAAGAACTCCCACGCCCAGGGGTACTTGAAGGGCGCGAGCTGGTTGATGTCGCCCTGGCCGTTGACGATGCGCTTGTCCGAGGCGCGCACCGGCGCCAGTGCGCCGGGCCGGGCGCCGGCGGCCA
The DNA here is from genome assembly GCF_000310205.1 of Thauera linaloolentis 47Lol = DSM 12138. Taxonomy (GTDB): domain Bacteria; phylum Pseudomonadota; class Gammaproteobacteria; order Burkholderiales; family Rhodocyclaceae; genus Thauera; species Thauera linaloolentis. Next base: position 43 of record NZ_AMXE01000123.1, on the reverse strand, counting down.
GTAGCGCGGGGTTGCGCGCGGCATCGGCGTCCAGGCCGGGGCG
>NZ_AMXE01000122.1 GCF_000310205.1 Thauera linaloolentis 47Lol = DSM 12138 | reverse complement strand
GGGGGCGCCGCGGCTGGGGGTGTCCCAGTCGTTGAAGTTGAGCGCGCTCATTATTGGCAGGCCTCGCAGTCGGGATCGAGGATGGAGCATGCCTTGGGCGCACCGCCGCCGTAGTGGGCTGCGGGGCCGGCATCCGGCTGGACCGTGGCGGCGGTGCCGCCGGCGCTGGTCTTCTCCATCGCGGTTGCGCCCAGCGTGCGCAGGTAGTAGGTGGTCTTGAGGCCGCGCAGCCACGCCAGGCGGTAGAGTTCGTCGAGCTTGCGGCCCGATGCGCCGGCGACGTAGAGGTTCAGCGATTGCGCCTGGTCGATCCATTTCTGCCGGCGCGAGGCGGCCTCGACCAGCCAGTGCGGGGCGATTTCGAAGGCGGTGGCGTAGCGTTCCTTGATGTCGGCCGGGATGCGCTCGATCGGCGCCAGCGAACCGTCGAAGTACTTGAGGTCGGAGGCCATGACCGGGTCCCACAGCCCGCGCGCCTTCAGTTCGCGCACCAAGTGGGCGTTGACCACGGTGAATTCGCCCGACAGGTTGGATTTGACGTACAGGTTCTGGTAGTCCGGCTCGATCGAGGCCGACACGCCGACGATGTTGGAGATGGTGGCGGTCGGTGCGATGGCGACGCAGTTGGAGTTGCGCATGCCGTGGCGCGCGATGCGTTCGCGCAGCGGCGCCCAGTCGAGCGCCGACGAGCGGTCCACCTCGAGCAGCGCGCCGCCTTCGCTGGCGCGGCCACGCGCTTCGGCCAGCAGCGCGAGGCTGTCCTGCGGCAGGATGCCCTTGTCCCACAGGCTGCCGCGGAAGCTGGAGTAGCGGCCGCGCTCCTCGGCCAGCTCGGTCGAGGCCCAGTAGGCGGCGTGGCAGACCTGTTCCATGGCGCGGTCGGCGAATTCCACCGCGGCGTCCGACGCGTAGGCCAGCCCCATCAGGTGCAGGGCGTCGGCGAAGCCCATGATGCCCATGCCCACCGGGCGGTGGCGCAGGTTGGCGGTGCGGGCCTTGGGGGTGGCGTAGTAGTTGAGGTCGACGACGTTGTCGAGCAGGCGCATCGCGCTGCGCACCGTGCGCTGCAGCTTGTCGTGGTCGAGCCGCCAGGTGTGGCCGCCGTCGCCGTCGTCGTCGCGCACCAGGTGCGCGGGCAGGTTGACCGAGCCGAGGTTGCATACCGCAGTTTCAAGGGCCGAGGTGTTGAGCGTGATCTCGGTGCACAGGTTGGAGCTGTGCACCACGCCGACGTGCTGTTGCGGCGAGCGCAGGTTGCAGGCGTCCTTGAAGGTGATCCACGGATGCCCGGTCTCGAACAGCATGGTCAGCATCTTGCGCCATAGCTGTACCGCGGGCAGCTTCTTGCTGAGGCGGATTTCGCCGCTCGCGGCGCGCGCCTCGGCGGCGGTGTAGGCGGTCTCGAAGGCCTGGCCGTACAGGTCGTGCAGCTCGGGCACGTCGGAGGGCGAGAACAGCGTCCATTCGGCGTTGTCGAGCACCCGCTTCATGAACAGGTCCGGCACCCAGTTGGCGGTGTTCATGTCGTGCGTGCGGCGGCGTTCGTCGCCGGTGTTCTTGCGCAGTTCGAGGAATTCCTCGATGTCCAGGTGCCAGGTTTCCAGGTAGGCGCACACCGCGCCCTTGCGCTTGCCGCCCTGGTTGACCGCCACTGCGGTGTCGTTGACCACCTTCAGGAAGGGGATCACGCCCTGGCTCTGGCCATTGGTGCCCTTGATGCGGCTGCCCAGCGCGCGCACCGGCGTCCAATCGTTGCCCAGGCCGCCGGCAAACTTCTGCAGCAGGGCGTTTTCCTTGATCGACTGGTAGATGTCTTCCAGGCTGTCGGCGACCGTCGTCAGGTAGCACGACGACAGCTGCGAATGGCGGGTGCCGCTGTTGAACAGCGTCGGCGTGCTGCTCATGAAGTCGAACGATGACAGCAGCAGGTAGAACTCGATGGCGCGCGCCTCGCGGTCGATCTCGTCGAGCGCCAGGCCCATCGCCACGCGCATGAAGAAGGTCTGCGGCAGTTCGATGCGCTTGTCTTCCACGTGCAGGAAGTAGCGGTCGTACAGTGTCTGCAGGCCGAGGTAGTCGAACTGCAGGTCGCGCTCGGGCTTCAGCGCCGCCGCCAGGCGTTCGAGGTCGAAATCGGCCAGCCGCGGGTCGAGCAGCTCGGCATCGATGCCGCGGCGGATGGCCTGTGGGAAATACGCCTCGTAGCCGGCCGACGGGCCGGCCATGTCGGCCTGCGAGGCTTCATGGCCGAGTACCTCGACCCGCACGGCGGACAGCAGCAGGCGCGCGGCGACGCGGCTGTAGTCGGGTTCGCGCTCGATCAGCGTGCGCGCGGCCAGCACCAGCGACTGGCGCACGGCGGCGATGGGAACGCCGTCGTAGAGGTTGTGCAGGGCGTGTTCGAGCACGAGCTCCGGCGAGACGTCGACCAGGCCGTCGCAGGCTTCGCGGCACACGGCCAGCAGGGCGGCGCGGTCGAGCGGGCGGCGCTGTTCGCCATCGACGACGTGCAGGGCCGGGGCCGTGCCGGGCGCGTCCAGGGATGCGCTCTTCTGCGCGGCGCGCTCGGCGGCGCGGCGTTCGCGGTAGAGCACGTAGGCGCGGGCGACGTCGTGTTCGCCCGAGCGCATCAGCGCCAGTTCGACCTGGTCCTGGATGTCCTCGATGTGCAGCATGCCGCCGTCGGGCAGGCGGCGGGTCAGGGCGCCGACGGCGACGTCGGTCAGGCGGGCGACGAGGTCGCGCACGCGCGAAGAATCCGCGCCCTGGCGGCCCTCGACGGCGAGGAAGGCCTTGCTCATGGCGACGGCGATCTTGCTTGGGTCGAACGGAACCACCGCGCCGTTGCGGCGGATGACCTCGAAGGATGCCAGTTGGGGGTCGATGCTATGGATGGAGGCGGGATGTCTGTCCACGGGATGTCCTGGCTGGATGCGGGTGATGGGGGTGTTCAGGCGTCGGCGAGGACGGGGTGGACCACTGGCCGGCACGGGCGAGCGCCATCCGCACGGCTGCGCCATGCGGTGTTGCTGTGCCGTCAGGAAAGCAAACAAGCGAAATGGTGTGAGCCATGCCTCTTGTCAGGGACACCCCGCCCCAAACCGTTAAGAAGTGGATGCGCATGGCAGGTCTTCTGGCTCTCGGGTCGCCATCTTGCGCCAGCCTTCCCGGAATCTATCCAGTGGCGTGAGAAGGACGCAGGACTCGCCGATTACAGCTGCGGGGGCAGCTCCGGGATTCGCGCGCGGGCGCGGCACCGGATTCCCTTTTCATGCCCGCCGGCAGAGCGGCAGGCAACCATGGGCAACGCTGGATTATCTGCCTTCGATGTCCGGGGGGCAAGGGCTTGACAGCCGCCGAAGCAGCAGGGTGTCATCGATCTGCCGCCCTTGCGCCGAGTGGCGGGAGATGGGCAGGAGACGGGTTCAAACAAAAATCATAATTTGCTAATATACTCCCGCTTCGGCGGTTTGCCTGGCGAGCCGCCGGTTCTTCCATTTCAATCAAGCTGACTTCCGACTCATGAATATCGACTGGGCTCATTTCACTCCGGGTACGGCCCTTGCCGGCGGCGCGCTGCTCGGGCTGGCGGCGGTGCTGCTGCTGGCGTTCAACGGACGCATCGCCGGCATCAGCGGCATCGCGGGCGGGTTGCTGCAGCGTGGCGCCCCCGGCGACAAGGCATGGCGGCTGGCCTTCGTGCTGGGCCTGGTTGCCGCGCCCATGCTGTACCAGGTGTTCGCCGCGCTGCCCGAGATCGTCATCGAGGCCGATTGGGGGATGCTGGCGGCGGCGGGCCTGCTGGTCGGCTTCGGTTCGCGCTACGGCTCGGGCTGCACCAGCGGACATGGCGTGTGCGGCCTGTCGCGGCTGTCGCCGCGTTCGCTGGTGGCCACGCTCACCTTCATGGCGACCGGCTTTGCCGCCGTGTTCGTCGTCCGCCACGTGCTGGCCTGAGGGGGGCGCCATGAAAACGATCGTCGCTTTCCTCGTGGGCCTGCTGTTCGGCATCGGCCTGATCGTCGCCGGCATGAGCAATCCGGCCAAGGTGCTGGGCTTCCTGGACCTTGCCGGGGCATGGGACCCCTCACTGGCGCTGGTGATGGGCGGCGCGGTGGCGGTGGGGCTGGCGGGCTTCACGCTGGCGCGCGGCCGCAAGGTTTCGCTGCTCGGGGAGCCGATGCAGATTCCGACGAAGCGCGGGATCGACCGCCCGCTCGTCACCGGCAGCGCCTTGTTCGGCATCGGCTGGGGGCTGGCGGGCATCTGCCCGGGGCCGGCGCTGACGCTGCTGGGCACGGGCGCGCCCAAGGGCCTGGTCTTCGTGCTGGCGATGATCGCCGGCATGGCGCTGTTCCCGCTGCTCCAGCGCCGGAGCCGATAGGCGGGCGCCTATGGCGCCAGCCGCTGCCGCTGCCAGGTACCGTCGTCCTGCAGCCGATAGGCGATGCGGTCGTGCAGGCGCGACGTGCGGCCTTGCCAGAATTCCCAGTAGTCGGGCAGCAGGCGGTAGCCGCCCCAGTGCGGCGGGCGGGGCGGGTTGAGGCCGAACTTGAGCCCGTAGTCGGCCGCGCGCGCCACGATCACCCCGCGTCCGTCGATGACCTCGCTCTGCGGCGAAGCCCAGGCACCGATCCGGCTGCCGAGCGGGCGGCTGGCAAAATAGCGGTCGGACTCTTCGGCCGAAACCTTTTCCACCCGGCCTTCGATGCGCACCACGCGCTCCATCTCCACCCAGTGGAACTGCAGCGCGGCGAAAGGCCGGGCCTCCAGTTCGCGGCCCTTGCGGCTGTGGTAGTTCGAGTACCAGACGATGCCGCGTGCATCGCAGCCCTTGATCAGCACGATGCGTGTCGATGGGCGGCCGTTCTCGCCCACCGTGGCGACGGTCATGGCGTTGGGTTCGGGGATGCCGCGCGCGAGGGCTTCCGACAGCCAGGTTTCGAATTGCTGCTGCGGCGCGCTGGCCGCTTCGCGTTCGTCCAGCGTGCCTTGTTCATAGCTCTTGCGCAGGTCGGACAAGGGAGGGGTCGTGCTCATTCTGAATCTCCAGCGGACGCCGCCGCGACGCCGGGATTGTACGCCGCGGCGGGCGCTTTCCCGCCCAAATGCCGGATAATCGGGCCTCGCCCCGACAACAGGCGCTGCCTGGCCGCGCAGGCCGCATGGCGCCCGCCGACATGACCATCGCCCCCGCTTCCCTGCCTGCAGCCACTGGCGGCACCCGCCGCCAGTGGCTGCGTTTCGTGTTGCCCCTGCTTGCGCTGTCCGTGCTGATCGGCGTCATCGGCACCGTGGGCTACCGTTATCTGGGCGACGAGATCCGGCGCGAGACGCACCGTACGCTGGCCGTCATCGCCGAGCAGAAGCGCCAGCACATCGAGGATTGGCTGCAGAAGGCGCGGGTGGACGCCGAACTTTATTTCTCCGGGCATTCGCAACTCGAGACCTTGTTCGGGCAGTGGCTGGAAGGTGGGCGGCGTGATGCCGCCGTGCTCGGGCGCATGCAGGGGTTGATGGAAGAGGCGATTCGCGCGCGGGGCTGGGAGGGCGTGGCCGTGATCGATGCCGATGGCGAACAGGCGTTCGTCGTCGGCGACGCCGACAGCCGCGCGCATGGCGCACACATCCGCGATGTGCTGCGCGAGCCGCGCGTGCTGCTCGTCGACCTTTATCTGAATGAACGCGGAGAGGCCCGCTATGGCGTGCTGGCGCCCATCGGCCAGCCCGGCGCCGCGCCGCGCGGCGTGGCCTATCTGACCTGGCGTGCCGGCGAGACGCTGTTCCCGATGGTCGAAGCCTGGCCGGTGCCGACCCGCTCCGCCGAGACCTACCTCGTGCGCAAGGACGGGGCCGGCGTGCGCTTCCTGACTCCGTTGCGGCACCAGAAGGATGCGGCCCTGGTGTTGACGCTGCCCTTGAGCGATACCGGCGTGCCGGCAGCGCGGGCGGCACGCGGCGAATCCGGCATCCTGGCCGGCGGGCGCGACTACCGCGGCGTGCCGGTACTGGCCTATGCAGCGGCGGTCCGCGGCACGCCGTGGCTGATGCTGGCCGAGATCGACGAACGCGAGGCCTATGCTGGCATCCGCACGATGACCTGGGCCATGGCGCTGGTGATGGGCCTGGGCCTGCTGCTGGTGTATTCGGCCGGCTACCTGCTGTGGCGGCGCGATCTGCAGCGCCAGGAACTGCTCGCGCTGCAGGCGCGGCAGGCGGCCGAGGCGCGTTTCCGCGTGATGTTCGAGCAGGCGCCGCTGGGCGTGGTGCTGCTCGATTCATGCAGCGGACGCATCACCGAGGTCAACCAGCGCTTTGCCGACGTCGTCGGCCGCCGCCCCGCCGAACTGGTGGGCCTGAGCCCGCTGTCCTTCACGCATCCCGACGACGTGGATGAAACCACCGGGCAGCTCGCCCGCCTGAGCGCCGGCGAGATCGCCGGCTACCGGCTCAACAAGCGCTACCTGCGCCCCGACGGCTCGGTGGTGTGGGTGAGCCTGAGCTTCGCGCCGGTGAAGGTTGCCAACGAACAGGCGCCGCGCCATCTCGGCATGGTCGAGGACATCACCGCGCGCAAGGAAATGGAGGAGAAGCTGCGCGTGAGCGAAGCCCGCCACCGCCAGCTCGCGGACGAGGCCGCCGCCGCCAACGCGGCCAAGAGCGAATTCCTCGCCCACATGAGCCACGAGATCCGCACGCCGATGAACGCGGTGCTCGGCCTCGCCCAGGTGCTGGCGCGCGAGCCGCTGTCGGGTAGCCAGCGCGACATGGTGGAGCGCATCCGCAGCGCCGGGCAGTCGCTGCTCGCGATCCTCAACGATGTGCTCGACCTGTCGAAGATCGAGGCCGGGCAGTTGCGCATCGAGCCGCGTGCCTTCGACCTCGCCGCGCTGCTGGCGAGCCTGGACAGCCTGATGGGCCAGGCGGCGCACAGCAAAGGGCTCGTGCTGCGCGTGCAGATGCCGTCGCCGCCACTCGGCCCCTTGCTGGGCGATGGCCTGCGCCTGGAGCAAGTGCTGTTCAACCTGGTCGGCAACGCGATCAAGTTCACCGAGCGCGGCGAGGTGGCCTTGCGGGTGCGCGTACTCGAATCGGACGCGGAGGGCGTGCGTCTGCGCTTCGAGGTGCGCGACACCGGCATCGGCATCGCGCCGGAGGTGCTCGGCCATCTGTTCGCGCCCTTCATCCAGGCCGACGCCGGCATCGGGCGGCGCTTCGGCGGCACCGGCCTGGGGCTATCGATCTGCAAGCGCCTGGTCGAGCTGATGGGAGGCACGATCGGCGTCGACAGCCAGCCCGGCATCGGCAGCACTTTCTGGTTCGAACTGCCGCTGCAGCGCGCGGCCGAGGGCGAGGCGCCCGCTGCCGGCGGTGCCCGGCCGGCAGCGCCCGGGCCGCGC
>NZ_AMXE01000121.1 GCF_000310205.1 Thauera linaloolentis 47Lol = DSM 12138 | reverse complement strand
ATGAGTGGCGGCCGGCCGCGCGCAGGCCCATTCGACCATCGCCGCCGGCGCCCCGGCGCGCCGCCAGTAAGCCGCGACACGCGCAGCATGCCCCGTATCGCGGTGGGACAGCATGCGCCATTCCGCTTCGCTCATCGACAGGCGGGCACCAAGCCGCTGATGCAGCCAGCCGGCCAGGCCGACGTGGTCTGGGTGGGCGTGGGTCACCACCACGCGCGACACCGTGCCGCCGCCCGGCAAGCCGGCCAGCACGCGCGGCCAGATGTCGCGCGTCTCAGCGACATTCAACCCGGTATCGAGCAGCAGCCAGTGCGCACCGTCGCGCAGCAGATAGACATTCACATGATCGAAATCGAACGGCAGCGGCAGACGCAGCCATTCGATGCCCGGTGCCACCGCCTGCCGCAGCCCCACGGCGGGCGGCGCGGCAAAGGGGTAGAGGAGTGCTTGCGACATGGCGGACATCCGTGAGAAAGGGGGCAAGGGTATGGCGAGCGCCTGCCTTGCAGGCTAAGCGTCGGCCAGCCATCCCGTCTTGCGTCGAGTGGCTGCCCCGGGGACAAAGCCCCTGCGCTGCAAGTCAGAGACCCCACCGCGCAAGACCCAAGACCAGTTAACACAAGACGGCGCCGCCGCCGCCGGCTATGGTCTGCCGGACAGCCTCGGGAAACCCGGCCTCGTCCGTCCCCTCCGAGGATATGCAATAAGAATTAAAACCAATTAAAATCAATCACTTGCTTTGTTTGCAACAGCGTACCAAGATAGCTTCGGACCGGCGAAAACCCTATCGCGGATCGCCCTGCGGCGATACTCATCAGACGGCCACCCGCATGGAGGAGACACACCATGGATCACAGCTGCGGACAGTACCGTAGCCCGGCGCCCACCCCTCGGGCCACCGGGCAGCATCCCGACAAAGTCATGCTCATCAACCGCGACCGCATCGCCTATGCCGGCCTGTTGGGCGCCCCCAAGCAACGCAACCTCGGGTCGCTGACCCTGTACCTCTCCCTGGCGGGCCCGTTCCGCATCCGCATCGAAGACGGCCCGTGGCACACCACCCGTTTCGCCGTCATTCCCCCTTACCTGCCGCACTGGGTGGAGACCGACGACCGCCTGATCGGCGTGGTGATGATCGAACCGGAATACATCGACCCGGCCGACCTGCCCGCCTCGCTGGCCCCGGGCATCCGGCCGCTGGCGCACTGCGACATGGCCGACCGGCTGCGCGAGGCGTTTTCGCGCCTGTGCGGCCAGACGCATCTGTCCACCCGCGATTTCGACGAGCTGTTCTTCGGCGCGCGCCTCGTCACCCGCCCGCTCGATCACCGCATCGCCCAGGTCGCCGAGCGCATCCGCGCCGAACCGTGCGAACTGCACGACGCCGAGAGCAGCGCCGGCCAGGCCGGGCTGTCGTTCTCGCGCTTCCTGCATCTGTTCGCCAACGAGGTGGGGGTCAGCTACCGCCGCTACCGTGCTTGGAAGCGCGCACGGGCGCTGTTGCCGTATGTGGCGCAGGCGCGCAACCTCACCGACGTGGCGCTCGAACTCGGCTACCCCGATTCGACCCACTTCAGCCACTCCATTCGCAGCGTGTACGGCCTGCGCCCCAAGGACATCTTCGCCGGCTCGCGCCGCCTGTCGGTAATCGTCCAGCCCGGCGCCGCCCGCCCGCTCACCTGCGCTGCCTGACGCCGGAGCGCCCTCACCGGCGCCGCGCGGCCTGGCCGGCCCCGGTCCCGCCGACCCGGCCGATCCAGCCACTCCGCGCAAGCCCGCCCGCCGCACGGGCACTACGCTCTGCCGTATCCGCCGGCCCGGCCGGCTAACACGGGAGACCCAGCATGACCCAGTTGTCGGGCAAGACCTTGTTCATCACCGGCGCCAGCCGTGGCATCGGCAAAGCCATCGCCCTGCGCGCCGCGCGCGACGGCGCCAACGTGGTGATCGCCGCCAAGACCGCCGCACCCGATCCGCGCCTGCCGGGCACCATCCACAGCGCCGCCGCCGAGATCGAAGCCGCCGGCGGCCGTGCCCTGCCGGTGGTGGTGGACGTGCGCGACGAAGCGGCCATCCAGGCCGCCGTGGCGCAGGCGGTGGCGCACTTCGGCGCCATCGACATCCTCATCAACAACGCCAGCGCGATCAGCCTCACCCCGACCGCGGACACCCCGCTGAAACGCTACGACCTGATGATGGACATCAACGTGCGCGGCACCTTCGCCTGCGTGCAGGCCTGCCTGCCGCACCTGCGGCGCGCCGCCAACCCGCACATCCTCACCTTGTCGCCGCCGCCGGAGATCCGCCCCGACTGGTTCGCGCCCTACCCCGCCTATGCCACCTCGAAGTACGCCATGAGCCTGCTGACGCTGGGGTTCGCCGAGGAACTGCGCGCCGACGGCATCGCCGCCAACGCCTTGTGGCCGCGCACGCTGATCACCACCTCGGCGCTGCGCCTGGCGGCCCCGGCCGAGGCCGCCGGCCGCCGCCCGGACATCATGGCCGACGCCGCCCATTGCATTCTCACCCAGCCCAGCCGCGCCCCCGGTGCCAGCGGCCGCTTCCACCTCGACGAGGCGGTGCTGCGCGAACACGGCGTCACCGATTTCGACGTGTATGCGGCCACGCCGGGCCTGCCGCCCGAACTCGACCTGTTCGTGACCGGCTAAGCCTGGCCAAGGCCCGCCAACGGCAGGCCAGGCCGGCAGCCCCCTCAGTGGGCGGGCTGCCGGCCCCCGCATTCACACCAGGCCGTGCGCCCGCGCCAGCGGCAGCGGCACCGCCAGCGGCAGGTCCAGCAGCATCTGGCCCATGCCCTTGCCCAGCGGGTCCATGCGCAGCGAGCCCGGCCCGCCGCCATCGAGCGCCTCGAACAGCATGAAGTTGAAGGCGTGGATGCCCGGCACCTCGTAGCGCCGCACCTCGCCGCGCACCAGGTGGGCGAAGTAGGCCGCCACCGCCTGCGGGGTGAGCTGCAAGCGCAGCAGCGGCAGGTAGTCGGGGTGGCGCGCGATCACGCCGATGTTGGAGATGTTGCCCTTGTCGCCGCTGCGGGTGTAGGCCAGCTTCAATAAGGGCAGCACGACCGTGGCCTCGGCGCCAATGGCCTCACGGCGGGCGTCCCCCTGCCCCTCCCCTTGCGCCGCTCCCTGCGCGGTCGTCACCGCCTGCACATACGCCGAGGCGGCGGGGTCGGCGCCGTCCAGCGGAATCGCCACCGCCGTTTCCACATCGTCCAGCACCACGTGCACCGCCACCGCGCGTTTCGGCAGGGTGAAGGAAAATTGCCGGATCAGCGGCGACACGCCCGGCCGGCCGCCGGCCGGGCCAGTGGTGCCGGGGGCCCACGAGGTGCCGGCCGGCACGATTTCGCGGGCGAACAGTTCGAGCGCCTGCCGCTGCGGATGGTTGACCGCCACCCGCATCATCACCTCGCGTGCCTGCATGGTGCGCGCGTGCGGGCCGTACAGGGTCTCGGCGCCGATCACCTCCACCAGCGCCGCGCTGTAGTCCGGCCAGCCGCGCTGGCGGAACATCGCCCGCGTGCGTTCGAGAATCGCCTCGCCGGTGCGCCGCGCCTTGGCCACCGCATCGACGCCGATGATCACCATGGTGCCGGCGCAGCGAAAGCCGTCCTGGTAGGTGGCCGACACCTTGTAGCTGCCGGTCGGCGCGCGCCCGCGCGCACCGCTGACCACCACGCGCTCGGGCCCGTCCTGCTCGACACGCACGTCGCGGAAGTCACACACCACGTCGGGCAGCAGATAGGCGCCGGGGTCGCCGATTTCATACAGCAACTGCTCGCCCACCGCCGCCGCCGCGATCAGCCCGCCGGTACCGGCCGGCTTGGTGACGGCGAAGCTGCCGTCGGCGCGGCATTCCAGCACCGGATAACCGCTGTCGGCCCAGCCTTCGACCTTGTCCCAGTCGGTATGCAGCCCGCCGGTGGCCTGGCAGCCGCATTCGATGATGTGCCCGGCCAGGCTGCCGGCGGCCAGCAGGTCGTAGTCGCTGGCCTGCCAGCCGAAGGCGTGCATCAGCGGCCCCAGCGTGGTGGCGCTGTCGACGCAGCGGCCGGTGATGACGATATCCGCCCCCGCCGCCAGCGCCTGCGCCACCGGCAGGGCGCCGAGGTAGGCGTTGGCGCTGAGGATGCGCTCAGGCAGCGCGGCGCCGGTGAACATGTCGCGCTGGCCGGCGGCGCGCAAGGCCGGCAACTGCGCGCCGACGTCGTCGCCCTCGACCACCGCGATCTTCACCCGCACGCCCAGTTCGTCGGCCAGCCGTGCCAGCGCGGCGGCGCAGCCGCGCGGGTTGATGCCGCCGGCGTTGGACACCACCTTGATGCCGCGCCGCGCCACCTCGCCCAGCACGCTGCGCATCGCCACCTCGACGAAGTCGGTGGCATAGCCCAGTTCGGCGTGCTTGTTGCGCGCCGCGGCCAGGATGGCCATGGTGGTCTCGGCCAGATAGTCGAACACCAGATAATCGATCTCGGCCTGGTACACCAGTTGCGGCGCCCCCAGGGCGCTGTCGCCCCAGAAGCCGGACGCGCCGCCGATGCGGACGATCTTGTCTTGCGTGCTCATCGTTATGCGATCTCGCTCGGTGATCGGATGGGAAATCCGTTTGAAGAAAGTGGGCCGCCGGCATCGTGGGCGATCCCTCGATCCCCGGTGGCCCCTCGGCTGGCCCTCGGTTGCCCCGCTGCCAGCCCTCGTTTGGCTCTTAATCGGCCCGGGCGACGGCGGCGCCGGGCACCGCCAGCACCGCCCGCTCGTGCGACAGCTCGCGGAAGCCATGCACGCCGTGATAACGGCCGATGCCGCTTTCATTGACGCCGCCGAACGGCAGATTGGGCTCGAACCAGTGCAGGGCCCAGCCATTCACGGTAAGGCCGCCGGACGAGGTGTGATGCCGCAGGGTGTCGACGAAGGCCGCGTCGTCGCTGAACAGGTACATCGCCAGCGGCTTGCCGCCGTGCCGCACGAAGTCGACGATCTCGGCAGGGTCGCGGTAAGTCATCACCGGCAGCACCGGACCGAAGATTTCTTCCTGCATCACGTCGGCGTCGGCCGGCACGTCCACCAGCACCGTGGGATGCACGGTCAGGTCGCCGGCCTCGCGCTCGCCGCCGCAGGCCAGGCGCGCGCCGCGCGCCAGTGCGTCGTCGATGTAGGCGCCGACGCGGGCGAAGTTGCGCGCATCGACGATGCGGCCGAACTGCGTCTTGTCCAGCGTGCCGCCGGGGTAGTAGCGCTCGCGCAGGAACGCCGTCAGGTGCGCGACGAAGTCGTCGCGCAGGGCTGCCGGAATCCACACATGGTCGGCGCACAGGCAGATCTGCCCGGCGTTCATCATGCGGCCCTCGCCGACGATCGCCGCCACTTTCTTCAGGTCCACCGTGGTGTCGATGATCGCCGGGCACTTGCCGCCCAGCTCCAGCGTCACCGAGGCTAGGTGGCGCGCCGCCGCCGCCATCACGGTGCGCGCCACTTTCGGGCTGCCGGTGAAGAAGATGTGGTCCACCGGCAGCTCGAGCAAGGCGTCGGCCAGCGGCACGCCGCCCTCGAACACCGCCACCTCGCGCTCGTCGAACACCTCGCGGATCAGCTTCGCCGCCAGCCGGCTGGTGGCTGGCGCCAGTTCGTTGGGCTTGACGATGACGCAGTTGCCGGCGGCGATCATCGGCACCAGCGGCTCGAACACCAGCAGGAAGGGAAAATTCCACGGTCCGAACAACAGGCACACGCCGCGCGGCTCATAGTGGATGGCGGCCTGCGTGCCGGCCAGCTCCGGCGATGAGGGCACCGCCACCGGCGCCATCCATTCGTGCAGGTGGGCCAGCGCATCGTCGATGTCGGCGATCACGCCGGCCAGCTCCTGCGGCAGCGGCGTTTCCAGCGGTTTGCGCAAATCCTGGCGCAAAGCCTCGGCCACCTCGCCGGCGTGCGCCAGCAGCACCTGCTTGAGCCGTTCGAGCTTTTGCTTGCGCACCTCGGCAGTGGTGGCCTTGACCACCCATTGATGTTGTTTCTGCAGCGCGAACACGCGCTGGATGTCGGCCAGCGGTACGTCGTGGCAAGAGATGTCGGACATGGCGAACCTCGAAAAAACGGGAGGGGAAACAGGGGCACGCGGGGAGGCGGCAGCCGGCCGGCGCGCTCAGGCCGGCATGCGCAGGATCGGCTTGATCGTGGCGCCGCTTTCCGAATCGGCGACTGCCTGGTTGATGTCCGCCAGCGCGTAGTGGCGCGCCATGCGGTCGAACGGAAACAGCCCGCGCCGGTACAGCCCGATCAGTTGCGGAATGAACACGTCCGGCACGCTGTCGCCCTCGATCGACGAACGGATGGTTCGCCCGCCCAGCAAGGTGGCAGCGTTGAACGACACCTGCGCGCCGGCCGGCGCCACCCCCAGCAGCACCGCCGTGCCCAGGCCCGACAGCGCCTCCACCGCCTGTGCCATCACCGCCGGAATGCCGGTGGCTTCCACCGAAAAATCCACGCCGCCCGGCTGCAGCGCCTGGATGGCCGCCACCGCGTCGCCATCGCGGCCATTGACGGCATGCGTCGCCCCCAGTTCACGCGCCAGCGCCAGCCGCTCGGCATGCACGTCCACCGCCACGATGGTGGCGCAGCCGGCCACCTTGGCCGCCATCACCGCCGACAGGCCGACCGCGCCGATGCCGAACACCGCGATGCTGCTGCCGGCGGCCGGCTTCAGGCAGTTGAGCACCGTGCCGGCGCCGGTCTGGATGCCGCAGCCCAGCGGCGCCAGCGTGTCCAGCGGCAGGTCGGACGGCACCTTGACCACGTTGCGGTGATGCGCGATCGCATGCGTGGCGAACGACGACTGGTAGAAGAAGCTGGCCGCCACCGGCTGGCCATGCTGGTGGTGGGTGCAGCTGCCGTCCGGCCGGCAGGTGCCGACGTTGTACGGCAGAAAGGCGTCGCAATAGGCCGGCTTGCCCTGCAGGCAGCGCGGGCACTGCCCGCACGAGGCAAAGGTGAGCACCACATGGTCGCCCGGTGCCACCTTGCGCACGTTGGCGCCCACCTCGACCACCACGCCGGCCCCTTCGTGGCCCAGCACCATCGGCAGTGGCAGCGGAATGTGCTGGTCGCGCACCGCGAGGTCGGTATGGCACATGCCGCTGGCGACGATGCGCACCAGTACCTCGTCGGCCTGCGGTGCCGACAGTTCGAGCGATTCGATCGAGAAGCGGCCGTGGGTTTCCTTGACGATGGCGGCTTGAATTTCCATGGAAGTCTCCTTTCCCGTTCTTGTTGTATGAATGCGTTGCGTTGCGGCGCCGATGCCGGTCTGGCCTGTCGAGGACTGCCGGACGGGCCGGCGAACTACTTCATTGCCACCGCCGGCGGGCAGGCACCGCGCTGCAGCGTCGTGCCCCGCGCCGGGCTCCCGCCCGCAGCCGGCGGCGGCGCCGTGG
>NZ_AMXE01000120.1 GCF_000310205.1 Thauera linaloolentis 47Lol = DSM 12138 | reverse complement strand
GTCCAGGCCGTGACCCCGCCGCCGGCCGCGGCTTCGTCGTCCGCCGCCGGCGCTGCCAGCCCGGCCGCGCGCAAGATCCTCGACGAGAAGGGCATCGCCGCAGCCGACGTCGCCGGCTCCGGCCGCGGCGGCCGTGTGACCAAGGAAGACGCCGTCGCCGCCCAGCCGAAGGCTGCCGCTGCCGCCGCGCCGGCCGTCATCGCTGCGGTCGGCGACCGCGCGGAAGAGCGCGTGCCGATGACGCGCCTGCGCGCGCGCATCGCCGAGCGCCTGATCCAGTCGAAGAACGAGAACGCTATCCTGACCACGTTCAACGAAGTGAACATGGCCCCGGTGATGGCCCTGCGCAAGCAGTACGGCGACAAGTTCGAGAAGGCGCACGGCGTGCGCCTGGGCTTCATGGGCTTCTTCGTCAAGGCCGCCGTGGCCGCGCTGAAGAAATACCCGATCCTCAACGCCTCGGTCGACGGCAGCGACATCGTCTACCACGGCTACATCGACATCGGCATCGCGGTCGGCTCGCCGCGCGGCCTGGTGGTGCCGATCCTGCGCAACGCTGAATCCATGTCGATCGCCGAGATCGAGCTGAAGATCGCCGAATTCGGCCAGAAGGCCAAGGACGGCAAGCTGTCGCTGGAGGACCTGTCGGGCGGTACCTTCTCGATCTCCAACGGCGGCGTGTTCGGCTCGATGATGTCGACCCCGATCATCAACCCGCCGCAGTCGGCGATCCTCGGCATCCATGCCACCAAGGACCGTCCGGTGGCCGAGAACGGGCAGGTCGTGATCCGTCCGATCAACTACCTGGCGCTGTCGTACGACCATCGCATCATCGATGGCCGCGAGGCGGTGCTTGGCCTGGTGACGATGAAGGAAGCGCTGGAAGATCCGGCCCGCCTGATCCTCGACGTCTAACCCTTACGCGCCGGGGCGCGTTCCGTCGCAGGGTTCCGGCCCGCGCGACGGGGCTGCGCCCCGTTTTTCTGCAGGAGAGATGAATGTCCAAAGAATTCGACGTCCTCGTCATCGGTGGCGGTCCCGGCGGCTATGTGGCGGCCATCCGTGCCGCCCAGCTCGGCTTCAAGACCGCGTGCTGCGAATCCAACCCCTATGCCGACCCCAAGGGTGAGCCGCGCCTCGGCGGCACCTGCCTGAACGTCGGCTGCATCCCGTCCAAGGCGCTGCTGCACACCTCGCACCTGTTCGAGGAAGCCGGGCACAGCTTTGAGAGCCAGGGCATCAGCGTCGGCACGCCGAAGATCGACGTCGCCAAGATGATCGCGCGCAAGAGCGTCATCGTCGACCAGCTCACCGGCGGCATCAAGGGCCTGTTCAAGAAGAACAAGGTCACGCTGCTGAACGGCCACGGCGCCTTCGCCGGCAAGGGCGAGGCCGGCTGGCACGTCAAGGTCGGCGACGAACTAGTGGTCGCCAAGCAGGTCATCGTCGCCACCGGCTCGGCGCCGCGCCACCTGCCGGGCATCCCGGTCGACAACAAGATCGTGTGCGACAACGTCGGCGCGCTCGACATCGACGCGGTGCCGAAGAAGCTCGCCGTGATCGGCGCCGGCGTGATCGGCCTCGAGATGGGCTCGGTGTGGCGCCGCGTGGGTGCGGACGTGACCGTGCTCGAAGCCATGCCCGATTTTCTCGCTGCCGCCGACCAGGACGTGGCCAAGGAAGCGCTGAAGGTCTTCACCAAGCAAGGCCTCAAGATCAATCTCGGCGTGCAGATCGGCGAGGTCAAGGTCGGCAAGAAAGGCGTCACGATCAACTACAAGGACAAGGACGGCGCCGACCAGAAGCTCGAAGCCGATCGCCTGGTCGTGTCCGTCGGCCGCGTGCCGAACACCGCGGGGCTGAACCCCGAGGCCGTCGGCCTGAAGATCACCGAGCGCGGCATGATCGAGGTCGATGACCACTGCCGCACCAACCTGCCCGGCGTATGGGCGGTGGGCGACGTGGTGCGCGGTCCGATGCTGGCGCACAAGGCCATGGAAGAAGCGGTGATGGTCGCGGAACTGATGGCGGGCCAGGCTGGCCACTGCAATTTCGACACCATTCCGTGGGTCATCTACACCAGCCCCGAGATCGCCTGGGTCGGCAAGACCGAGCAGCAGCTCAAGGCCGCGGGCGTCGCCTACAAGGTCGGCAAGATTCCCTTCCTCGCCAACGGCCGCGCGCTCGGCATGGGCGACCCGACCGGCTTCGTCAAGATGCTGGCCGATGCCGATACCGACCGTATCCTCGGCGTTCACATCATCGGCGCCAACGCCTCCGAGCTGATCGCCGAAGCCGTGGTGGCGATGGAGTTCGCCGGCTGCAGCGAAGACCTGGCCCGCATCTGCCATGCCCACCCGACCTTGTCGGAAGTGGTGCATGAAGCAGCGCTCGCCTGCGACAAGCGTCCGCTGCACTTCTGATCGATCCGCAGTACCAGAAGGGGTGAGTGCGAGGGCGATCCCTCGCGTCTCACCCCTTTTCCCGTCAAGTTTCCGGCTTTGCCCATGTCCTATCGCATCCTCAACGTTCCCGAGCACGGGATGATCGAAACCTACGAAGCCCAGCTCAAGGCGCGGGGCTTCAAGTCCGATCCGGCGCAGCGCGCCGCCGTGCAGCGCCTGCAGGCGCTCTATACCGAGCTGGTGGATTTCAAGGCTGCCCGCCGCGGTACGCTGCGCAAGATGTTCGCGCGCCCGAAAATGCCGCGCAGCGTGTATTTCTGGGGGGGCGTCGGGCGCGGCAAGAGTTTCCTGATGGACTGCTTCTTCGAGTCCGTGCCTTACCAGCGCAAGCGCCGCGTGCACTTCCACGCCTTCATGCAGGAAGTGCAGGGCGATCTCAAGGACCACAACCACGAGCCCGATCCGCTGCAGAAGGTCGCCGACCGCATCGCGGCGCGGACCCGCCTGCTGTGCTTCGACGAGTTTCACGTCTCCGACATCGCCGACGCGATGATCCTGGGCCGCCTGCTCGAGGCGCTGTTCGCGCGCGGCGTCATCTTCGTCATGACCACCAATTACCCGCCCGACGGCCTGTATCCCAACGGTCTGATGCGGGTCAACTTTCTGCCCACGATCGAATTCATCAAGAAGAGCTTCGACGTCATCGAGGTCGACGACGGCACCGACTACCGCCTGCGCACGCTGGAAGCGCTCGAGATCTATCTGGTGCCGCACGACGACGCCGCCGAGCGCAAGCTCGAGGAAGATTTCGTCCGCCTCGCGAGCGGCCAGGGCGAGACCGGCGAGGTCGAGATCCTCGGGCGCAGGCTGCCCGTCATCCGCAAGGCGCAGGGGGTGATCTGGTTCGACTTCGACACTCTGTGCCGGGGCGCGCGCTCGCAGAACGACTACCTCGAGATCGCACGCGAATACCATTCGCTGGTGCTGTCCGGGGTGCCGAAGATGTCGTCCGGCAACGCCGCCGAGGCGCGGCGCCTGACCTGGCTGATCGACGTGCTCTACGACCATCGCGTCAAGCTCATCGCCAGCGCCGAGGCACCCGCCTACGAACTGTATACCGAAGGCCAGAACGCGCACGAGTTCGTGCGTACCGTCAGCCGCCTGATCGAGATGCGCACGCGCGACTACCTGGCCGAGGCGCACCGCGTCGAATAGGACCGCGCAACGGAAAGCGCCCGGACCTCGCGGTGCCGGGCGCCGAATGATTGCGCACCGGGCCGCGTCGCCGCGGCCGGTGTGCCTGCTGCCTTAGCTGCCGATCACGCCGCCGTCATCCTTGGTGATGATGATGGTCGCCGAGCGCGGCACCGAGGTACCGCCGTCCGGCCAGTGGCTGTTGCCGCCTTCGCCCGGGTGCTGGATGTTGATGAACATCGTCTTGCTGTCCGGGGTGAAGGTCAGGCCGGTCACTTCGCATTCCTGCGGGCCGACGAAGAAGCGGCGGATTTCCTTGCTCGCCGGGTCGGCGCACAGCATCTGGTTGTTGCCCTGGCCTTCGTATTCGCCGGCATTGCTGTAGTTGCCGTCGGTCTGGATCCACAGGCGGCCGTCCTTGTCGAAGCCGAGGCCGTCGGGGCTGTTGAAGGTGTTGTCGGTGGTGACGTTGGCCGAACCCGACTTGAGATCGTTGCGGTCGGTGTACTTCACCGGGTTGCCGGCGAGCACGAAGATGTCCCATTCGAAAGTGGTTGCCGCCGGGTCGTTGCCGGCTTCGCGCCAGCGCACGATCTGGCCGTAGCGGTTCTGCAGACGCGGGTTGGCCTCGTCGGCCGTGCTGCGGCCGGAGTTGTTCGTCATCGTGACGTACACCTCGCCGCTTTCCGGATGCACGCTGACCCACTCGGGGCGGTCCATCTTGGTCGCGCCGACGGCGTCGGCGGCGAGGCGGGCGTGGATCAGCACCTCGGCCTGGTTGGCGAAGCCGGCCAGTTCGGGCGTGGCGTCGCGGTCGAGCAGAACCCATTCGCCGTCGCCCATGAAGTCGCCGCTCGTCGCGCCGGCCTTGAAGCGGGCCACATAGAGCTTGCCGGCGTCGAGCAGGTTGGCGTTGTTGCGCGGGTTGCCGGCGATGTACTTGCCGCTCGAGACGAACTTGTACACATAGTCGTCAGCCTGATCGTCGCCCATGTAGATGGCCACGGTGCCATCGGTGCCGATGCGGTAGGCGGCGTTCTCGTGCTTGAAGCGGCCCAGCGCGGTGCGCTTCTTCGGCGTGGAGGTCGCGTCGAACGGATCGATCTCGACGATCCAGCCGAAGCGGTTGGATTCGTTGGGTTCCTTCTTGTAGTCGAAGCGGTCGACGAACTGCTCCCAGCCGTAGGACGTGGCGCCCGACGACAGGCCGTAGCGCTTCTGCGCGGCGCTGCGGCCGTCGCCTTCGGTGGTGCTGCCGAAGTAGTTGTTGAAGTTCTCCTCACAGGTGAGGTAGGTGTCCCACGGGGTCCAGCCGTTGCCGCAGTTGTTGATGGTGCCGAATGCGCTGGTGCCGGTGGCGTCGGCGCTGGTCTGCAGCAGGGCGTCGCCGGCGGCCGGGCCGGTGATCAGCATCAGCGTGGAGGCGGTGATGCGGCGGTTGTATTGCGAGTCGAGCTTGATTTCCCACTTGCCGGCGGTGTTCTTGGCAATGTGGATCACCGACACGCCATGGGCGGCGATCGCCTTGTTGGCCTGCTCCAGCGTCGTGATCGTGGTGTTCGGCGTGCCGAACAGCCAGGCGTAGGTCGCGCGGCCGGTGGTGGTGGTGTATTCGTGGTTCATCACCAGCAGGCCTTCTTCGCTGTTGCCTTCGGTCAGCGGGAAGAAGTGGATGCCGTCGTGGTTGTCGCCGACCTGGCGGGCCTGGGCGGCGGCGTTGTCGCTGCCATCGGTCTTCCAGGCAGCGCCGGAGAACAGCGGCGTGCCCCAGGGCGCGAACACGGTTGCGGTGTAGCCGGCGGCGACGTGCACGGCGTCGTCGGTGAAGATCGGGATTGCCTGGAAGCCGAGCAGCGGAGTCGGTTCTTCCGGAACCTCGACGGTCTCGTCGTCATCGTTGTCATCGCTCGTACAGGCCGACAGCGAGCCCGACAGGAAGACGGCCGCCGACAGGCCGATGCCGCTCTTCAGGAAGCCGCGGCGGCTGACGGCGCGTTCGACGACGGCCTGGAAGTGCTCGTTGTCGGACGTGTTGGTCGGAAGGTCATCAAGCATTTCGGGCTTGCTCATTGTGTCATCACTCCAGGAATGGGATTGGGCGAGCGAAGATTCTCGTCATGCAGCATTACGGCACAGTGAAAATTTCCTTACCAATGCGCGCGCCGCGCCTGCCGGGGCGCACGGCGGCCCGTGCGCCGCCTGTCCCCGGTGCGGGATCACCAGGCCAGGCGAAGGGCGCCACCCGGCACCGCGCGCGCGACGTCGGCCGTTATCGCGCCGATCTGGCGCACGAGTTCGCGATCGCCGTCGAGGACGACCTCGCCCTTGCTGCGCCCGCCCGGCATCACCTCGATGTCGCCGCGGGCGTCGAGGCGGTTGCCCGCATCGCCGTTCAGCGAAAGCCGCAGGCCGGCGCCATTGGCGGTGGCGTCGAGCGTGTAGCGCCCCAGCCGCGCATCGGGCAGGACGCTCAGTGACAGCGCGTCGACGGCGAGCCGGACGCGGCCGTCGCAGGCAAGCTTCCAGGTGCAGTGGCCGAGTTCGCCGCTGGCGTGCACGCTGCCGCTCCAGCCCAGGCGAGCGGCGGGGTGGGGCAGGGTGCGCACCAGCGGTGCCAGCGGCAGCGCGCTTCCGGGCAGATCGAGGCTGAAGCCGCCCGGCGACACGAGCACGCGCCCCGGGGGCTGGCCGTCGATCGCCAGCGAAAAGGCGAGGCGGCCGCGCCACAGCGCCCCGAATTCGAAGCGCCAGGCGATATCGACCCAGGGGCGGTAGCGGCCGGCGTCGCGCTCGGCGAGCAGGCCGCTACCGCGCCACAGCGTGCCCTGGCTGGTGATCAAGCGGATGCGGCCGTCGCCCGCCTGCCGCAGGCCGCGGTCGAGCAGGAAGGCAGGCGCGCCGGCGATGGCGAAGACTGCCAGCATGGCGGCGAACCATGCTGCGAGCACGATGGGGGAGCGCAGCAGGCGTCGCATCAGCGGGGCGTCGGGTCCTGGCTGGCGCCGCGGCCGAGCGATACCGTATAGGTGCCCGCCGCCGCGCCGTCGAACTGCATGTCCGTCACCCGCAGGCCGTACTCGGCGTGGAGTTCGCCCAGCCATGGCAGCAATGCGCTCAGGCTCGCACGCCCGGCGAGGCGGAAGGCGTGGCTGTCGCCGGCCTCGATGTCGACGGCCAGGCCATGAGAGCGGGCACTGGCGGCAAGAACCCCGCTGTCGGCCGCGGCGGGCTTGCGCGGCGCGCCACGCAGCCGGGCCAGCTCGGCCGCATCGAGCTCCATGCGCGCGAGCCTGTCGGCGAGCTGGGGAAGCTGGCGATCGAGGCGCGCGCGTTCGGCGAGCAGGCTCTCCGCGCCGATCAGCAGCGCCGCGGCGAGCAGGACGGCGATGGCGGCTTGGGCGGCGAGGCGTTCGCGCGGGGACAGGCGTTGCGCAAGGAGGCGGCAGCGTTCGGCAAGGGCGGGGATCATCGGGTCTTCGCGTGTCGGTCGATGGGGGAGGCGGGCCGGGGGCGGGGCGGCTTCGGGTGGTGGCTTCGGGAGGCGGCGTCAGGGAGAAGGAGACAGGCTCAGCCGCTTGCCGTCGGCTTCCACGGCAAGGCCATGGCGGGCGATCGCCGCGGTGGATGCGGGCGCTGCCGGCAGGTCGGCGATCAGGCGCTGTTCGCGGTAGGTGAAGGCCTCGGGCACGCTGCCGGTCACGGCGACGACGGCGCCGAGCATGGAGAGCATGTCGTCTTCGGCCAGTTCGCCCTGGGCGTGGCGTGCATCGCGCAAGGCGCGCTGGAGCTGGAGCGCGGGCGCGATCGCCGGTGTTCCGGGCAGCGCGTCGGCGAACACCCGGTCCTGGCGCTGCGCCAGGCGGGCGGCCTCGCCGCGGTCGGCCAGCACGCCCGCCGCCATGGCAATGCCGGCCAGCGC
>NZ_AMXE01000119.1 GCF_000310205.1 Thauera linaloolentis 47Lol = DSM 12138 | reverse complement strand
CCGCCGCGGTGGCAGGCGCCGGCAGTTGCGGCGGCGGCAACGGCTGCGGCTGCTCCGGCGGCTGAAAGCGCGCGGGACGCTGACCCGGCGATCGAAGCGCGACGCGTCGTCGCGGGCTTCGATTGCCGGGGCTCACCCGGCAGGTCCGCGTCCTTGCGCCGCCCGGTGGGGCGTCTGCCGGCGGCGGCTCACAGCAGCGGCACACCGTCCTTCTCGCCGCGTTCGTACACGACGTTGGCGCGGCCGACCAACAGCGGATCGAGGGGCTTGATGAGCCCGATGTCCTTGTTGGCATAGGGCAGCTTGTGCAGCACGTAGCGCAGGGCGTTGAGGCGCGCGCGCTTCTTGCAGTCGGATTTGACGACCGTCCAGGGCGAATCGGCGGTATCCGTATAGAAGAACATCGCCTCCTTGGCCTTGGTGTAGTCGTCCCACTTGTCGAGCGAGGCGAGGTCGATCGGCGACAGCTTCCACTGCTTCAGCGGATGGCTTTCGCGCTCCTTGAAGCGGCGGCGCTGTTCCTCGCGGCTGACCGAGAACCAGAACTTGATCAGGTGGATGCCGCTGCGCACCAGGTTGCGCTCGAATTCGGGCACCTGGCGCATGAATTCGTTGTATTCGTCGGGTGAGCAGAAGCCCATCACGCGCTCGACCCCTGAGCGGTTGTACCACGAGCGGTCGAACAGCACGATCTCGCCCGCGGTGGGCAGGTGCTGGATGTAGCGCTGGAAGTACCATTGCCCGCGTTCGGTGTCGGAGGGTTTTTCCAGCGCCACGACGTGCGCGCCGCGGGGGTTGAGGTGCTCCATGAAGCG
This sequence comes from Thauera linaloolentis 47Lol = DSM 12138, assembly GCF_000310205.1. Lineage (GTDB taxonomy): Bacteria > Pseudomonadota > Gammaproteobacteria > Burkholderiales > Rhodocyclaceae > Thauera > Thauera linaloolentis. The sequence continues at coordinate 7,050 of NZ_AMXE01000119.1, read as the reverse complement.
CTTGATCGTGCCGCCCTTGCCGGCGGCGTCGCGGCCTTCGAACAGGATCACGACGCGCTGGCCGGTTTCCTTGACCCAGGCCTGCAGCTTCAGGAGTTCCACCTGCAGGCGGTACTTCTGCTTCTCGTAGGCCTTGCGCGACATCAGGTTGCGGTAGGGGTAGCCGCCGCTGCGCCAGTCTTCCGCAAGCTCGTCGTCGGGGTGCAGGTCGCCCTGGCCGAGTTTTGCGTCGGCTTTCATCAGCGCACGGCGCAGCATGTGGACGTCGTCGGGTGAGGCGCCGGCCAGGATCGCCTCGAGCGCCTGTGTCGCCCTGGCCGGGTCGGCGCCGGCCTCGCGCTGGAGGATGTCGGTCAGTGCGATGAGCTTGGAGTCCTGCGCGCCCGCAACGGCCTGGTCGATCTCGAAGCGTTCGATGCCCTCGGGGCTCAGGTCGGGGGCGATGTCCCCGCTGGTCGCGCTGCGTTCCTGGCGGGGCGTTCGCGTGGCGCGGGTACTTGCCTGGGGCTTGCCGTCACGGGTCTTGCGGGGGGTGTCGGGGGTTTTTTCCTGGTTGGTCGTCATGCGGCGCTCTCCATCGAATTGAGGGTTATTTTAAGCCCTGTCCACGGCAGGGCCATTCACGAATGGCCGGGAATGGCGGGCGAAATGCATAGAATCTCTTTCTGCCCGCTTCAAACGATGCACGCCGTGCCGCGCGCGCCCGTGTGCCGCCCATCGCGGCGAGCGGCTAGAATTGCGCCTCCGAACTCGAAGATGGCGTGCATACCGCCTTGCAGAACATGCCCTTAAGCCCAGAGGCCCGCTCCCTGCTCGACATGGCCTACCGTGTCGGTGCACCGAAATTCCACGATCTGTCGCCCGCCCAGGCGCGCCACTCCTTCCAGAAGCTGCAGTTCGCCTTTCGCCCCGAGGCGCCCGCCGTCGCGTCGACGAGCGAGGTGCCGATGGCGCGGCCCGACGGCAGCGCCTTGCTGTCGCGCCTGTACCGTCCGCTTTCCAGCCTGCCGCAGGATATCCTGCCGCTGCTGATCTTCTTCCATGGCGGGGGATGGTGCGTCGGCGACGTGGCGAGCTACGACGTGCTCTGCCGCCAGCTTGCCAACGCGTCGCGTTGCGCGGTGCTGTCGGTCGATTACCGGCTGGCGCCGGAGCATCCCTTTCCGGCGGCCATCGACGATGCCGCCCTGGCTTTCGAGTGGGCCGCGGCCCACGCCGACTTGCTTGGCATCGATGCCGAACGCATCGCCCTGGGCGGAGACAGTGCGGGCGGAAACCTGTCCGTCGTCACCGCCTTGTCGCTGCGCGGCGCGGCGATCGCGCCGCGATTCATGCTGCTGATCTATCCCTCCACCGAAATCCGCAGCGAGCGGGCTTCGCGGCAGAACTACGGCGAAGGCTATTTTCTCGACTTCGGCACCTTGCAGTGGTTTTTCGGGAATTACCTGCCCGAGGGCAATGCCGAGGATTGGCGCGCTTCGCCGATGCGCGCCGAATCACTGTCCGGCCTGCCGCCGGCGATGCTGATCGCCGCCGAGTTCGACCCGCTGGTCGACGACTGCGCCGCTTTCGTGCGGCGCATGCGCGAGGACGGGGGCGTGGTGGAGCATCTGCAGGTCGACGGGATGGTGCATGGCTTCATCACGCTCGGCAAACTCTTCCCCCAGGCGGACATCGCGCTGAAGGCCGCGGCGCGGGCGCTCGCGGGCGCCCTCGGGGCTGCCTGAGCTCAGGGGAGGCGAATCGGCTTCGCGCCGGGCGCGTTCCCGCGGCAGCCGGCTGCTACCGGGGCGTCGGCCGGTTCAGGCGCCGCTTGCGGCCGAGAGTATCTGCTGGCGAGTGGTATGGGCCGCAGCGAGGAGGGCATCGAACTCGCTCCGGCCGGCTTCGCCGAGGCTCGCGTCGAGCAGTTCGGGGCGGTGCTTGATGCCGAGCAGATTGGCGAAGGGGTCGGGGGTTTCGGCGGCGAGCGTGGCGAGGAAGACGATGTCGTCCAGCGTGCGTGGCGGCCATTCGCTGGCGCCGTCCACGTTCATGTCCACCGCGCGGACGATGTCCGCGGGCAGTTCGAAGGCTTCGAGCACCGCGCGCTTGATCGGCTCGTCCCACAGCATGACGAATTCGGCGAAGCGCACCGTGTCGTCTTCGAGCGCCGGGTAGTTCGCCGCCTTGGCCAGCAGGTAGAACTGGCCGATATTGACCATCAGCCCGGCCAGCAGCGCCGTGTCGGCATTGCCCCGCGACAGGTGGCGCGAGAAGGCGAAGGCCCAGGACGCGACGTCGATCGAATACATCCACAGGCCCGATGCCACCAGACGCATCCGGGGCGAGCGGTGGTCGCGCGCGAGCTGGTCGGCCGCGACCGCATAGGCGAGGCAGCGCAGCGTGGAGGAGCCGATGCGGGAGATCGCCGCGGCGACGCTGGTGACTTCGCGCTGGTAGGGGTTCAGCAGCAGCGAGTTCGCCATGCGCAACACCTTCGCGCTGAGCAGCGGCTCCGCGCGCACGACTTCGGCGATGTTCTCCAGCGACGAGTTGGGGTCGTCGGCGACCTTCTTGATGCGCAGGGTCAGGTCGAACACGGTGGGGAAGCTGAGGTTTCCCGCTTTCAGTTCATCGTCGATGTCGGCTGCGAAGGCCTTGATCTGTCGTTCGAACGCTTCCATTGCCCGGATACCTGTTAGAGACGTGTTGCGAAGTGTAAGGTCTTGTCCCGGATTCGTGGGCAGGCTTTTGAGGCGGCGTTTCTCAGTCTTTCGGCTGGGTGAGTATGGCACGGCCATTTTCCAGCGCCTCGACCTGCGCAAGGGTGGCCACCGGCACGCCCATCGCCTCGATGGCCGCATGGCCCCGCTTGAAGCGTTTTTCGACGATGAAGCTCGCGCACAGTACCCTGGCGCCAGCCTCGCGGGCCATTTCCACGAGGGCGACGGCGGTGCGGCCGTTCGACAGGAAATCGTCGACGATCACGACCCGGTCGCTCGGCAGCACGTAGCGCTGCGACAGCACCAGCTTGGTTTCGCCGCCCTTGGTGGGCGAGGGAATCACGCGCGAGATGGCGGGCGACTCGACCTGCGGCGCATATTTCTTAGCATAGACCAGCGGTATCTCCAGGGCCTGGGCCACGACCAGTCCGGGTGCGATGCCGCTGGCTTCCGCGGTCAGGACCACGTTCGGCTCGAAATGCGCGAGCCGCCGCGCCAGTTCATGGCCCATCTCGGTGATGAAGCCCGGCTCGATGCGATGGTTGAGGAAATGGTCGATCTTCAGGATCTGGTCGCCGATGATGGTGGCTTCGGCCTCGATGCGGCGTACGAGCGGTCCATGCGGGGCGATGAGGTTGGCGTTCATGCGCGGGGTCCGTAAACGAAAACACCCCGTGGGGCGGGGCAGGCGGCGGAATTCTAGCCTGCATTTCCCGATAATGCGGGCTCTCGCTTATGCTTCACGCCCCCCGGACGGCGGAACGCGCCCCTGTGCCCGCGCTGTCCCGTTCCACTCGATCGAAGACAATGAATCCTGAAATGCTCTGGGTGTTCGGGCTGCTTGCGTTGTGCGTCGGCTGTTTCGTCGCGAACCGGCCACGCATGGACGTGGTGGCGATATGCGCCTTGCCGGCGCTGGTGCTGAGCGGAATCCTGACCGTGAATGAGGCGCTGGCCGGTTTCAGCGAGCCGAGCGTGATCCTGATCGCTGCCTTCTTCGTCATCGGCGAGGGGCTGGTGCGGACCGGCGTGGCGTTTCGCGTCGGCGACTGGCTGGTCGAACGCGCCGGCAGCGACGAGACGCGGCTGTTGATCCTGCTGATGCTGGCCGTGGCCTTGCTCGGCTCGGTGATGAGCTCGACCGGCGTGGTCGCGATCTTCATCCCGGTCGCGCTGAGCATCGCGGCGCGCATCGGTGCCGAACCGCGGCGCCTGATGATGCCGCTGGCCTTCGCCGCGCTGATGAGCGGCATGCTGACGCTGGTCGGCACGCCGCCGAACCTAGTGGTGAATGCCGAACTGAACCGCGCCGGACAACAGGGCTTCGGCTTCTTCGATTTCACGCCGATGGGGCTCGTGGTGCTGGCCTTCGGCGTCGCCTACATGCTTCTCGTGCGCGGCTGGCTGGGCGGGCCGGCATCGCCGCAGGCCCAGGTCCGCAGCCGCCGCCGGCGCCTGCGCGAACTGGCCGAGGACTACCAGTTGCTGAACCGCGCCCGCCGCATGATGGTGGCGAACGGTTCGCCGATGATCGGCCATACCCTGAAGGAGCTGCAACTGCGGGCCCGCTACGGCGCCAACATCATTGCCATCGAGCGCGCGCGGCAGTTCGGCCGGGTGATGCTGACCACGGCGGCCAACCGCGAGATCCTTTCCGGCGACGTCATCCTGGTCGATTTCGCGCGCGGCGAGGAGGGCATCGCACGCTTCGCCGGGGAGATGAGGCTGCAGGACCGCGCCTTCCGTAACGACTATTTCGCCGATCTGTCGCGCGAACTGGGGCTTGCCGAGGTGTTGATTCCGCCCGGTTCGAGCCTGATCGGCAAGTCGATCCTCGAACTGCGCATGCGCACCCAGCGCGGCATCAACGTCATGGGGCTGAGGCGCAACGGCCAGTCGCTGGCCGACGTGCTGCTGAACGAGAAGCTGAAGATGGGCGACACCCTGTTGATCGCCGGTACCTGGAAGTCGATCCGTGTGCTGCACACCCAGGCGCACGACTTTCTCGTGTTGACCCTGCCGGCGGAGATGGACGAGGCCGCACCGGCGGCGCGGCGCGCGCCCCATGCCCTGGCCTGCCTGGCGATCACCGTGGCGCTGATGATCAGCGGTGCGGTGCCGAACGTGATCGCGGCGCTGCTCGGCTGCATCCTGATGGGGGCCTTGCGCTGCATCGACATGGACAGCGCCTACCGCAGCATCCACTGGCAGAGCCTGATCCTGATCGTCGGCATGCTGCCCTTCGCGACCGCGCTGCAGAAGACCGGAGGCATCGATTATCTCGTCGGCGGCCTGCTCGCGCTGACCGGCGACGGTTCGCCACGCATGGTGATGGCCGCGCTGTTCGCGCTGACGGCGGTGGTCGGCCTGTTCATCTCCAACACCGCGACGGCGGTGCTGATGGCGCCGATCGGCATCGGGCTCGCCGGCCAGCTCGGCGTGTCGCCCTATCCGTTCGCGATGACGGTCGCGCTGGCGGCGTCGGCGGCGTTCATGACGCCGGTGTCGTCGCCGGTCAATACGCTGGTACTCGGGCCGGGCGACTATCGCTTCGGCGATTTCGTGCGTGTCGGCGTGCCGTTTACCGTGCTGGTGATGCTGCTGTGCGTCGGCCTGCTGCCGGTGCTGTTTCCGTTCTAGGACGGGGCGCCGGTTCTGTGCGCGGCTTCTGCCGGCGCATCGCTCAACGATCGAATACGTAGCCGTCCATGGCCAGCGTGCCGTAGCGCACGTCGTCGCCGGCCATGCGCTGCGCGCGCCAGCCATCGCCCGCGGCGCCCATGGCGAACAGCAGGGGGAGCAGGTGCTCGTCGGTCGGATGCGCGCGCTCGGCATGCGGCGCACGCGCGCGGTAGTCGAGCATCGCCGTGGTGTCGCCCGCGGCTAGCGTCGCGGCGATCCAGCCGGCGAATGCCTGGACGTAGTCCTGCGCCGGGCCGGTCTCGCGGCGCAACTCGTACAGGTTGTGCGTCAGGCTGCCCGAGCCGATCAGCAGCGCGCCCTGTTCGCGCAGCGGCGCCAGCGCGCGGCCCAGTTGCAGATGGTGCGCAGGGCCGAAATGCGGGTGCAGCGAAACCTGCACGACCGGGATGTCGGCATCCGGATACATGTGCATCAACGGCACCCATGCGCCATGGTCCAGCCCGCGGCGGGGTTCGGCCTGGACATCGATGCCGGCCGCATCGAAGGCCCGCAGTACGCGTTGCGCCCAGACGGGCGAGCCGGCGGCGGGGTATTCGAGTTCGTAAAGGGCTTTCGGGAAGCCGCCGAAATCGTGGATGGTTTCGGGGTGCTCGGCGGACGTCACCGACAGGCGCGGCGCCATCCAGTGCGGCGAGGCGATGACGATGACCTCGGGGCGCGGCAGCTTCCTGCCGAGCGCGTGCAATTCGCCGCCGGCGATGCCGGGTTCGAGCGCGAACATCGGAGAACCGTGCGAGACGAAGAGGGAAGGCAGCGTGGTCATGGCGTGCTCGGCAAGAAAAGACAGGGGAGGCGGACGGGGCGATCATGATCGCCGAGGCCGTGTGCCAGCTTAGGGGTGTGGCAAGGCGGGATAAACAGGGCGGACGATCATGGACTGTTCCATTCTTGAAGATAATGGCGCCGGATGCGAGCGCTGGGCGGCGAGCCTGTGCGCCGTCCGCTAGAATTCGCTCCATTGGAACATGAGTGTGCAGATGAACGACGAAGACTACATGCGCGCCGCGCTGGAACAGGCCCGCCAGGCCGGCGCCTGCGACGAGGTGCCGGTCGGGGCGGTCGTGGTGCTGGATGGCGAAATCGTGGGGCGCGGCTTCAACCAGCCGATCGGCCGCCACGACCCCAGCGCCCATGCCGAGATCATGGCCTTGCGCGACGCCGCCGCGCGCCTGGGCAACTACCGCCTGCCGGGCTGCGAGCTGTTCGTGACGCTGGAGCCCTGCGCCATGTGTTCGGGGGCGATCATGCATGCGCGCATCGCGCGGGTGGTGTACGGCGCGCGCGACCCCAAGACCGGCGTTGCCGGCAGCGTGCTCGACCTGTTCGCCGAGACGCGCCTCAACCACCATGCCAGCGTCGAGGGCGGGGTGCTGGGCGAAGAGTGCGGACGCATGCTGTCGGATTTCTTCGCGGCGCGCCGCAGCAGGACGATGGTGGCCTGAATGCATATCCGCGTCGACATCGGCCGCCAGTGCCTGGGGCTTTTCGGCGATGACGGGGCGTGCATCCGCCGCTATCCCGTATCGACCGCCCTGAATGGCGCCGGCGAAGAGGCCGGCAGCCAGCGCACGCCGCGCGGCCGCCACCGCATCCGTGCCCGCATCGGCGCCGGCGCGCCCGCCGGAGCGGTGTTCCGCGGCCG
>NZ_AMXE01000118.1 GCF_000310205.1 Thauera linaloolentis 47Lol = DSM 12138 | reverse complement strand
CATCGATGTCGCCCATGGTGTGATCCTCGATGTGGAGCCCACGCCGGCCCACCGGACGGCGGAGGTGGAATCCACCAAGACCATGGTGGAGCGGGTCGAGGAACGCTTCGACCTCACCCCGCACCGACTCATCGGCGATACCGCTTATGGCACGGCGCCGATGTTGGGCTGGATGGTCGAGGAGAAAGGAATCGAGCCCTCTGTGCCGGTCTGGGACAAGAGTGAGCGTCGGGACGACACTTTCCCCTGCAGCGATTTCTTGTGGGACGCAGGGAAGAAGGAATACCGCTGCCCGGCCGGCAAGGCGCTCAAGCACAACTGGCGCCCCTTCAAGAAGCCGCGGAGCCATATTACCCAGGCCGATACCGTTGTCTATCGCGCCAGCCAACGTGACTGCACAGCTTGCCCAATGAAGGCCAAGTGCTGCCCGAATACCCCCATGCGGAAAATCGCCCGTAGCATCCATGAGGATGCCCGGGAAATGGCTCGGTGCATCCGAAAGACTGTCCAATACCAGCAATCCCGGTGTGAGCGGAAAAAAGTCGAGATGCTCTTTGCCCATCTCAAGTGCATTCTCAGACTCGACCGCCTGCGACTACGGGGTCTGAACGGCGCCCGGGATGAATTCACCTTGGCGGCTGCAGTCCAGAATCTGCGTCGGCTGGCCAAGCTAGCCAGTCCTCCGCGGCCCTTTGGCGGGCAAATTGCGTCCACAGCACAGGAAATTGGGTGAAATAACCCAGAAATCGGGGGCTTACCCCGAAAAAACGCCCTGGGGGCGGACGGCGGCAGCTCGGAAAGCGGGGTTTTCAACAGCATCCAGCGATTGCGGCCATTCAGCCGTTACCCGACAACCGCCCGCTGTTGCCAGGAGCTGCCCTTCGGCAAGGTCTGCTCTGCAGTCAGGTGTTGTCTTCTCCGTATAGAACCCGACCAGCCTTGAAGCTTTCGGCATCGGCGACTCGCGGTCTTTGAGAGGCCCTTCTGTTGCCGGTGCGGCGGCGCCCCCTGCACTACTCTAAAATGCTGTACCAAAATCCAGCTTTTGGGGTTTAATACGGCAATCGGTCGAAAAAAACCGACATGAGAGGGCTTGCGGCCAAGGTGGTTGAGCCCTCTACGGACATACCTCCCACTGATCGCCGCAAAGCCTTGTCTTGCCTGCGTAGAGTACGCCAAGCTGGGGCTATCTGGGCAACTCGGGTGGCCGAGCGGGCAACAAGAAGAATGAGCAAGACGACCTTTAGGTTCATCGACCTGTTCGCAGGACTCGGCGGCTTCCACATCGCGCTGAAGCGGCTGGGTGGAGAGTGCGTCTTCGCCGCCGAGTGGCAGGAACACCTCCAAGACCTGTATGAAGTCAACCACGGCATCCGCCCGGCAGGGGACATCACGGCCATCACCAAGGGCCACCTAGCCGAGGTCCCTGAGCATGACGTACTAACAGCAGGCTTCCCCTGCCAGCCGTTCTCCAAGGCTGGCGAGCAACTCGGCTTCGAGTGCACCAAACAAGGTGGCCTTTTCTTTGATGTCGAGAAAATTCTGGCAGCACGAAAGCCATCCTTTTTCATCCTTGAGAACGTGCCAAACCTGCTCAAGCACGATGAGGGCGAGACCTGGAAGAAGATTCAGAAGATGCTCGGCCTCGACGGACTTGGGTATCACATCGATGCTCAGAAGTACTCGCCGCACAACTTCGGCGTTCCACAAATTCGTGAGCGGGTCTACATCGTTGGCTCTTTAAAGCCGCTGGACTCGTTTGTTTGGCCAGAGCGATCCAACGAGGAGACGTCCATCGAGACTGTCCTCGACGAGAACCCTCCTGATGCCAAGAGGCTGTCGAAGCAAGTTCAGGAGTGCCTCGACGTCTGGAGCGAGTTCCTCCAGGCCTGCCCCAAGGGCTTGAACCTCCCTTCGTTCCCCCTATGGTCTATGGAATGGGGCGCGACATATCCATACGAAACCGAGACGCCCTTCGCCCGCAAGCTTCGGCTTGGTGCAGAGGGGTTGCTTGGCTTCTGCGGGAGTCATGGCGTCAAACTCGGGCACAAGGCCACGCTGGAGGAGCGGTGGAACGCACTCCCAAGCCATGCACGCACCGAGCAGTTTGTCTTCCCGAAGTGGAAGCAGAACTTCATCCGCCAGAACCGCGAGTTCTATGCGGCAAACCGCGAGTGGATTACCCCTTGGCGTCAGAAGATTCTGAGGTTCCCTTCGAGCCTGCAAAAGTTCGAGTGGAACATCCAAGGCGGACACCAGGATCTCTGGCAGTACGTGATTCAGTTCCGAGCTTCTGGTGTTCGGGTGAAGCGCCGCAATACCGCTCCGAGCCTTATCGCAATGACGGATACGCAAGTGCCAATCATCGCCTGGGAGAAGCGGTACATGACTCCGCTAGAGTGCGCACGCCTCCAGAGCATGGAGTCGCTCAAGCGTCTCCCCGACAAGCCGTCTCAGGCCTTCGCCGCTCTCGGTAACGCCGTTAATGCCGACGTGGTCGAGAAAGTAGCGGCCGCCCTGTTGAAATCATTACCAGGATTTGCGAAGGCAGCATCTACAGCAAGACAACTTGCAGCGGCCTAAACCGACCACAGGGAGGGGCTCGATTGGAGAACGAGAAGATAGAGATTCGCCCCGAGGTAACCATGCTCGGGGTGCTAAGACACCTGAACTACAAGCCGTGGTTCGCCATCGCGGAGTTTGTCGACAACTCGCTTCAGAGCTACCTTACCCACAAGGATGCCCTGCATGCAGTCGAGGCCCCTGACTTTCACCTGAAGGTCACGATAGACCTGAGTACGGCGGCTGGCGGTGAAATAGTAGTAACAGACAACGCTGCCGGCATCTCTGCGGCGGACTTTCCTCGTGCGTTCCGGGCCGCGCAGGTTCCAGCCGACCGCTCCGGACTCTCTGAGTTCGGCATGGGCATGAAAAGCGCGGCTTGTTGGTTCTGCGAGAACTGGTCGGTCCGGACCAAGGCGCTCAACGAACTCGTGGAGCGCAGCATTGCGTTCGATGTACAGAAGATTGTCGATGACCGCGTCGAGACGCTTACGCCCGGTAGCCGCCCGGCGCGGGCAGAGCACCATTACACCGTGGTCAAGCTCCTTGGCCTTCATCATCCGCCGGCAACTCGAACAGTCGCGAAGATTCGCGAGCACCTGGCTAGCATCTATCGCGTCTTCATCGCCAATGGGACGCTCGAGTTGAAGTTCAACGGCGATGTTCTCAAGTACGAGGCGCCGATGGTGTTGTCTTCTGTGCCCTACACCGCGCCCGGGGTGCCTTCGCAGACCGAGAGAACGCCGGTCAACTGGACCAAAAACATCGATTTCGATTTTGGCGGCGGCCAGCGGGTGACAGGCTTTGCAGCGCTGCGAGAGGTCGGCTCGACGACGTCGGCAGGCTTCTCGCTATTCAGGCGTGGCCGCTTGATTGAAGGAAGCTGCGACGAGACGTACCGGCCGCCGTTTATCTTCAAGAAGGCCAACAGCTTCACGTATCAGCGTCTGTTCGGCGAACTCCACATAGAAGGTTTCGCCGTCAGCCACACTAAGGACGGCTTCCGTTGGGAAGAGTACGAAGACATCTTCCTTGAGCACCTGAAGGAGGCTATCGAGGCCGAACCCCTGGACCTGATTTCGCAGGCGGAGAACTACCGCGCCCTGCCAACTCGCAAAAGCATCGCCGAGCGCGCACAAGTTGCAACGAACGCTGTTGCCAAGCACTTCCAGAACGAGGTTGCACCACTCATCGAAGCGGCCAAAAGTTCGCCGAGTGAGCCAACCGCAATCCCAGACCATTTGCCTGCGGACCAGTTGCAGGCGTCAGAGAAGCAGGTGACCATTAATGACGGTGACTGGCAGTGGGTCGTCACCATTCGCACGTCAGTGGACCCGGCTCGCGAGCGGTGGCTGTCCATCAGCAAGCACGAGCACGTCGATGGCGGTGACAACGTCCGGAACGTCGAAATCGAGTTGTCGTTGGCCCACCCGTTCTCTTCCGAGTACCTCGGCGCGAACAACGAAAACGTGGAGTTGCTGCTAAAGATGGCAACGGCTGTCTGCGTTTCGCTGCTCCTGTCACAGGACATGACCGGCGAGAGCCCCGACAGCGTTCTCCATCATCTCAACTATTTACTTAGAGGTGCGCTCGCCAGCGCGCCGGTGAACACCTATGGCAACATCAGTGACCGTGCTTGAGGGCGTCAGACCGAAGCTTCTTTGGTATCCGAAGGAGAAGGAGTTCACCACAGCGTTCCTGAGACTGAAGTCTCAGGACCCCAACGGGCCAAGCTACAAGGAACTCACCGAGGGCGAAGATTCAGTTCTGCTCATCGCCCAGCGCATCCTGGGCAGGTGCCATCCGCCAGCAAATCCTCCTGGGAAACGCACCGGCCTGGTGGTCGGCTACGTACAGAGCGGCAAAACGATGTCGTTCGAGACGGTCATCGCCTTAGCGCGTGACAACGGCTATGGGCTGGTCATACTACTCGCCGGTACGAAGAACATCCTTCTCGACCAGTCCGAGGATCGATTGATCAAGGACCTTGGCATCGACGACGGAGACGGTGGATGGTTTCACGAGAACAACCCGACCATAGCAAGGAAGGGCCATCTCGGTGACCGGTTGGCCTCGTGGCGAGGCAACCCGACTCGCAAGCGGGCAGTCCTGATTACCGTCCTGAAACACAGCGGGCATCTGGCGAACCTTGCCGCCCTGCTCCAAAAGTTACCGCTCGCTGAAGTTCCCGCTCTGGTCATCGACGACGAGAGCGACCAGGCCGGCCTAAACACACACGCCGCAGCTGTGCGCCGGTCACGGGCGGGGACGAACACCGCCAGCCAGACCTATTCATCCATCTTGCAGGTTCGCAACGCGCTACCGCATCACTCGTACCTTCAGTACACGGCAACGCCCCAGGCAAATTTACTGCTGGCGCAAGCCGACCTGCTGAACCCAGAGTTCTCTGAGCTTGTGACGCCGGGCGATGCGTACACAGGAGGCAAGGCGTTCTTCAAACAGAACACTGATCTGGTCAAGGTCATCCCGACAGCTCAAGTACCGTCGGCCACTGTTCGGCTAACAGGCGCACCAAAGACACTCCTTCAAGCCTTCAGAACGTTTCTCCTTGCTGCCGCTCATCATCAGTTGACGCGAACGGTAGGCAAGGACCGGAACCGGACAATGATGGTGCATCCGGCTGTCTTGACGACTTCGCACACGATGTACAAGAACTGGGTAGAGACGGCCCAGCGAACAACGTTTGCTGCAGTCAAACGCCTTCAAAAGACGGACCCGCCAGCTGCCGCCAAGCTGTTCGCCGACGAGTATGCTGCGTTGAAGGCGACGTTCCCGAACATCCTCCCTCTTCCTGCCCTCATTGAAGCGATGGTCGACGAGGTCTTCGACGATTTCCGGGTGGTCGAAATCAACGGGACCCAGCAGGCTGAGAAGAAGGTTAAGTGGAAGGAGACCAAGTACTGGGTACTCGTGGGTGCGGCGAAGCTTGACCGTGGGTATACCGTCGAGGGTCTCTGCGTTACTTACATGCCTCGCCCGCTCGGCACCTCGGCTGCCGCAGACAATCTTCAGCAGCGCGCTCGCTTCTTCGGCTACAAGAAGGGCTACCTCGGCCTTTGTCGAGTCTATGTGCAGAGCGATGTCAAAGACGCGTTCCGCGACTATGTCGAGCACGAAGAGTTCATCCGAGGTGCGCTCAGTTCCCACCGAGGGAAGCCTCTTTCGGAGTGGCGCAGAGATTTCATCCTGACTGACTTACTGAGCCCCACACGTCCCAACGTCGTGGGCTTGGACATCCGCCGTATACCGGTGAATGGATGGATGGTGCCTGGCGCACTTCACTGCGACCTTCCCGCTGTCAAGGCGAACCGCAGCACATTCGAGACCGTCACTGACGGATGGAAGCGGGCATATGGCCCGGTAATATCCGCATCGGACTTGCCCCAGTTCGTCAAGGCTGGCGTAACGTCGCCCGTGCCTGTTGTTGAAGGCGTGCCGCTAAAGGCGATACTGCAAGACCTTTTGCTCAAGGTGGAGGTGAAAGACCTTGTGGACGCCGAGGAGCACAGCGCTATGCTGATTGCGTTGGCGTCGATGCTTGCGAAGGACCCTAGCCTCGTTGCCGATGTGTTCTTTATGCCGAAGACCTACCGGTCACGCGTGGCTGGACGTGGATTCCCGGAGGCTGACTCGCGGGCACCTATCAACCAGTACTTCAGCAATACAGCTGGGTCGGTGAACGACAAGAGCCACTTCTCCCCCAAGCGCATCACACTTCATGTTCGGGAACTTTCGGTGGGCTCCGCCAAGCGCGATAGCAGTCGAGCGGACATTACAGAAGTGCCGTGGTTCGCTTTGCACGTACCGAAAAACCTAAGACAGCCGCTCATCATCGAGGAGCGCGGATAGTGCACATCCTCGCAGACTTCACCCAACTCGAGCCGGCGACGAGTCCTAACTCGTTCAACGCAATTCAGTTGCCAGGCGTTCGGCAGGACTACTTGGGCAAGGACCAGAATGGTGCGCCCGTCTTTCTTGTCGCCGATGAAGGCGAACCGGTTTATCGGCCAGTAGTACAGCATCGACACCTAAGCGCCGCGTTCTGCATGCTATGCCGTCTCAATGTCGACGAAGCTGAAGTCGTTGGCAAGTTTGCGCTCATCAGATTCGAGGGCAACGAGCCAGAACTGCACGAACTTTTCATCCGATGTGTAAGGGCAGCAATCGCAGACCTCCCCGCCTCAACTCAGACGCCGGAGATTGAGGCACGCGTGAACCGACTGCTCAGCCTGTTCCGTGCGCTGGCTCGTCCCGCGGGGCGTGAGATATCCGGCATATGGGCCGAACTGTTCTGCATTGCCACGAGCGGCAACGTGCCCCTAGCTGTGGAGCGTTGGCACAACGACAACGCTGAGGCCTTTGACTTTTCGTGGGGACAAGGGCGGCTCGAAGTCAAATCTACGGTCGGGACTTTCCGCGTTCACGAATTTTCCCTGGATCAACTGCAGCCGCCGAGTGGCGGTTCTGGCTATGTGGTCTCGTTGATGCTCAAGGCGGCGAACGCCGGTGAAGGGGTACTCGACCTGGCGAAGAAGGTCGAAGTGAGCCTGAACGACGACGTCTCTTTGCAAGCGAAGCTGTGGGCGCTCTTGGTGCAATCACTGGGCTCCGATTTCTCGGAAGCACTCGACCGAAGGTTCGACGTCGAACTGGCGGCAAAGCAGTTGATGTTGTTCCGCATGGAGGATGTCCCAAGCCTACCCACCATCTCTGACAACCGTATTTCATCGGTCAGGTTTAAGTCGGACTTGTCATCAGTCCAGTCCTCACTCAGCTCGAATGGCGTAGCGGCGCTCAAGGCGTTGTTTTGAGTGCCGACATTGGCCGCATGCGCCGACTGCCGCAGTTTGTAATCGACGCTACGGCACCTTAAGAGTAAGCGTCCGCCCAATGCCGTCTTCCCTTGAGCGTAGCCGTCGCTGACGATCCCCCCTCGGAGGGGGCACCCAACCTTGTGCCCACAATGGATTTCATGGACACAAATTTGGACCAACATCCGCGTCGCGGCCCGCGCGGGCCGTACCGCCGCCACTCGATCGAGTTCAAGCGCGCCGTCGTCGAGCAGTCCCTGCAGCCGGGCGCCTCCGTATCGCGGCTTGCGCGCCTGCACGACATCAACGCCAACCAGATCTTCGCGTGGCGCAAGGCCTACCACGAAGGTCTGTTGGGCGCCGCTGCGTTCGTGCCGATCATCCTTGCTGATACCGACGGTTTGGACGCGCCCGAGATGCTGGAGGCGCCAGCGGCTGCGTCCGGTCGGCTGACGATCGAGCGCAAGGGTGCACGGCTGGATTCCACCTCCGCCGTCCGGTGGGCCGGCGTGGGCTCCACATCGAGGATCACACCATGGGCGACATCGATG
>NZ_AMXE01000117.1 GCF_000310205.1 Thauera linaloolentis 47Lol = DSM 12138 | reverse complement strand
CTGAGCTGCCCGCCCGCCGCAGCACCCGCCGTGCCCGCCACGGCGGGCGGGAACACGCCCGCGCCCCGCGCGGCGGCGGCGACGACACCCCACGGAGACAAGACGATGAACACCCTCAAACGCGGCCTCGCCGCCAGCGCCCTCGCCGGCCTGGCGCTGGCCGCAGCCCCCGCCGGCGCCAAGGAAGGCACCGACCAGTACCCCAACGGCGCCGAAAACTGGCTGGCCGGCGCGCTGCCGCCGCCGGGCACCTACTACCTCAATTACTTCGGCTACTACAGCGGCAAGCTGAAGAACGGCGACGGCAAGCGCGTCTCCGGCGCCGGCGCGGACGCCTGGTTCAACGCCCTGCGCGTCGTGCACGTGTCCGAACGCAAGCTCCTCGGCGGCAACTGGGGCTGGTACGCCATCCTGCCGCTGGCGTCGCAGGAAGTCTCGCTGGGCGGCAGCCGCAATACGGTCGCCGGCCTCGGCGACGCCACCTTCGACCCCTTCGTGGTGTCCTGGCACGCCGGAGACTGGCACTGGGCCGTCGGCATGAGCATCAATCTGCCCACCGGCCGCTACCGCGAGGGCGACCCCACGCAGAGCATCGGCGCCAACTACTGGAGCATCGAGCCACTGTTCGCCGTCACCTGGCTGAACGGGGACGGCTGGGAGCTTTCCGCCAAGTTCATGTACAACGTCAAGTCGAGCAACACCCGCTTCCGCCTCACCCCCGGCGCCGAAAGGATGAAATACGCCTCGGGCGACGAGTTCCACGTCGACTACCTGGCCGGCAAGCGCTTCGGCCCATGGGGCGTCGGCCTTTCGGGGTATTATCTGAAGCAGCTCGAAGACGACCGGCTCGACGGCCGCAGCCTCGCCGCCAGCCCCGGCCTGTGGTCCGGGGGCCGCCGCGGGCAGGTCCTCGCGATCGGACCGAGCGTCACCTATACCAACGCGTCGGGCGTGCAGTTCATCGGCCAGTGGCAGCACGAATCCAGGGTCGAGAACCGCTTCGGCGGCGACAAGTTCTGGTTCAAGGCGGTCATGCCGCTATAAGCGGGCGGCGCCGGCCGCCGCGACGGACTGCATTCCGCCGTGGAGCGCCGCCGGCCCGCGACGACAACGAGAGACAGATGCAGCACGCCCCCCTGCTCATCAGCAACAATGACCTCGCGGCCAGCGGCAATGCCAGCTTCGATTGCCGCAACCCGGTCAGCGGCGAAGTCGTGACCCGCGCCGCGGCCGCCTCGGTGGCCGATGCCACGGCCGCGGTCGATGCCGCCGCCGCGGCCTTCGGCCCCTGGGGCGAGGTGCTGCCCGCCGAGCGCCAGGCCCTGCTGCACACCGCGGCCGATCTGCTGCTCGCGCGCGCCGACCGCTTCGAAGCGGCGATCGTCTCCGAAACCGGCACCACGCCCGCCTGGGCGCATTTCAACTGCCGGCTCGCGGCGGACATCCTGCGCGAGGCGGCGGCCATGGTGACCCACATCCAGGGCGACGTCATCCCGTCCAACCGCCCCGGCTCGATGGCGATGGTGCTGCGCCAGCCGGCCGGCGTGGTGCTCGCCTTCGCACCGTGGAACGCACCCGTGCTGCTCGGCGTGCGCGCCATCGCGATGCCGCTGGCCTGCGGCAACACCGTGGTGCTGAAAGGCTCGGAACTCTCCCCGCTCACCCACCGCCTGATCGGCGACGTGCTGCGCGACGCCGGCTTCCCGCCCGGCGTGTGCAACGTCGTGCTCAACGCCCCGGCCGATTCCGGCCCCGTGGTCGAGGCCCTGATCGCGCACCCGGCCGTGCGCCGCGTCAGCTTCACCGGCTCCACCCGCGTCGGCCGCGTGGTGGCCGAACGCTGCGCGCGCCACCTCAAGCCCTGCCTGCTCGGCCTCGGCGGCAAGGCTCCGCTGCTGGTACTCGACGACGCCGACATCGGCGAGGCGGTGAAGGCCGCCGCCTTCGGCGTGTTCTTCAACCAGGGGCAGATCTGCATGTCGACCGAGCGCATCCTGGTCGACCGCCGCATCGCCGACGACTTCATCGCCCGCCTGGCCGCGCGCGCACGCACACTGGCCGCCGGCGCCTCGGGCTGCCCGCTCGGCTCGATGATCAGCATCGAGGCCGCCGAACGCGTTCGCCAGCTGGTGGACGACGCGGTGCAGAAGGGCGCGGAACTGATCGCCGGCGGCGGCACCAGCGGCAGCATCGCGCAGGCCACCCTGCTCGACCACGTGACGCCGACGATGCGCCTCTACCACGAGGAAACCTTCGGCCCCATCGCCGCCGTGATGCGTTTCGACGACATCGAGGAAGCGATCTCGATCGCCAACGACAGCGACTACGGCCTGTCGGCCGCCGTATTCGGCCGCGACACGCTGCGCGCGCTGCAGGTCGCGCGACGCATCGAGTCGGCGATCTGCCACATCAACGGCCCCACGGTGCAGGACGAGGCGCAGATCCCCTTCGGCGGCCTCAAGGCCAGCGGCTGGGGGCGCTTCGGCGGCAAACCGGCGATCGACGAATTCACCGAGCTGCGCTGGATCAGCATCCAGACCCAGCCGCAGGACTACCCGCTCTGAGCCGCGGGGCACCACCCGGCGGCATGCATGCGCCGGCAACGATCGACTCTGCGCACTACCGCCGCCACATCGAGGCCAACGTCGTGTTCCGCCGCTTTCCCAGCGCCCTCGGCCCGCGGCGCCATGCGCTGTGGAGCGAACGCGGCGGACTGCCGCGCGCCGCCATCCTGCTGCCCGCCGGGCAGGCCACCTTGTCCGGCGGGCAGGACGCGCTCGAACTCAAGGGCCCCGCGCTGGCGCTGATCTCGGTCCAGCCCCAGCACTTCCTGCGCCTGGCCGCCGGCACACCCGCGCAGATCCTCGCCTTCTCCGACCTGCTGCTGATCGACGCGATCGGCAAGGGCGCCGAGTCGGTGCCGCTGCGCTACCTGGCCGAGCGCCGCCTGGTGGCGAGCAGTGAGCACAACCCGACGCAGTTCGACGACCTCGCCCATGCCTTCGGCGCCATCGAGCGCGAACTCACGCGCGAAGACAGCGCCTCGTGGCGCTTCCTCAGCGCCCAGCTCGCAGTCATCATGATCCAATGCTGGCGCCTGTCCGGCCTGGAGGCGGTGGGGCAGCAGTCGGCCAGCACCCAGGGCGCGCTGCTGATGCGCTTTCGCCACATGGTCGAGCTGCACTTCCGCGAGCACTGGCGCATCGCGCGCTACGCCGAGGCGCTGGGGCTGTCGCACGACCGCCTGCACGACATCTGCGTGCGCACGCTCAAGCGCCCGCCCCTCGACCTGGTGCACGACAGGCTCGCGCACGAGGCCTGCCTGCAACTGATCCGCTCCGGCCTGAGCATCGAGCAGATCGCGGCCGACCTCGGGTTCCGCAACACCACGCATTTCACGCGCTTCTTCCGCATCCGCACCGGCAGTCCGCCCGCGCGCTACCGCAGCAACATCGCCCGCCAGCGCAGCGACAGGAGCGAGGACACGCTGCGCAGCTTCGCCGACTGGCCCTGACGCCGCGGCCTCAACCCGCCGCCAGCATGCCCTGGCGCTCGATGAAAGCGATGATCTCCGCCAGCCCCTGCCCGCTCTTCTGGTTGGAGAAGATGAAGGGGCGCGGGCCGCGCATCCTGCGCGCGTCGCGGGCCATGACTTCGAGCGAGGCGCCGACCAGCGGCGCGAGGTCGATCTTGTTGATCACCAGCAGGTCGCTGCGGGTGATGCCCGGCCCGCCCTTGCGCGGAATCTTGTCGCCGGCCGACACGTCGATGACGTAGATCGTCAGGTCGGACAGCTCGGGCGAGAAGGTCGCCGCCAGGTTGTCGCCGCCGGACTCGACGAAGATGATGTCCAGCCCCGGAAAGCGCGCGTTGAGGCGGTCCACCGCTTCCAGGTTGATCGACGCATCCTCGCGAATCGCGGTGTGCGGGCAGCCGCCGGTCTCGACGCCGATGATGCGCTCCGGCGCCAGCGCCTCGTTGCGCACCAGGAACTGCGCATCCTCGGCGGTATAGATGTCGTTGGTGACGACGGCGATGTCGTAGCGCTCGCGCAGCGCCAGGCACAGCGCCAGCGTCAGCGCGGTCTTGCCCGAGCCGACCGGGCCGCCGATGCCGACGCGCAGGGGGCCGCGATGGCCTGCCGCGGCATGATCCGGAAACTGCATGCTCATGATCTGAACAACCTCGTGTATTGGGTTTCGTGCCGGCTGCTGGCGATCGCCAGGCCAGGCGTGTAGTTGCTCCAGCGCGCCTCGGGCAGAGACAGCGCCCCGTCCGCCAGCGGCGCGATGCGCTCGCCCAGCACCGCGAGCAGGCGCTGGCCGGCGCTCTGGCCCAGCGGTACGCACTTCACCGCCGCCATCACCTGGTTTTCGGCCCAGGCCCACAGGTAGGCCGCCAGCGCCTGTCCGGCCGGCACCCGCCACGCCGCGGCGGCAGCCGACCACGCCGTCGGGAAGGCCGGCGTATCGACCGCGAGCAGGCGCGCGCGCCAGCCGGGCAGTGCGGCGAAGGCATCCAGCCCGGCCAGCAGGCGTGCCAGCGACCAGCCCATCTGCACGGTCTCGGCGCGCAGTTCGGCGCTTTCGCGGCTGGCGAGAAAATCGTCGTTGAGGCGAACGGCCTCGGCGTCGTCGCCGGCGCGCCAGGCCGCGATCTGGCAGGCCAGCAGCGGCGCCTCGAAGCGCGCCAGGCTCCATTCCAGCAGGCCGCCGATCCACGCCGCGACCTCCGCCTCGGTGCGCACCGCGCCGCTGTCCACCGCCCACTCCAGCCCCTGCGAATAGGTGTAGGCGCCCACCGGCAGCGCCGGGCTGCTCAACTGCAGCAGGCGCAGCAGCGGCAGCAGGCTGCCGTCCGCCGCGTGCGGAACGGCCAGCGCCCCCATGTTCAGCGCCCCGCCATCAGGTGGATGCGCGCGCCGCTGCCGTCGCCGGGGTGCTGGTGGCCATGGGCATAGGCGCCGGCCTCGGGCTCGAACGGCGCATGCAGCTTCACGAGCTGCGCGCCCAGCCCGGCGAGCATGCCTTCGAGCACGTGGTCGGCCTGAATGCGCAGCCAGCCGCCGCCCGCATCGCTGCCCACCTGCACGGCGACGTGGCGGTTGCCCAGATGGTAGGCGGCACGCGCGAGTTCGACCGCCGAGGCGCAGCGGGCCTCGATCAATTCTTCGGGCGCGGCGCGGACTTCGACGATGCGGCCGTCGTTCGCGCGCAGCTTCTGCCCGCCGCGCAGGATGGTGCCGCGCGGCAGGAACAGCCCGGCCTCGACGCCCGAGGCCAGCTTCGCGCGCAGGCGGCTCTTGGTGCGCAGGTTGAAATCGAGTTCGAGCGCCTCGGCCGCGTGCTCGGCGCCGTCGTAAAGCGCTTCGATGAGCAGGACGTCGGCGGCAGCCGGTTCGGCAGACATGTCGGTGTTCTTCTGCATATGGATGGATGAGGAGGACAAGGAACGCGCGGCCTCGGGCATCGCCGCGCTAGAACAGGAAATAGCGCTGCGCCATCGGCAGCGTGTCCGCCGGCTCGCAGCCCAGGAGCTCGCCGTCAGCGCGCACGACGTAGGTCTCGGGGTCGACGTCGATGGCCGGCGTGGCATCGTTGAACACCATGTCGCGCTTCTGCACCGTGCGGCAGCCCTGCACTGCCACCAGCGGCTTGCGCAGGCCGAGCGCCGCCACCGCCGGGTCGTGCAGCGCGGCCTGCGAGACGAAGGTGACCGAGGTCTTCAGCGCGCCGCCGAAGCTGCCGAACATCGGCCGGTAATGCACCGGCTGCGGCGTCGGGATCGAGGCGTTGGGGTCGCCCATCGCCGCCGTGGCGATCATGCCGCCCTTCAGCACCAGGCTCGGCTTGACGCCGAAGAAGGCGGGCCGCCACAGCACCAGGTCGGCGAGCTTGCCTGCCTCGACCGAACCCACCACGTGCGCGATGCCGTGCGTGATCGCCGGGTTGATCGTGTATTTGGCGATGTAGCGCCGCACGCGGAAGTTGTCGTTGCCGCGGCCCTCGTCCTGCGGCAGCGGGCCGCGCTGCACTTTCATCTTGTGCGCGGTCTGCCAGCTGCGGATCACCACCTCGCCGACGCGGCCCATGGCCTGCGAATCGGACGACATCATCGAGAACGCGCCGCTGTCGTGCAGGATGTCCTCGGCGGCGATGGTCTCGCGCCGGATGCGCGACTCGGCGAAGGCCACGTCCTCGGCGATGGCCGGGTCGAGGTGGTGGCACACCATCAGCATGTCGAGGTGCTCGTCGATGGTATTGACGGTGTAGGGCCGTGTCGGGTTGGTCGAGGACGGCAGCACGTTGGGACGGCCGATCGCCTTGATGATGTCCGGCGCATGGCCACCGCCCGCGCCCTCGGTATGGAAGGTGTGGATGGTGCGATCCTTGAACGCCGCCAGCGTGGCCTCGACGAAACCGGACTCGTTCAGCGTGTCGGAATGGATCGCCACCTGCACGTCCATCTCGTCGGCCACCGTCAGGCAGTTGTCGATCGCCGCCGGCGTCGTGCCCCAGTCCTCGTGCAGCTTCAGCCCAATCACGCCCGCCGCGACCTGCTCCTTCAGCGGTGCCGGCAGGCTGGCGTTGCCCTTGCCGAAGAAGCCCATGTTCATCGGAAAGGCATCCGCCGCCTCCAGCATGCGGTGGATGTGCCACGGCCCCGGCGTGCAGGTGGTGGCATAGGTGCCGGTCGCCGGCCCGGTGCCGCCGCCCAGCATGGTGGTCACGCCGCTGTTGAGCGCCTCGTCGATCTGCTGCGGGCAGATCCAGTGGATGTGGCTGTCGATGCCGCCCGCGGTCAGGATCAGGCCCTCGCCGGCGATGACTTCGGTGCCGGCGCCGACCGGAATCGTCACCCCCGGCTGGATGTCCGGGTTGCCGCCCTTGCCGATGCGCCAGATGCGTCCGTCCTTGAGGCCGACGTCGGCCTTGACGATGCCGGCCACCGCATCGACGATCAGCGCGTTGGTGATGATCGTGTCCGCCACATTGGCTGCGACGTCCTGGCCCTGGCCCATGCCGTCGCGGATCACCTTGCCACCGCCGAACTTCACCTCCTCGCCGTAGAGCGTCCAGTCCTTCTCGACCTCGATCACCAGCTCGGTATCGGCCAGCCGGACCTTGTCGCCCACGGTGGGGCCGAACATCTCCGCGTACGCGCGGCGCGATATCTTCGCCATCGCTCAGCCCTCCCGCCGGGGGTCGCGGGGCGCGTCCAGCGCACCCATGACCTCGCCGTTGAAGCCGTACACCTCGCGCCCGCCGGCCAGCGCCACCAGCTCGACGGTGCGCGACTGCCCCGGCTCGAAGCGCACCGCCGTGCCCGCCGCGATGTTCAGCCGAAAGCCGCGCGCCGCCGCGCGGTCGAAGACGAGCGCGGCATTGGTCTCGGCGAAGTGGTAATGCGAACCGACCTGGATCGGGCGGTCGCCGGTGTTGCTCACCGCCAGGCCCAGCGTGGCGCGGCCGGCATTGAGTTCGATGTCGCCGTCGGCGACGAAGAATTCTCCGGGGATCATGCTGTTTCTCCTCACACGATCGGCGCATGCACGGTCACCAGCTTGGTGCCGTCCGGAAAGGTCGCTTCGACCTGGATGTCCGGAATCATCTCCGGCACGCCTTCCATCACGTCCTCACGTGCCAGCAGCGTCGCGCCGTGGCCCATCAGCTCGGCCACCGTGCGCCCGTCGCGCGCGCCTTCGAGGATGGCGCAGGTGATCAGCGCCACCGCCTCGGGGTAGTTCAGCTTCAGCCCCCGGGCGCGCCGCCGCTCGGCCAGCAGGCCGGCGGTGAAGATCAGCAGCTTGTCCTTCTCGCGTGGCGTCAGTTCCATCGTCCTCTCCGCGGCGCACGGCGCCGCCTGCAACACAATTGATCAGGTATTCCAGATGCGCGGCGTGTGCGCCGCCCGCCCGGCCACCACCGGCCGCGCCGCCGCCCACAGGCGCGCGAACCACGCCCGCCCCGGCTCGCACGCCGGCCCCAG